>JAJZJU010000094.1 GCA_021809895.1 bacterium
GCCAGAGTGCTCGAACCATCGGAGAGCGCGGCCGCGGCCAGGCTCCGATGGCAACTGGACACCTCGGCCTGGACCAGTGGCTCGGCAGCCTCCGTGAGGCGTCCACCGTCCACGCCCTACAAGGCAAGGCTGGCCTCTGGTCCGGTGAGTGTGCGGGTCTTCTGGAGGGAGCGCACGCGGCATCGAGTGGAAGACCAAGCACGAGCGCCGGGCCGGCCGGCAGCGCCGCCAGCAGCTCTCCCGTTGGTCGAGAGGAACCCGGAGGAGCTACCTGAGAGAGAATGCCGGGGTCAAGATCGAACATGTCAGCGAGTCCGGATCCACCAGGACCTGTCCCAAATGCCTGACCAGCGACCGCTCCACGGGGCGGCACCACCGGTGCCGGAGATGTGGGTTCACCTGCCACCAAGACGCCGTGGGAGACATCAACGTCCTCCAGAAGGAGATCGCTTCGGCGCACGTCCTGTGCGACCGGACACGAAGATCCGGGTCACCCACCCCGGGGCCGTCGAACTTTGGTCCCCGGATCAGCGCCAGGCGCCCCGTTTGGTGCACGGCCGCGAGGCCAGGGCCCTGAGAGTCGCTCCGGACCGGGCCCTGCCGCAGGCAATTGCGGCTGGCGAGAGCGATCCAGTCAACTCCTCCACCGGGGCTCCCGTGCCAGCCAGGTCCGTTGGCTGCGGGGGCGTGAGCCGGGCGATGGCGCGTAACCACGGCCCCGCGAAGGGAGAACCCGAAGCTCCGTCCGTAAGGGCTGGGAGGTTCACATGAGGCAGCAAACTTTCGGTGCCTTCCCTGGAGAGACCAGGCGGGACCCGCACCGGGGCAGCCTGGGCATATACCTTGGCTATGCCCCTGGTGTGGGCAAGACCTGGGCCATGCTGAACGAGGGCCGCCGGCGCCGCGACCGGGGTACAGACGTGGTGGTCGCTCTCTTGGAGACGCACGGGCGGGAGCGCACTGCGAGGGAGGCAAGAGACTTGGAGGTGATCCCGCGCCTCCTGGAGTGCCGACCGGGCGAGATGGATGTCCAAGCTGTCCTTCGGAGGCAGCCCCAGGTAGCCCTCGTGGACGAGTTGGCGCACCAGTGCGGTTCGGAGGGGGGCCAGAGCCCACGATGGCAGGAGGTCTCACTTCTGCTCGAGGCCGGAATCGACGTGATATCCACGCTCAACATCGAGCACCTGGAGTCCCTGGCGGATGTGGTCGCTCAGATCACCGGGGCGGCGGCCAGAGAGACCATCCCGGACGTGGTGGTGCGCTCGGCCGCCCGACTGGAGCTCATCGACATGGCGCCCGAGGCACTGAGACGGCGCCTGGCACATGGCAGCATCTACCCTCCGGAGCAGGTCGATGCGGCCCTCGGCGACCACTTCCGGCTCGGCAACCTGGCGGCTCTGCGCGAGCTTGCGTTGCTCTGGGTGGCCGACCGGGTCGACGAGTCCCTGGAGAGGTACAAGGATGAGCACGGCATCTCCGAGCGATGGGAGACGCGGGAGAGAGTGGTCGTCGGAGTGTCGGCCGAGGATACGGACCTGGAGCGGATCCGCCGTGCCAGCCGGATGGCTCTCAGGAACAAGGGGGATCTGCTGGCCGTTCATGTCCAGCCACCCAGGCGCCAGAAGCGGGATTCGTCTCGTTCGCTGCAAGCTCAGCGGGAGCTGGTGACGGGGTTGGGAGGGACTTTCCACGAAATTAGAGGGCGTGACACGGCCTCCAGCCTCCTCGCCTTCTGCCGCGCCCAGAGGGCCACTCGCCTGGTGGTGGGAGTGTCCAGCGGGTCGAGGCGTGCCGGCTGGCTTCGGAGATCCGTTCTCGGCTACCTCTTTCGCGGCTCCGACCAGATCGACCTCCATGTCATCTCTCACCCGGCGGAGCCTGGGCACCGCGTCTCTTTACCCAGGTGGTCCGGCGTGTTCTGGGTGGGCCGCAGGGGACTCGCTTGGGGTCTGGGCGTCATCCTCGTGGTAGCGGCGGTGATGGCTGAGCCGTTCGGGGTCGCGTTCCAGGTCCTGGCGGCCCTCGCTCCGGTCATGGCGGTCATGCTGGTCTTCGGACCGCTGCTGGCGCTGGCCGCAGCAGGCGTGGCAATAGGTGCCGCCGCAGTCATAGATTCGCAGTTACCGCACCTAGTGGGCCCGGGGGTGGCGACCGTTGTGGTATTGGCGATTGTGATCCTGAGTGGCGCCGTCGCCGTTGTCCACGGGGTCACTCCGACGAGCAGGTGGCTGCGGCGCTCCGAGTTTGAAGCCGAGGCGTTGGCGCGAACTGCGGCCCACCTTCGACACGGTGGGCGGGCGTTGGACCTCATCGTCGAGGAGTTGCGGCGCAACCTGAGTCTGAAGAGTGTGGCGGTGCTGGCTCGCACGGGCGGCGGCTGGAGCGTTCTGTCCGCTCAGGGAGCCGACCCGCCCCGTTCACCCGACGAGGCTGACGAGAGCCTCAAACTTCCCGACGGGCTGACCGTGGCAGTGAGCGGACAGGTCCCCAAAGCCGCAGACCAGCGTTTGCTGCAGACAACGTCGGTTCTAGTGGGAGTGGCGGCGGAACTGGGGAGGTTGGAACGGGAGGCCCGTGAGGCCGCCGATCTGGTCGCTAATGAGAGCCTCCACGGGGCCACTCTGGCGGCGGTTTCGCACGATCTGCGGACGCCGCTGGCCTCCATAAAGGCTGCCGCCAGCAGCCTCCTTGACAAGGAGGTCCGGTGGACGGCTGAAGCCGAGCATGAACTGCTCGCAACCATCAGTTCCGAGGCGGACCGGTTGGGAACGCTCGTGGGGAATCTACTCGACATCAGTCGGCTCCGGACCGGGGCGGTCACGCTGACCTGCCGTCCTCTGAGCCTGTATGGAGCGGTGGCCGGTGCGTTGGCAGGCCGCCACGATCCGGCCGGGTCGCTGCGGGTCCGGGTTCCGGAGACGCTCTTGCCTGTGCTGGGAGACCCGACCCTGTTGGAGCGAGCCATCGCGAATGTTGTCGACAACGCCTTGAAGTGGTCCCCACCGGATCGTCCCGCCGTCCTGGAAGCGGGAGTTGTGCGGGATCAAGTCATCCTGAGAGTGGTCGATCACGGTCCTGGGATCGCACCGAAAGATCGGCTGGCGGTCTTCCGTCCCTTCCAGAGGCTGGGTGACTCTCCGCGCGGTACAGGGGTCGGGCTGGGCCTGGCCGTGGCTCGTGGTTTCATGTCGGCTATGGGGGGGAGCCTGGAGGTGGAGGACACTCCCGGCGGCGGTTGCACCATGGTGTTCCGACTTCCCGTAGCTACCTACCCGGCTTGTCCGGAGGCCGTGACGACGCTGTGAGCACCATCCTTCTAGTGGATGACGAGCCCACCTTCTTGCGAGCCCTCTCAACCATCTTGCGGGCTCACGGGTTCAAGGTCGAGGGCTGCGCGACCGGTGAAGAGGCATTGCGGAGCGCTCCCGGGGTCCATCCCGATCTGGTCATCCTGGACCTGGGGCTACCTGGGATCGACGGCAGCGAGGTCGTCTGCGCGCTGCGGGCTTGGTCCCAGATGCCAGTCCTGGTTCTCTCCGCGCGTGCGAGCGAAGAGGAGAAGGTAGCGGTGCTGGACGCCGGGGCGGACGACTATGTCACCAAACCATTCGCCATGAACGAGCTGCTGGCGCGCATTCGAGCAGCTCTGAGGCGGGCGGCCCCAGCGGGCGAGGCAGCAGTGGTGAAGACCGACCACTTCGCTGTCGACCTGGCCAGCAAGCAGGTGGTCCTTGGTGGTGGCGAGGTGGTCCGGCTCACGCCGACACAGTGGCACCTGGTGGAGACGTTGGTGCGCAATCAGGGCAAGCTGGTTTCACAAAGGCAGCTCTTGCAGGAAGTGTGGGGGCCCCATCATGTGGGCCAGTCCAACTATCTGAGGGTGTACATGGCCCAGATACGGGGCAAGCTTGAGCCCATCCCCTCGCGGCCGAGGTACTTCCTGACCGAGCCGGGGATGGGATACCGTTTCGTGGCCTGAGCCGGGCGAGTGCGGCTGCGAGCGGCGTCGTGGTGAGGGGGATTCGGGTGGCAGAGCGGTGTCGGCACCAGCTCGCCAGGGCCGCCCCAGAGTCAGCTCACATACGCCGGACCAGCGCTGTGCGGGGACGTTCTCCAGGCCTCCGGGCGGCACTCGATAATCAGGAGGCAGTGGGATGGAGAAGCGGCCAATGACCGAGAGCTTCCCAAGTGGCTCGCCACGGAGTGCGTCGCCCGCCCGCCGGGGACGCTTGAAGGTTTTCGTAGGCGCTGCACCGGGCGTGGGGAAGACTGTCGCGATGCTCCAGGAGGCCCAGCGGGTCAGAGCCGAAGGCGAGGATGTCGTCATTGTCTGGGTGCAGACCTATGGGCGGCCGCGCACCGATGAGGCCGCCGAGGGAATCGAGCGGGTCCCGACGCGGAGGGTCCGGTATCGGGGCGTCGGGGTCGACGAGCTCGACTTGACAGCAGCCATCAGTAGGCACCCGACCATAGCTCTCGTGGATGAACTGGCCCATACAAACGTGCCTGGCGTGGTGCACCAAAAGCGGTGGCAGGATGTCGAGGAGCTGCTCCAGGCGGGGATTGAGGTGTGGACCACTGTCAACATCCAGCACATTGAGAGTCTCCGGGACATAGTCGAACGAGCCACGGGGGTCGCCGTGCGCGAGACCGTTCCCGACCACGTTCTGGATGAAGCCGACGAGATCACCCTGGCCGACATCACGCCAGAAGCGCTCCGCAAGCGAATGCGGCACGGCAACGTGTACCCGCTGGAGCGGGTGGAGGCGGCGCTCAACAACTTCTTTCGTGAGGTCAACCTGGCTGCTCTCAGGGAGCTGGCCATCTGGTACGTCGTCCAGCATCGGTCCCGGGCTGGCGGTCAGGAGGCGATCGAGTCGGCGGACCGAGTTCTGGTGCTGACCTCCGGTGGTGCCGTGGCCCCGGGCCTGATCCGACGCGGGGTGCGCATGGGGCGTCGACTGCACGCGCCGGTCAGCGTCCTGGTCCTGCGCCAGCAGGGAACGCTGGAGGCCGATGTCGAACCTGTCCGGCAACTCACGGTTGACCTCGGGGCCCAGTTTGAACTTCACGTCTCCAGGGACCCTCTGGCCAAGGCGCTGGAGAGAGCTGACGCCTTGGGAGCAACTCATTTGGTGGTGGTGGCGGGAGCGCCGTCTCGCCGCGACGACCTTGGTTGGTCGCTCGTGGAGGGGTTGCTCCGCAACCTGCGCGGCCGCCACCTCCACGCTATCGGACGGCGGCTCGGGACCAAGGCCACTTCCTTGGCTGATGCTCGGTCCCACCCGATGTCTCTGCTGGGAGGAGATGGTGACAACCGAGGGGTGCGCGGAACCCTGCGCCTATACCTGGGCTATGCACCGGGCGTTGGGAAGACGACCAGGCTCTTGGAGGAGGCAGTGCGGCGGCAGACCCGAGGCGCCGAGGTGCTGGTGGCGGCGGCCGCAGGGGGCGGTCGCCCGACGGTAGAGTTCCTGCTCGGCCAGCTGACCGTCGTTCCAGCGCTGGCGACTGGGGGCATCGACGTCGAGGGCGTGCTCCGGCGCAATCCAAGCGTTGTGTGCGTGGACGACGTCGGCATCCAAGACCTGCACACCAAGGTCAAGCGCTACCAGCAGGTGCGGCATCTACTCGATGCCGGAGTCAATGTTGTAGGCACAGTCGGCGCCATCGACCTACCCGGCTTCGAGGTGGCCCGGGAGCTGCTCGGGCCGTTTCGGGGCGAGCAGCCCGGAGCCCGCTGCCCGGTACCGCCCTGGGTGGTTGACGCAGCAGAGGAGATTGAACTGGTCGACCTGCCCCCATCTGAGCTGAGAGAGCGGGTCAGGGCCGGTGGGGTTACGGCGCCAGACTCCGTGGCCGCAGCGCTCCAGGCCTTCTCTGCTCCGCTTCTGGAGGAACTGCGCAGTGCAGCACTCCGCCGCGTGGCTGCTCACACCGAGCGGCGCCGTCGGCGCTATTCGGGCCTGGACGGGACCCGCGACCTCTGGCCGGTCGAGGAGCGAATGATGGTTGCTCTCAGATTGGGCCGCCATGAGCGAGCCTCACAGCTCTTGGAGGCGGGAATGAGGGCTGCACGGCGGGAGGATGCCAGCTTGGTGGTGATCCCGGTTGTCTCCTCGCAAACGAGTGCGGTCGAGTCTCGGGAGCTCGAACACCTCACGGAGCTCGCAACTCGAAGCGGGGTCCGGCTGGAGACGCTCTCCCGCGAGGGCGCGTTGGCGCCTGCGCTACTGCGTTGGGCCCGGGACCACGGGGTGACGGCAATCTTCATGCCTGCCCCGAGAGCGCGGAGGCGGCTACCGTGGGAGAAGCCCCTAGCGTTTGAGGTGATCTGGCAGGCGGAGGAGCTGGACATCCATCTGTTGGGTGGGCAACTGCCCCCGCAGGGGCCCGCGGGTGTCACCAGCGCCACACCAGCGTGAGTTGAGCTGGAACGTATCCCCAGGGTCAAGGTTGCGCGCGTATAGGGGGGAGCGGGGCTCAGCAGGCGGGTGGGCGAAAGTCCGAGCTGCTGCTTTACGCAACGCCATCAAGACCATCGAGGAGCGCCAGCCCTCGACCACCTCGATGGCCACAGTAGCCGCGGTCACCCGGGTCCGAACCTGCTCAGCCGTTGTCACTCCTCCCAATCATCGGGCGGGGAGTCTCCCAGCGCCACTCCACGCTGCGGCGCTGTTACACATCCGGGCCATCGAAAGATCCACCTGGGCAACCGGGCGACTCGACTTCGTGAAGTCGCGGGATCGCCATCCCGCTCACCGAAGGGAGCAGGTGCCCGGGTCGAAAGACCCGGTGGCGAGATCCCTATTTGACCTCGGCCATCGTCACGTCACACCCTGCAATCGGGATGGGGCCGGGCCGCGTCGACCCATCGGCCCACAGTCAGGCGGTGCCCGGGGACGATTGGTGCGGTTTGGCTGCGGCACGCGACAGCACGCGGTCCAGTCCGACCCCGCGGTCCAATGTGCGACAACTGGAGGCGTGCGTGATGTTGAGTTCCGCAAAAGCGAGATGGCGAGCGCAGCCGCACCGGGTCGCGCAACCTCGTCAGCCAGGCAAAGTCTGGGCTGAGGAACAGAGGGGTGGTGGAGACGACGGATGTCGCGGTCGCAAAGACGGTGGCCGGCTGAGGTGTGACCCCTCGCCGGACCTCCCGGTCACTTCAGCCCCAGCGATGATGGTACGGTCGGCACGTCCCGCCGCGGTCGGGGTCCATGGAACCTCCGGGTCTATGCGGCCCCGGTCGGCAGCGCCGAGCGTCACAGGCGCTCGGCTCACCCGGCGACCGCGCTGGTCCGCTGCAGGGGATGCACCCCGAGCTGCCCGACCGTCTCTACGAGCACCAGTTCGTTGCCACACCCCAAGGCAGGAAGGGACGGATCCGGACACTGGCCGCCCGTCCGGTCAGCCAGCCCAGAATCTGAACCCGACGCTCGTTATCTCCGCCCGCTTGACGCGCAACAGTGCTGCGGCAGCAAGTGTTGCATCGCGCCCATGCTCGCTTAGCAAAGGTGATCACTGCACCGGACCCCGGTGGCCGCATTGGGCGCCGCCCCATCCCGGAGAATCACTCTCCTTAGTAGAGGGGACCGCCGGGACGAGCGACGCCGCCTGTGGGCTCGGAGCTCGCCGAGTGCCAGCTGCGAGAGCAGTGGCGGATGAGCTGTCGGGACCCCTGCCAAGCCGTCGTCCAGACCCCGGAAACCCATGGCCCGCTGGCGGCCTGATCACGCAGCGCGGTCTCGCGCCCGGCGGGGATCCGTTCGAGCCAGAACGGAATTTCCACCCGGACACTGAAGCAGGATGGACCGGGCCGCATCGGTGGAACGCAGGCGGAGGTGCCAACTCGCGTTCGGAGGCAGCGTAATCCCGGGGCCTTCCACGAGCATGCGAGCTCGTCATGCCGTCGCCTGGAGCCGGACCCGCTGGGCGGCTGCTTTACTGGCACTCGCGGTGACGTGCCTGTGGGCGGGAACCTGGATCGCCACCCCGTCCACTCACGGGCTGCGGGCTGCGGTCTCGTCATTGGACCGGCTCCACCGAACCCGACCGTTGACTCGAGACCAGGTGCCCAGGTACCTCGCCGAGGCCATCGTCGCGGTGGAGGACCAGAACTTCTATCAGGACCACGGGGTCAATTTGCAGGGGCTGCTGCGGGCCGCCGTCTACGATCTAATCCACCGCTGCGAGTGCCAGGGCGGCTCCACCATCACCGAGCAACTGGCGGAGGACCTCTATCTCAACGGGAATGACCACTCCATCTGGGGCCGCTGGGTCGACATCGTGCTGGCGCTCAAGATCACTGACCACCTGTCCAAGACCCAGATACTGGACGCCTACCTCTCCCAGGTGTACCTCGGCAATGGAGCGGTCGGAGCTCAGCAGGCAAGCGCCTCCTATTTTCATCAGCCCTTGGCCCGTGACTCACTGGCGCAACTCGCCCTCCTGGCCGGTCTGCCGCAAGCGCCCACCCTGTTGGACCCGCTCACGAGCCCCGAGGGGGCACGCGAGCGCCGGGCGGCGGTGCTGGCAGACATGGTGAGCATGCGATTCATCAGTCCTTCCCAGGCCCGCAGAGCGAACGCGGCGCCAGTCACATGAGCAAGAGACACGGGGCTTCCAGGAAGCGCTGCAGTCGTCCTCATGCCGCCAACTCACTCAGGCCCAGCTCCGTTGCGTCCAGGACCTCGCGCCTGATCCTCGCCGCCACAGAGCAGACTCTGGGGCGACCCGATGACCAAGAGTTGGCCCCACCGGCCCCGAATCCAACGCGAAGTGGGTGATGGCCAGCGTGGTGGTGCAGATCTTCACGGAGGCCAAGCTCCGTGATCCCGATCACCGGCATACCTGGATCCCGCCGATAGGCGACAACAACCATCAAATCGATCGGATCAGCAGCGAGACCCACAAGCGCCCACTGACGGTGCAAAGATCCTGGTCCACTTCGTCCATGTGCTGGAGTATCTTTGGGAGGCCGCCTCGTGCTTCTGTGCAGAAGGTGTCCCGGCGGCAGAGGCCAGGGCGGGCACCAAAGCCCCGGCAGTCCGCAAAGACAGGGCCAGCCGGGCGGCCAGGCGTCAGCCCGGCGGGAGGGCGCCTGCCGCGACCCTGTCGGGGATAGCTTCGATCCGACTGGGATCTGGAGGGTTGGCAGCAGCTGGCGGAGAAGTGTGCGGTAGTGCCCATAAGGGCAGTTGAGTGAACCGGGAAGAGGTTGGCGAGTGGGACTGGATCCAGTCCTAGGCAAAGCTGGCCAGTGGGTACGTTGAGTCAGGCGCGTGCGCGGGGCTCGGCGGGGCCGATCATCGCAAAGGGGGGGTTGACCCGGTGTGGCCGTTCTCCCTGCCTGGAGCGCGGTTTCCACAGGCCGGGTAGTTATCCACCCCTTCCTCCAGACCTCTATCCCTTTCCTGCTGCTACTAACCTCCTCACCTTCCTTGATGACTCGGTCCCATCCTTGCAGTGGGTCAGGCTATGGGCGACTTCTGTTGAGGGCGCCCTGCGACGCCTGCTGGCGGGACATTCAGGGTGTGAAGGATCGGGTCGCCCCGGCGTCAAGGCTTCGGCCAGCACCACCGCTGGTTGAGCCGAAACCCACAGGTCTGATCTTGGCTGTGGGGGTCGGGCACCTGCGCCAGGCGATCACCCAGCTGCTGGACCTGGCCGAGGTGAGTCGTGCCAGGTGCATCACCATCGAGGACCTGGGCTTCTCGGAGGTCCGCTTCGTCGGGCTGGAGCGCCACGGCTCGAGGCACTGGTTGCGCAAGATGGTCTCGGGGATGCTGACCGCCAAGTTCAGGGACCGGCTGGTGGCTGGGGCATCCCGGCGGGGCATAGCGGTTGCCGGCGTCCCCGCCGCCTACTACTCAAACTGGGACAGGCAGCACCGGCTGGCTCCCCTCTTGGCCCAGCATCACCAGGTATCCGGGCACACGGCCGCGGCCGTGGTGCTCGGCAGAAGGGCACTCGGGCACTCTGCCCGGCGCAGACCCAAGGCAAGTCCAGGTGTGACCACATCCGAACAGAGGATCGAAGCGGCGGGGCAA
>JAJZJU010000007.1 GCA_021809895.1 bacterium
ATAGGTTGACCGTGAACAGCAGCAGGCCGAAAGCGGCGTGGACCTCCAGCACCAGCAGGGGAACCGAGATCCACCATTCACCCAGGTTGAGGGTGTACAGGGTGCGCCAGGCCAGGTATGCGACCGTGACCAGCAGCGCCGCCACCGCCACCGTCTGGGTCAGCCGTCGGCTTGCCGTGGTCTCGGGCTCGGGCAGGGCGGTTCGAGGGAAGGGGCGGTTACCGAGCGGCTGGTCCTTGGCGGGATGACGGGTGGGCAGGGTGGTGGTCGACATGCTTCCTTTGAAATTGGCACTGAGCGCCGGCTGCAGGACCGCCCTGCCCGACCCGCTGTCGAAGTGCAACAACCTTCGCCGATACCCAACGGTTCGGATCGTGACGAAACGGTCGCAACACCTGTCGACGGTGTCTCACCCAAGACGCGGGGCCAGGGTGGCCCCACCGACCTGTGGGCACCGCCCGTTAAATTTCAGAGATTCGTTGGAAACTTGTGGAGGGCCCGCCATGGCGGCCAGTCCCCGGTTCGCCGACTTCCAGGCGCAGATCTATGAGGCGGGGGCCCAGGGCAGCCCGCCGAGCCTGCCCATGACCCCGGAGGGGATGGAGGAGCTGGCACGGTCACGGATGTCAGAGCGGGCTTATTCATATGTAGCTGGGGCGGCCGGTAGAGAGGGCACCGCCAGATCCAACCTGGCGGCGTTCGACCGCTGGCAGATAGTGCCACGCCATCTCCGCTCAGCCCCCCAGCGCGACCTGACAACGCAGTTGTTCGGACTGCGGTTGCCTACCCCGATCCTGCTCGCGCCGGTGGGGGCGCTGAGCACGGTCCACCCTCGAGCGGAGTTGGTGGCTGCCGAGGTGGCCGCCGCCATGGGCATCCCCATCATCCTCTCCACCCTCTCCGGCAGCTCCCTTGAGGAGGTGTCTGCGGTTTGGGAACAGGCTGGGGCCGGAGTCGGCTGGTTCCAGCTTTACTGGCCCACCGATAGGGAGGTGGCTCGCAGCCTGGTCAAACGCGCCGAGAGCGCCGGGTACCGGGCCCTGGTGCTGACGGTGGACACCTGGACGCTGGCCTGGCGGCCGAGGGACCTGGCCCTGGGTTACCTGCCATTCCTGACCGGCCAGGGGCTGGCCAACTACCTGAGCGATCCATGCTTCCGATCCCGCCTTGAGGTGCCGCCTGAACAAGATCCCAAGGCGGCGATCTCGCTCTGGGCGCGGATCTTCAACAACCCAGGGCTCAGCTGGGACGACCTCAAGTGGCTCCGGGAGCAGACCAAGCTGCCGATCCTGCTGAAGGGAATCTGCCATCCCGATGATGCCCGCCAGGCCTTCGCCTGCGGGGCTGACGGGGTGATCGTCTCCAATCACGGCGGGCGGCAGATAGACGGTGCCAGGCCCGCGCTGGATTGCCTGCCGGAGGTGGTGGACGCAGTTCCGGGCCAGGTGGTGCTGTTCGACTCCGGGATCCGCGGCGGCTCTGACGTACTCAAGGCGCTGGCTCTGGGCGCCACGGCGGTACTGCTGGGGAGGCCGTTCGTGTTCGGGCTGGCGGCAGCAGGCGGCGACGGCCTGCGTCACGTGCTGCTTTGCCTGCTGGCCGACCTTGACCTGACCCTGGGCCTCAGTGGCCATGCCTCCGTCTCCGACCTGGGCCGTGACTGCCTGGTCAGAGCAGCCGGGACCTGAGCTGGGCGGGCTGGGGAAGAGCCGGGTGCACCGAGGCTACTTCCCTGCCACTGTCCCAGCTGGCCGGTTCGCCAGGGTGGATGCCCCCAGGGCGGCTTGTTGGGCCGACCCACCCAGCCATAGAGTGGGCCGGTGCGCAGCGGGACTCCAAAGCAACTTCGGTTCCCGGTCGAAGAATCCGAGATAAGGGGCACCGTCTGGCCGGGGGGCCCTGAGACGGTCGTGCTCCTCCATCCCGGCGTCGGCGATCGTCGCTGCTGGGAGGAGATGGTCCCCTGGCTGCCTGACGAACTCACCGTCATCGCTTTCGATCTGCGCGGATACGGCGAATCCCCTTCCTCCTCGGTGCCGTTCACCCACCTCGGTGACCTCATGCTCCTGATCGACCTGGTGGCGAACGCGAGGTCCGTGTGGTTGATAGGGAGCTCGTTGGGCGGGGGGATCGCGCTGGATGCTGCAGCCGAACACCCCGACCGGGTGAGTGGACTCGTCCTCCTGGCTCCCGCCATCAGCGGCGCGCCCGAGCCCAGCTTGGACCCAGACACCCAGACGCTCGTCGATGAGCTGGAGGCAGCGGTTGCCAACGGGACAATGGAGAACGCTGAGGCCGAGGCGCGGATCTGGCTCGACGGCACAGGACCGCCCGGTCGGGTTGGCGGACCCGCTCGACAGCTGATGCTGGCCATGAACCGCGGCATCGCCGAGCAGGGTGAGCCCGAGAGACAGGGTGAATCAGGCCTCGCAACCTGGGGCCGATTGGAATCCATCGACACACCCACCAGCTGCGCCTGCGGCGACCTGGATCTGCCCTTTCTGGTCGAGCGCACCGAGGAGGTCAGCCGGCGCCTCCCCAGGGGCCGATATCAGACTATCCCGGGCACCGCTCATCTGCCCTATCTGGAGCAGCCTGCCCAGGTCGCCCGCCTGATCGCGGACGCTGTCGTCACGCGAAAGTAAGCGGGAGCCGGGACCTGGGCCTCAGCTGGGGGCGGGGCTGGAACCGTAGCGGTAGCCGGCGTCGGGATAGCGGGTGCCCGAGACGCTGCCCGGCGGGATCAGGCTGGACAGCCGATCCCGGTCCTCTGGGCTCAGGGGCACCTCAAGGGCACCCAGGTTCTCCATGAGGTTGGTGCGGCGCTTGGTGCCGGGAATGGGGACCACGTCGTCGCCCTGGGCCAGCAGCCAGGCCAGCGCGAGCTGGGCCGGGGTGACTCCCTTCTCCTCCGCCAGCTGCCGCACCAAGCCCACCAGGTCCAGATTGCGCTCAAAGTTCTCGCCCTGGAAGCGCGGGTTGTGGCGCCGGAAGTCATCCTCGCCAAAGTCCTCGGTGGAGGTTATCTTGCCGCTCAGAAAGCCTCTCCCCAGCGGGCTGTAGGGCACTATCCCGATGCCGAGCCGCCTGGCCACCGGCAGCACCTCCTCTTCGAGGTCGCGCGTCCAAAGCGACCACTCGCTCTGCAGGGCCGTGATGGGATGGGTGCGGGCGGCCCTCTCCAGCGAGTCGGCGCTGGCCTCAGAGAGCCCCAGGTACCTGACCTTGCCCTGCTGCACCAGCTCACCCATCGCCCCTACCGTCTCCTCGATGGGAACCTCGGGGTCGACCCGGTGCTGGTAATAGAGGTCGATGTGGTCGGTACCCAGCCGCTGGAGCGACTCCTCACAGCACCTGCGCACGTAGTCGGGACGGCCGCAGATGCCGTTGGCAGCAGCGGAATCGTGGACTATCCCAAACTTGGTGGCCACTGTCACCCGCTCGCGACGGCCCTTCAAGAAACGCCCGATCAGGCTCTCGTTGTGGCCATCGCCGTAGGCGTTGGCGGTATCGAAGAAGTTGACCCCGATCTCCAGGGCCCTCTCCAATGTCGCCAGCGACTCCACCTCATCAGCCGGCCCGTAGGACTGGGACATGCTCATGCAGCCCAGCCCCAGCGCGGACACCGACAACCCCTGGCTGCCCAGATGGCGGTGCAGGAGATGGGGCTGAGCCATGCCTGAAATCTACCGTAGCCCAGATGGGTGCCGACGGGATGATCTGGGTGCCGGACTCTGCCCGGTACCCGCCCCCAGCCCCGGTGACCTGCCTGAGTGCGGCGGTCAGGATCTACCAGCTCTCCAGCGCAGCGGGCACGGTCAGCGCAGCAACCGCGACATCCGTCGGTCGGCCAGGGCCCGGCCCCCGGTCTGACATCTGGGACAGTAGAACAAGCTGCGCGTCACGTAGCTCACCTCCCGGATCACCTCGTTGCAGTCGGGGCACGGCTGACCGGCTCTGCCATGTACCCGGAAGGCGTCGCGCCGATGTCGGGTGGGCAGCCCGCCCGTGGACTCGACCGCCGCCGTGGTGGCCGACCGCAGCACCTCGACGATGGCTCTGTGGAGCTCCGTACGCTCACCGGGCTCGAGGCTGCCAGTTGGTTGGAACGGGGACAGCCGGGCCCGGTGCAGGATCTCGTCGGAATAGGCGTTGCCGATTCCGCCTATCCGCGTCTGGTCGGTGAGAGCGGACTTCAGAGTCGCGTTGGGGCCCCCCAAAGTTCTCTCCAGCTGAGCCACGGTGAACTCTGAACCTAGGGGATCGGGCCCCAGTGCCGCCACTCCAGGAACCAAAGCTGGATCCCGCACCACCCACAGTCCCAGCCGCTTCTCGGTGCCGGCCTCGATGACCTCCAGCTCGCACCCGGGCGTCTCCGCGCTGACCTCGGAGAGCCGCAGCCGCAGCGCGATCTCCGTGCGGCGTCCGGCCCCCACCACCGGCGCAGCTCGCAACCTGATCCAGCCAGCGTGCGCAAAGCTGATCACAAGCCAGAGGTTGCCGAAGTCGATGCCGAGCTGCTTTCCGAACCGGCGGCAACCTCCACTGGTGCGCCCCTCGAGATCCTCCAGCGGTGGGTCGAAGGTCTTCAGAGCCGCGATCGAGATGAGCTGGCAGCGCGTGACCAGCCGCCCGGTGCAGCTGCGGTTGACCGCCTGCGCCATGGCTTCGACTTCAGGCAACTCCGGCACCCGGTAATTGAAGCCGATTCTCAACCTTCGGCGCCGCCTCCGATGGGCCGAGGACCGCCCCCGGTCGAGGTGGGGATTTGCCTCCCCGGTCAGGGACCTATACTGACGCCCGTTCGGGCGCCCCGCACCAGCTCGCTGTTTGCGCAGAGATTGGGAGTTGATGGCAACGGCCCACTTCGCCTTCGATGATCAGATCGAGTCCCAGGCTGACGCCGTTGGGGCAGCCCTTTCCGCCAGCGCCGTCCCGCGCCTCGATCCGACACGGCCGTTGCTCTTTTCGGGGGTGGGCACCTCTCTGCATGCCTGCCGGGTCGCCGCCTGCTGGGTGTCTGAGCTGTC
The DNA here is from genome assembly GCA_021809895.1 of bacterium. GTDB lineage: Bacteria > Chloroflexota > Dormibacteria > Aeolococcales > Bog-877 > AG-12. The sequence goes on from JAJZJU010000007.1 coordinate 5,031, forward strand.
GCAGGGCGGACTGCGCCCAGCGGCGGTGGAGTCGCACGAACTGGCCCTGCACGGACGCTTCCACGCCGGCGATCAGGTGGTGGTGGTCTCCCACCGCGGCACCAAGCGCTTTCCCAACCAGGTGCTGGCCAGAGCCTCCTCCGCGGGAGCGACAACGATCATGGTGACCGGCCTCGGCGCCCCGGAGCCGGCCGCCGACTTCGTGCTCAGGACATGCCCTGATGAGCGCGCCAGCACCCACACTGTCTCCTACCTTTCTGCTCTCGCCGTTCTCGGTCGGCTGGTAGCGACAGCCCTGGACGCGGAGGAGTTCGCAGACCAGTTGAGCCTGGTGCCACAGGCGATCGCCCAGACCTTGGCAGAGCCAGCCCCCACCGCGATTCCCGCCCGGCTCATCAACCGAGAGCCAATAGTGGTCACCGGGTACGGCATCGACGAGATCACCGCCGATGAGGCGGCCCTCAAGATCAAGGAGGGCGCCTACCTCTTTGCGGAGGGGATGTCCCAGGAACTGGCTCTGCATGGGACCCCAGCCGTCTTCGAATCGCGCATGGCGGCGATCATGATCCAGCCCGGTCGCGATGACGGCGGCCGCCAGCGGGAGCTGCGGTCCCTGCTGGAGGAGCTCGGCGTCCTGGTGCTCACCTGCGGGCCGGATCAGGCGGACCTCGCCTTCGCCAGGACCGACTATCTGCTGCGCCCTTTTGTGTCGGTCATCCCGTTTCAGAGACTTGTCGCCGAACTCGCCCGGCGCCGAGGCTCCAACCCTGATCTCACCCGCGGCGATGTAGAGCCGTGGGCGTCCGCCATCCCGAGGGTCGGCCTCTGAGCCAACGGCCAGGGAGCGGGCAGCAGCTGCCGCTGCCGCCAGCACCTGGGTGGCGGGACCTCCGACAGCGCCGTGGCCAGCAGAGGCGGCGAAGCCTCGTCATCCATCGGCTATCCCTAACGATCAGCCCAGCAGGCGCTGGATGTGATACCGGCGCTTGGCATAGAGATAGGCGCCCAGACCGGCCACGGTCGCCACCCCCTGGCCTCCGGCTCGCTGCATGAGCGCAACCGCGGTCGCCGTGGCTGGCGAGAGCCCGGCGACGATCAGGACGCCTGCCAAGGTCGCCTCGGAGGCCCCCAGCCCCCCTGGGATGAGGCTGATGGCGCCACTGATGCTGCCCACCGCGTACACCGACGCCGCCTCTGGCCAGGTCAGGGATCCGGGAGCCAGTGCCTGGGCCACGAGCCAGAAAACGGTGGTCATGGCCGCCACCTGGGCCAGCCCGATCAGGGACCAGCTGAGGGTGTCCGGCCGCTGCAGCAATTGGACTGTCTCCGCGTGCAGCTCATCAAGTGGGTCCAGCAGTCGGCGAACCCCCAGGATGCGTCCCCCAATGGTGTGCAGGGCGTGGAACAGGGGCGGCACCGTCAGCACCGAGATCGCTGCCGCAGCCACTACCGCGGCGGCAATCGGCACGGCCGGGCTGATATGAAACTCGAAGAGACCCGGCACGGCCACCACCACCAGCAGCAGGCCATAGATCAGTTCCTGGACGGTCACCGTCGCCAGCACATCGCTGAAGGAGGCATCCGACTCCCTGGCTGCCAGCACCACCCGGGTCAGCTCCCCCAGCGGCAGCATGGTGGTCACCTGCCCAGCCAGATTGAGCGCCACGGTCTCGCCCATGGGCAGGTGTGCCCCGACGTCTCGGAGCAGAAAGTGCCAGCGCACCCCCTGCATCACGTAGTACGCCAGAGAGCACGCCACGATGGCTGGGATCAAGATCAGGTCGAAGTGAGTCAGCGCCTGCCCCAACTTGCCGGGGTTGATCACCACGACCAGGGCGGCCAGGCCCGCCAGCCCTACTCCAGCCGACAGCCATGCGACCAGGCTGCGGTGGCGTCTGCCCCCGCCCTCCGCGGTCAGCTCAGTGGCCATCTCCCCTCGACACTAGCGCGTTGTGCCATTCCAACGGCCGCAGGCGAGCTGGAAGGGTCGCACCTCTGCCATCAAATCGCTGGTGATCAGAGCTTGCATCTCAACCGACCACTGCCCCGCCGGGGCTGAACTCAAACTTGCGCTGACTCCACAGGATCGCTCCGAACCCGACGACTGGCAGCAGCAGCACCATGGCCATGCCCCGGTACCCGGTCGCTGGAATGAGCACCCCCAGCAGCGCGGGGACCACGATTGAGGTCGAATTGCTCACCGCCAGCAGGGCCGCGTTAGCTCCCGCGAGGCCGCCGGGACCGGCGCTCTCCGCCACCTGGGCCAGCACAATTGGAAAGGTCAAGCCGTGCGGCACGCCCAGAATCCCCATCGCCACCAGCAGCAGGCCGAACCCGTGGCCGGTGGCCAGCAGCAGAAGGCCGGCCAGGGTGAGAGCCCCCGACCACAGCAATACTGGGATCTTGCGCGAGATGGGAGCCCGCCAGGCGACCAGAGCCCGCGCTGCCAGCGAGGTGACGAAGAAACAGCTGAACCCCAGCTGCGCCTGCTCCGGAGTGACCCCGAAAGCCGACCTTGCCAGAACCGCGCCGAACACGGTGATGGCTGCGAAGGGAACCGAGTAAAGGAGCTGGGCGGTGACCGCCATCCGCCAACCGGGGTTCCCCAGGGGGCTGCGACGCAGGACCGAAATCGCCCTTTCCCGAGCGTACGCGACCGAGGTCCCTATACCTCTTGAGCCGGCGGTCCCGTCTGCGACCACGGGGGCGTCAAGGTCCTGGCTGGCGCGCGGGCGGTGCCCGCTGCCGACGCGGCTGGACAAACCCAGGGCGGCTAGCCCCAGGCAGGGAAGGAGCAGAAAGGCCAGGAAGGGGCTGCGCAGGTCCTGACGGCTAATTCCCAAGATGCCCGACTCCAGGAGCGGGCCAATCGCCAGGCTCCCGCTCAGGGTCAGCGTGAACAGAGCCAGCGCCCGCTCGCGGGCTGCTGGCTCTGCCTGGCCGATGGCGGTGGCCAGGGCCGGGAACACAACGCCACCGCCCGCTCCCAACAGCACCGTCCCAAGACCCAGTGCCAGGAAACTGTGGGCGGTGGCGAGCAGCGCCAGTGCCGGCAGCATCAGTGCGATCCCACCGGCCGCGGCGATCCGGCTCCGCTCCACGGGCACCCGGCTGGCGATCCCCAGATTCACCGCCACGGTCACGGCGGCCGCCACCGCCGCCAGACCCCCGATGGCGGCAATTCCCAATCCCACGGCGTCGTGAGCCAGCAGGGAGAAGGTGGTCAAGGCCATGTTCTGGGTGGCCCGAAAGCAGGCGGCGGCGATCAGGAGGCCGATCAACCCGATCCACTGGAAGCGTGGTCGCGCCCCCCGCGTTCGTCCCGATTCCTCCACCGCAGGCAGGGAAGTCGGCCGCGCCGACGCTTGCGGATCCGGGGTGGGCCGTGCCATCAGCGATCTCCTCTACGGCGGCCTCCGAGATTCAGAGGCGGCAGGCAGCGCCCAGCAGCGAATGCGAGTGGGCGATGCCAGCTGTCGACCGCTCCGAGGGACGCGGCCACCAACGGTTCTCCGCGCTCAACTCTAAACACATCAGGGCAGCCGAGCCACCGGCGGGTGCCCTGGCGAAACCAGGGCGCCTCGGGCGCCGCATCCAGCCTGTGAAGCCCATGACGGTCAGTCACCAGGGGCTACCCATGGCCGAGGTCAGCCGCTACGCCGTCTGCCGGCGCGCCCCCGTGGACCCGGCGTCGACCGCATCGACGATGGAGACGCTGCGACTCGAAGCCCCCTCTCTGCGCTTCCTGGGTGGGGAGGCGGTGGAGTCGCCACGTCGTGCCGCGGCGGCGTGTAAGGAATAACCCTGGGGCACGGTGCTGGGGTCGCTGAGAACCCTTTGCAGGCCCAGCTCAGCTGCTCCCATCAGGACCGAGCTGCCGTCGAATTTGGGCTTCATGAGAGCCACTCCGGAGGGATGAGAGTAGCGGGAATTGTTGTTCAACTGCTCCCCCAGGGCCGGCCGGGCAAGTTCCAGGATGTCCTCGAAGACCCCACCCAGGATCACTATCTCGGGATCCATGGAGCTGACCATGTTCACCAGTCCCACCCCAATCCACCTGGCGGTCTCGTTCACCGCCTGCATACAGGTGGGGTCTCCCCGCCTGGCATTGGCGAGCACAAGCTCGACCTTGGCGCGGCCCCCTGGGATGAGGCCCGCGCGGCGGACCAGCGCATCCTCGCCGACCTCGGTCTCCCAACAACCCCGCGCTCCGCAATGGCATGGCGTCCCCGCCGGATTGACCTGCATGTGGCCGACCTCTCCCGCGTACCCCCTGGCCCCGGTGAGCATCTGGCCCCCGGTGATGATGCCGCCACCGACCCCCACCTCGGCGTGCAGGTAGATCAGGTCGCTGGAGCGAATGCCCACCCCCCGCGAATGCTCGGCCATGGCCCCTAGATTGGCGTCGTTGCCAACCTGAACCGGCCCGTGGAAGTCGAGCCCCTCAGCCAGAAGCTGCGCCAGGGGCACCTGATGCCAGCCGAGGTTGGGGGCGAAGTTGACCACGCTGCCATCTGGGCTGACCGAGCCGGGGACCGCCACCCCAACCCCAACCACGCCATTCGCAAGCGCCGCCAGTTGGGGCACCGCGAGCTTGGTCACGGCCCTGATCACTCGCTCGACCGTGCGGTCCGCGTCCCTGCTGATAGAGACGCGGCCACGCCACAGGGTCGGGCCGCCGAGGCCGACTAGGGCTACCTCGATGGCGTCTACGCCCACCTGCACCGCCAGGACCTGACATCGCTCCGGGCTGGCCGCGACCACCTTTGATGGCCGTCCCCTGGCCGCCCGCTCAGTTTCTGACTGCTCCTCCACCAGCCCACGAGAGACCAGGTCGTCGACGAGGTCGCCGATGGTGGCGCGATTGAGGCCGAGCAAACGGGTCAGGCGTGCCCGAGATGTCGGTCCATAGCGGTGCAGATGCCCCAGTAGAGCGGCCAGGTTGTGCCTGCGCACGGTCTCCTGGGTCGCCCCTCGCGCAGTCCTGGCCACAGATCACACGTCAGGATGGGTGGGCGTGACGGGTCGGAGCAAAAGACTCTGCAAGGACACGCCCGCAGGGCCGGTTCCGCGCCGCCGGGACGTGCGGCGGCGGTGCGACAGCGCCCAAGCCCTGATGAGAAGTGTGCATGGGATTCAGATCCGGGTCGAACTCCCGGACAGCGTTCCCCTTCGCGAAACGGTGTCGATGAGCACCGCCGCCACCAGGACCGAGCCGGTGGCGATCAACTGCCACTGGACCTGGACGCCCTGGAGGTACAGACCGTTGTAGATGGCCCCTATGACCAGACCGCCGATCACGGCCTGCGCGATCTTGCCCCGGCCACCAAACAGGCTGGTGCCGCCGATGACAGCCGCCGCCACACCATAGAGGACGTACTGGCCGCCGTTCACGTTGGTGGACGTGCCGCCCTGCCAGGACAGGTAGAGGATGCCGGCGAAGCCGGCGGTGACCGAGCAGAGCACAAAGGCCCAGGTCCTGACCTTGGCCAGACTGATGCCGGCACGTCGAGCCGCGTCGGAGTTACCTCCGATCGCATACACGTAGCGCCCGAACTGGGTCCGCTGCAACAGCATCACCCAGAGCAGCAGGACGATGAAGACTATCGGCACAACCCAGGGAACTCCATCCACGACCGAGGTCGCCGAGCCCCGGTTGGCGTCGCAGATGAGGACCACCACGATCCCCGACAGTGCAAAGAGCGCGATCTTGATGGCGGTCAGCCCGGGCGGCGGAGCCACCAGACCACGACGTCGGCGGCCCGCGTCGCGGGCCCACAGCACGCCGCCGAAGAGCACCACCACCAGCGCCAGCACCACCCAGCCGGCCAGCGGGGGGATGTTGCCGTTGACGATCTCGTAGAGGACGTGCTGGTTGACCAGGATGGGACTGGCGATGGAGACGGCTCCGGCGTTGCCCAGGATCACCAGCATGACGCCCCACATGATCAGAAGACCGGCCAGGGTGACCACGAAGGACGGCAGGTGCAGCCGGGACACCAGAGTTCCCCAGACCGCTCCGGTGAGGCCGCAGCACACCAGGGCCACGATTATGGCCAGCCACCATGGCCAGTCGAACCCGGGTTTCTGGACCAGGATGGCGGCGATTCCCGCTCCCACGGCGAGCACGTAGCCGGCTGCCAGATCGATCTCGCCGAGCAGCAGAACGAAGATCTCGGCCATTCCCAGGGTCATGAAGACCATGCTCTCGATGAACAGGTTCACCAGGTTTCCCGGCGACAGGAACAAACCTTGGGTCCAGATTTGGAAGGCGACGGCGATTACCACCAGCCCCAGGAGCACGGGCAGGGCGCCACTGTCCCCGCTGCGTATCCGTGCCGCCCTGGTCCGCAGGTACGACGCCAGCGAATCCGAGACTATCTCCGCGGGAAGCGCGTCGACCGCGGCCGAGGCCGGAGGCGGAGTGTCGGGGAGCGAGGCCTCCACGGCCCCCTGGCGGATTTCGTCCTGAGCTTTGGCCATCTCTTTGGATATCCTCTGTTTCCCTGGTGGTTCCGTGCCCGCTAGCGCTCCGACCGTCCCGTGGTCATGTACTCGACCACGCTCTGACGGTCGAACTCCGAGGCCGGGCCCTCGGCCACCTTGCGCCCCAGGTGCAGAATCGCAAGCCGATCGGCAACTTCGAAGATGTCGTTCAGGTTGTGGGTGATCAGCATCACCCCCAGCCCATGGTCCTTGAGCGTTTTCACCAGGTCCAGCACCATCCTGGTCTGCACCACCCCAAGCGCCGCGGTGGGCTCGTCCAGCAGCACCAATTTCGAATTCCACATGACCGCCTTGGCCACCGCCACCGCCTGCCGCTGTCCACCTGAGAGCGACGCCACGGGCTGGCGGATCGAGCGCACGGTGGTTACCCGGAGGCTGGCCAGCGTCTCCGCCGCCGACCGCTCCATCGAGTCCTCGTCCAGCAGGCCCCGACGCACTCGCTCACGCCCAAGGAACATGTTCTGGACGATGTCCAGGTTGTCGGCAAGAGCGAGGTCCTGATAGACGACCTCAATCCCCAGCTCGGATGCCGCGCGGGGCCCGGTGATGTGCACCGGCTTCCCCTCCCAGAGGATCTCGCCACGGTCGGGTTGATGGATTCCGGCGATGCAGCGTGTCAGAACCGACTTGCCGGCGCCGTTGTCACCGCAGAGCGCCGTGACCTGACCGGAGGGAAGGTCCAGATCCACCTGGTACAGCGCCTGCACGGGACCGAAGTGCTTGTCGACGCCGCGCATCTGGAGCAGGGCCGTGCCTGACCCCGCCACTGCGGTGGCCCCTAACTCCAAGCCCGTAGATTGCGCCAAAGGACCGTCGCCCAAGTCGGAACTCATCAACTACCCACCTCTTCAATGCCCAATAGTCGTGGTGCCATGGTTGGGGCCGCACCCAGAGTCTGGGTGCGGCCCTCACAGCTAGGGCCTCAAAGGGCCATGGTCAGCTGATGCCGTACTTGCTGCAGACGCTCTGTCCCACGGCAGAGCAGAGCTGCGCGGCCGGAATGAACTTGTCCTTGATCACCGTCGCCTCCATGTTAGTAGGGGTCACCCACTCCGGAGTGAGCAAGGACGCGGGCTCGGTGATGCTGGAGTTGGCGGGATCCACTGTGGTCGCGTTGACGAGCGCGGCCGGAGGAGTCTTGCCAGCCCGGAGGATGGTGGCCAGGGCAACCGCATCCTGGGCCTCCAGGTAGATGGGCTTGTACACGGTTCCGCACTGGTAACCCTCGAGGATGTTCTCCATCCCGGTCAGAGTCGCGTCCTGGCCCGTGGTCGGAACGGTGAAGGGCTTGACCCCGTGGTTCTTGAGATCCTGCACCACATTCGCGTTCATCTCATCGTTGGCCACGACCACCGCGTTGATGTTCGGGTGAGCGGTCAGCGCCTGGGCGAAGTTGGTGCCGGCGGTGGCAACGTCCCAGTTGAGAGTGACCTGGTCCCCGACCAGCTTGTAGCCCAAGCTGTTGGTCATGGGCGGAGTCAGCGGCGTCTTCTTGGTTCCCCAGATGACGGAGTTGTACCCCTGAGCGAAGGAGATCGCGTTGGGGTCGCTGTTCTCCCCGCCATCCACCTCCCAGACCTGAGGATGCGCAACATGCCATGCGGTCACACAGGCCTCGAAGCCCTGGCCGATGAGCTGGCCGACCCGGAAGTTGTTGAAGCTGACGTAGTAGGTGTTGGTGCCGGCGAAGGTTGCCCGGTCGTAGCTGATCAGGGCCACACCATGGCTGGATGCATAGGCCTGGATCTCACTGGCGACGGTCGGGTCCAGCGGGTCCACTATCAGCACCTTGGCCCCATGGGTGATGTCCGATTCGGCCATCGAAAGCTCGGTGGCGTCGCTGCCCTGCGCGTTGGTGACCGTGAACTGGGAGCTGGAGTATCCGGCCGCCTTGAAGGCCTGGGTCAGGTAGGGCGCGTCGAACTCGGTGTAGCGGGTTGAGGAGGTGGTGTCGGGCAGGATCGCTCCCACCAGGCCCTTACCGGCCGCCTGCAGTCCCTTGAGCTGGCTCATCGCGGAGAAGTTGAGAGTGAACGAGTTGATGCCAATGTTCGGCACCGTCACACTGGTCTTCTTATGGGGCGTGGTCGTGGTGGTCGTCGCACCACAGGCCGCTGTCAACAGGGCCAGGCCGGCCACCAGAGCCGCCCAGCCTGTCCGCTTCAGTCCTCTTCGAGAGCGCACACCCAAGTGGGTGCCACCTCCAGTCGCCTCAGCCTCTAGAGACATGCAAAAACTCCTTCGAACGTGATGTCGAATACCAGCGTCGGTCGCTTGCCATCGATTTGGCCTTCCTCCAGCAATCGGAACCATTGATCCGCCGTCTGCCAGGGCCGAACCGGCCCCACCAAGCGCATGCGACTTCGCGGCTCAATGAGGCCGCAACTGTTGTGGGTCCGGCCGACCCAACGGTGGCCCCGGACTGACCGGGGGACCCTCTCGCTGCCCTCTGTACCCTCCCGATGACGGGCCACCGGACCCGCTGCCTTCTGCTGGGAGGCAGCATATGTTGTCGCGCACAACTTGTCAATGAGCAGAGGCGCTCCTCCTGCGAGCGGGGCGCCGACTGCCGGTGCCCTCGCCGAGCCCACCGAGGCCCTCCGGGCGCCGCTCCGGCAACCCGGCGGCCTACCGCACAGCCGAGGCTGGGGCTCCTGGCCCAGCCGTGCTTCCGTTAGCCACTCAAGTCTGGCCGGATCCGGGCAAAAGACAAGGGCCCCGGTCTCGTGGGCCAAGCCCTGCCCGCTCCCAGCTCGCGGAGACGGGCGCGTCCCACGGTTTTACGGGTAGCCGGCTCCGGCCCCTCCATCCACCAGCATCACCACACCATCGACGAAGCTGGCTCGCTCCTGCCCCAGGAAGGCGATTACCTCGGCGACCTCCCTCCCCTGCGCGAAGCGTCCCATCGGTGAGGGAGTCCAGCGGGCAGGGTCCTCTGCGCTCGCCTCCGGCTCCTCCAGGGTGCCCATGTAGCGCATCCCCGGCAGGGTGTCTCCGGGGCAGACCACGTTCACCCTGATCCCCTGGGGGGCCAGGTCCACCGCCAGCATCCTGCCCATCATGTTCACGGCGGCCTTCGACACTGAGTACGCACCCAGGGGCACGTCCCCTCTCACACCGGAGTCCGATGAGACCAGCACGATCGCGGACGGACGGCTGCGTGCGAGCAGGTCACGAGCCGCCTGGACCTGGATCATGGAGCCGAGCACATTGACCGCCAGGAGGCGCTCCAACTGACCCACCGGGGTGTCGATGAGCGGGGCCACGACCCCAACCCCGGCGCACGCGACCAGCAGGTCCAACCGCCCGAACTGCCGCTCCACGAAGCTCACGACCGTCGCCGCCGCCGCCTGATCGCGCGAGTCGGCGGGCAGGAAGTGGGCGACCAGGCCATCGGCGCGCAGGCCTGCCGCCGCGTCCTCCCCACGGGCGGGGTCACGCCCGGTGAGAACGAGGGCAAACCCGTCCTCGCCCAGCCGGCGGGCGGTCGCCAACCCGATCCCGGAGGTACCCCCGGTGATCAGGGCAGCTTTCGCAGTGACTCCCGGAGCCGTCTTCGCGGAATCAGAGGACATGCGCTCAGATGGTACGAGAGAGGGCGGCCCATATCCCTGGGCCATGACCGCCCGAGCAGAGGCGGAGGAGTGCCGGCCGGTAGTGTTCGGTGGCCGGAGCCGCCATCTTCACAAAAGCCCCCTGGCCAGCTTGATGAGGCGGTCCAGCACCCGCGAGCCGTCCACTCGCAAGGCGTTGTGCTCGTACTCGTTGGTGATCCATGGGCGCAGTCCCCTCACCATCTCGGCCGTCTCCTCGGAGAACCGCCGCTCCACATAGGCGTCGTCGGCAAAGATCGCCGCTGCAGCCGGCACCTGGTTGTTACGCAACACGCTGGCGTCGTAGAGACGCGGCCACGGCCAGTCCGCGAGCAGGTGGGCCGCCTCGCGCATGGGCGCCAGGGCCCGGTACTCCTCAAACATCCAGGAGAAGACGTGCTCTCCTGTGAAGAGCTCGGGGTGCTCCTGGAAGAGCTGCGGCTGGACCCGTTGGGCCGACCACCGGGTGGCCACCCCGTCCGCGTAGCAGGCCTCGTGGATGATGGCGTAGAGGGGATTGCGAGCGAAGCCCAGGGCCGCTTCCAGGTCGTGCAGAAAGGCGGGGGAGTTCGGAGGCAGCTCCAAGATGTAGTGGAGCTGCTCCTGGCCACCACTCATGCCCAGCATGATGCCCAGTTGGCGCAGCCGGCGCGAGCTCAGCTGGTCCCCTCCGGGAAGAATCAGCTGGTCCTCTTGCAACTGGCGGTGGAGCTCCAGAACCCGCTGTTTGTCTGCGGGATAGGTCCGGTAATAGCGGTGATTGCGCTCCTCCATCCGCTGGTAGGTGGCCTCATAGACCTCGTCGACGCCGCGCCCAATCGGCGGCAGGCCACCGGTGAAGAACACCTCGCGCAGCCCATCGGGGGCCTGCGACAGGTAGGCCAGTGCGCAAAAACCCCCGAACGACTGGCCCAGCAGACTCCAGCGATCCACTCCCAGGGCTAGGCGCATGACCTCCAGGTCCGCGACTATGGAGTCGGCGCGAAAGTGACTCAGGTACTGCGCCTGCTCCTGGGGGCTGAGACCGGGGAGCGCGCCCACCGGCGCGGACCGCCCGGTGCCACGCTGGTCGAGCAAGAGAACTCGGTAGTCCTGAAGCGCTCGGTCGAGCCAGCCCGGGGAAGGGGGCAGGGCGGTGGGACGGCTGGCCTCGTGCCCCGGTCCTCCCTGCAGATACACCAGGTATGGACGATCTCCCCCATCAGGGGACGCCACCTCCCGCGCAAAGACCGTGATGGTCGGCCCGCCGGGTTGCGAATGGTCCAGGGGAACCTCCACCTCGTGGTCGGTGACCACCAACCCGGCCACCTTGAATGTCGCTCCAGAACTCGCCAACTGCAGTCCTCCTGGTATCTTGCGATCCCGACGAGACCACGATATGCGAAGGCGCATCGCACGGCATCGGACCCGCTCCGAGCTCTGCCATCAGTGAGGACACCGCGGCCGCGGCCACCCCTCCAGAGGGGGGCCGGGGGCCCCGCGGCGCCTTCACGGTCGACGGCACCAGATGGCTCAGAGGGTCAGCGCCTGGCTCTTGGCCTCCTCCCTCCTGCGCCGCCTTGCAGCAGGTGTCGGCGCACCCGCACCAGCATCCGGACCATCTCCTCGCCGAGCTCGTCACCGGCCGAGCGTGGGTGGTTGTAGACGACGTATTCCTTGGCGACCAGTGTCGCCAGATAGTCCAACAGGGCGGCCTCCTCCTCCTTGACCAGCAGAAAGTCTGGATGTCCCTCGTTGTAATAGACGATCCCATCCTCCGGATCGAATCGGCTGCGCCCGCCGGTCGGCTCCGGGTCCGGGAGCAGCGTCGGCAGGGCCCGGGACCGGCGCCGGTCAGAGCTGCCGGTGCCAACCGATACCGGTGGCTCAGGAGGGTGGTCCGGCGGCGGGGACGGCTCGAGCTGCACCGGTTCGAAGTCCTCGTCCTCGGCGGTGCCGGACAGAGCCGCATCGGATGGCTGCTCCTCATCGAAGGGGATCGCCATCAGCCCGCCGTCACCGGGCTCGGTGCCCAGCCAGCTGTGCATCGGGTTGTCCAGGTCCGCCAACTCCCGCAGGACCCTGGCGAACACCTGGCGCACCGCCTCGGAGATCCTCTCTGTCAGCGCACGGTCGAGCTCGGCTGTGACCCGGTCCAGAGCCAGCCCAACCGCCACCTCCACATCCTGGACCGCCTGCACCAGCGCGGGGAAGGCCTCCCGGTCCCGGAGGATCGCGCGCCGGCCAGCGCTCTGCTGCAACGGTTCGTAGATTATCTGACCGCCTACGTGGTCACTGTTCCAGGGGGGATGGTCGAACTCCTCCAGCTCGCACAGGTCGTCGACGATGGTGGTTCCCGCTCGCCCCACCAGAGCGACGCGCCGACGGTGATCGGGACGAGGGGCCAGATACAGACCGAACTCCACCGGCCCCAGCAGGGTCGCCCGCTGAGGCACCGGGAGGCGCACTCCATCTGGTGGTTCCGGATTCACAAGCTCGGCACTCCGGCCCTGGACGACCTCGATCTGGTAGTCCCCGCGGGCCAGCGCCACGCCACGACGCCGCTGCAGGTAGTCGACCAGGCGACGCAGGGTCAGGCCGCGCACAGCCTCGGGATCCAGGTCGCTGAGGTACACGGTCGTCCCGGGGATGACTCTGGCGCGGCGGCGCTCGTCAAGCTCGAGTCTGGCCCGCACAGTGCCGCGCTCCAGCCTCAGCGCATGGGTCTTCTCTCCACCCTGGGGCCGGGTGACGATGTCACAGCGGCCGCCCAGCTGCTGGAACGCGAGGATACCGATCGCCTTCTCCCCGAGGGTGCGCGGATCGGATGCCTTGCCCGACTCGAAGAGGTTGCTCGCCACCCGGCGGAGCTCCTCCACGGACATGCCACGACCGCTGTCGTCCACCGCGATCACCGGGTGACGGCCCTGGCGCCGCAGCACCACGGTGATGCGCCCACCTCGAAGACCGGCCTCCAAATACTCGTCAGCGGCATTGGAGATGAATTCGTTGAGGGCGTCCTTGGGATCTTGGTACGCCTGACCCGTCACCAGCACGGCCTTGGCCAGGTTGCCTATGCGCAGTCGGATCTCCTCGGTCGTCATCGCCGGCCGATGTTAGCCGCTGCTGGCCCGGTGCCGCCTCGGCCAACCTCCAGCGCTTGGCTACCAGTCGTCGGCGATTTCCTCATCGTCGTCCTCGTACCGGTCGCGATCCTGACCGCCGTCGGAGGCCAGCGCCCCCTGGGCCGGGGCAGGGTTGAGGCCATCACCTCCTCCCGCATGGATGGCGACCAACCCCATCGGATCTCGTGATGGTGGTTCGTGCAGCTCCCAGTTGGCGCCCCGGCGGCGAAGGAGATACCAGAGCCCGTCTCCACCCCAGCGCAGCTGCAGACCCATCCTCGAGTTGGTGATCCGGTTCCCGCGCGCCACAGAGCCCGGCCCCAGGGTGGCCATCGCCGCCCTGGCGCGCCGCAGCTCGGAATCAGGAGCCATTCCCTGATCGGCCTCCAGGATCGCCAGCCCACCGGCACCGGCCGCCCTCCAGGCGAGTGCCATGCGCATAAGCGAGCGTGGTTGCACTCCCAGCCCCTGTGCCCAGGTGTCGAAGGCCGGGTCTCCGATCCGCGCTTCGGCCAGCCGGGCCAGGTCCTCATCTTCAGTGAGCCGGAGAGCGCCGTCACCTGCGCCTGTGGCCAGCTGAAGTGCCCGCTGGGCTGCGTCGGACGCAAGTCGGCGCAGGGCCGCGATGTCGATCGGTCCGTCGTCGCTGAGCTGGTCGATAAGAGGGGACGGCGGGCCCGGAACCGAAGGCATTGGCAGTGGGTCCGGCAGCTCAAGTAGCGAAGACGGGCGGGTCAGGGACTCAAGCGACACCCCCTCCTTGAGGCGGTTGACCACCTCACCGTGGACTCCTAAGCCAGGAACCTCGAGTGCTCCCGCCGACTGGGCCCTGAGAGCACGCAACCCCGCCAGCAGATGCTCCCTTCCGCGCCCGCGCAAGGCAAAGATGACAAATGGATCCGCGTCCAGCAGGTCCGACACCAAATAGCAGACGGCAGCCGCGTGCTTGCAGGGAGTGGCCCAGTCGGGGCATGAGCACTGTGGACCGAGCTCTCCCGGACCGGGCAGGAGGCTTACCCCCTGTTCTCGCAGGTCAACCTCCACCGCGGCGGGGATCACCCCGTCAAGAAGTGCCGCGGCGTGGGCCGCCATGGCCGCCAGCGTCTTGGTGACCCGGTCCCACTCCTCCGGCGAGAACTGCCTGACCCGAAGGCGAACCCTGTAGGGCTCTGGCCGCGACCCCTGGACATCGGCCTGGACCTCTCCAGGAACCAGCCAGAGCTTGCTGACCGCGCCGCTGCGGGCGTAGGTGCGGCCCCGAGGGAGCCGGTTGGGATCCAGCCGGGCGCTCGATTCCAGCGCCTCCACCCAGGCGCGTCCCCACCACGTCTTGCCGAACGCGGCCAGCGAGCGGCCGGGTGCCCTGGCAAGCCGACCCTGACTGCGCCGTTGAACCCAGCTCATCGGAAGTCTCGCAGCTCGACCAACTTGGCCAGCTCCTCATCGGAGAGCTCGGTGATCCAGGACTCCCCAGCGCCCACGATCGAGTCGGCCAAGCCGCGCTTGCGGTCCATGAGCTGCGCAATCCGTTCCTCCAGGGTTCCCTGGCAGATGAGCCGGTGCACCTGTACCGGCTGGGTCTGCCCGATCCGGTAGGCGCGATCGGTCGCCTGGTCCTCGACTGCCGGATTCCACCAGCGGTCGTAGTGGATCACATGGGAGGCGCGGGTGAGGTTGAGGCCCACGCCGCCGGCCTTGAGAGAGAGCAGAAAGACCGGGACATCGCCGGCCTGAAAGGCATCCACCATCTGGTCCCTCTGGCGGGGCGGTATCCCCCCGTGCAGGAGCAGGGTCGCAGTCCCCCGGTCTTGAAGGTGGCGCTCCAGGAGGCGGGCCATGGCGACGTACTGGGTGAACACCAAGGTCGACTCCCCTTCCGACTCGATGATGGGCAGCAGCTCGTCGAGAGCGACCAGCTTTCCAGAGCGGCCCGGCAGGGGCCCGGTCTGGCGCAGATAGTGGGCGGGGTGATTGCAGATCTGCTTGAGAGCGGTGATCAACTTCAGGACCGTTCCACGCCGCTGGATTCCGTCCATCCTTCTCAGCTGGTCCAGCGTCTCTCGCACCACGGCCTCGTACAGAGTTGCCTGTTCAGGACTGAGAGGCAGCAGCTGATCGGTCTCGGTCTTGGGCGGCAGCTCCGGCGCGATGTCCGGGTCTGCCTTTCGCCGACGCAGGATGAACGGCCTGACGATCGTGGTCAGACGTTCCCGGGCGGCCTGGTCTCCGAAACGCTCCACCGGGGACGCCACCTGTTCTGTGAAGTCGGCGAGGCGCCCCAGCAATCCCGGCGTGGTCCAGTCGAGGATCGCCCACAGCTCGCTCAATCGGTTCTCGATGGGGGTGCCCGTCAGCGCCAGCCGAGCGTGGGCCCTGATCCCTCGCAACTCGCGCGCGCCCTTGGACTGGGGGTTCTTCACATGCTGGGCTTCGTCGGCGATGACGAGATCCCAGTCGACCTGAGCCAGTGCCTGTCGGTCCCGCCTCACCACCCCGTAGGTCGTCAACACGACCTCCTTCTTCCCGACCCCGGTCAGATGGCGGTCGCCCCCGTGGAACCGCCTCACCGGTAGGTCTGGCCCGAAGCGGGCTATCTCGCGCTCCCAGTTGCCGATCAGAGAGGCCGGGCACACCACCAGTGCTGGACCCCGGGCACGGCGCAGTTGCAGGGCGATCACCTGGATGGTCTTGCCCAAACCCATGTCGTCGGCCAGGCATCCTCCCAGGCCTAGCTGGCACATCGTGTCCAGCCAGGCCAGTCCCCTGTGCTGGTAGGGCCGCAACTCTCCCCTCAACCCGGGGGGCGGCTCACCGATTGGGGCCACCGCCACGTGTTTCAGCCTCTCCACCAGGTCGGCCAGCGCTCCCGACACCCGCATGGGAATCCTCGCGCCCGAGACGGTCACCATCCCATCGCCCAGGGCCGCCGCCAGCGCCGCCCCTCCTCTGAGCTCGGGCAGTGGCTCGCGCATGCGGCGGATGAGCTCCGGGTCGACCGTGATCCAGTGGTCGCGCAGCCTCACCCAGGGGCGCTTGGCCTCGGCCAACTCCTCCACCTCCTGGGCGGTCAGCGGCTCACCGTCGAGAGTCAGCTCCCACCTGAACCGAAGCAGCGCGTCCAGGTCGAAGAGGCCCGAGGAATCCCCGACCGTTGACTCCGGGGTGAGGGTCGCGTTCACCTTCAGCGCTCCCGCCAGCTCTCTTGGCCAGAGCAGCTCCAGTCCGGCCGCCGCCAGACCGGCCGCCGCGTTGCCCAGCAACTCCTCCACCTCGTCATCGGAGACCTCGACGGAGTCGGGCCGAGGGCTCTCCAGCAGCCTTCGGATCGGACCCCAAACGGCGCTGCCACGGCGCAGTGCCAGCAGCAGGTCGCTCTCCACCATCGATCCAAAACGAGCCATGAGCCGCTGGGGAGAGCTCCAGAGGTCAGCGGCATCGACCACCAACCCTGGGTCCTGGTGGCTGCGCAGCTGCACAGTCACCCGCGCCAGGCGGTCCGTGGCCGTCGGCAGCTCGACTCGAAGCCCCGGCCGGGACTGCTCCCTGGTCGGCTGGTCGGTGGTCTCCAACCACTCCTCCCAGTCCTCGAGGCAGACCGGATCGTGTCCCGAGTAGGCTCTGACGCCGGCCATCAGGGGCGCCGCAGCAGTGCGGGGCAGGGTGTCAGCCAGGGCGTCCCAGAACTCCCGGACCAGGATGTCGAACGGCAGAATCCTGGATGGACCCCTCTCTCCCGACGGTACTCCCCGCCCCTCCCACGGGAAGTTCGCCGACAGCTTCCGCAACCATTCCTCATCGGCCAGGTCGAGAGGGCCGACTCTCCAGTTGTCATAGCAGGACACGCTTCTGGATGGGAATATCCGACCCCTGGCGATCAGGGACATCCCACTGCGCAGCACCACCTCCCAGGCGCGGGCGGATGGGACTGTCTCTGCTCCAGGGCTCCCGGCCAGCAGCCACTCGATACCGACCTTCATCGGCAGCACCTGGGCATTCACCAGTTCCCGGCGGGCGGTCGAGCCATGCTCGACCACCAGATCGGCCAGGTCCAGCTTACTTCCGGGAATGCGCCCCACCGGGGGTGTTATGACCAGGCGCCCGTCCCGGCCCGGATCCCCGGGAACGAACACGACGGCGGGAGTCTCGGACACCGTTCCAAGACTACCGTCAGACGGCGGTCCGACGCGGGCTTCAGAATCCGGAGCGCTGGGTCCGGAAGCCCCCAGTCACGAAGCACCACGGCACTCCACGGAGCGCACCGCAGGAAACGGGGCCCCAGAATGCCTGGGACTCCCCGGCCCCTGCCCGACCGGAACCCACCGCCATGAGCGGTCGCGAGCGCCACTGGCCCCGCCACCGCGAGGCCCATGGTGTGGTCTCTCGAGACGACGTCCGCCGTGAGGCGCTCAGCTTCGTCCGCTTGACCCCTCCCCACGGATAAATCCGGGGGATTCCCGTCTCGCCCCTACTGTCTCGCTGACCGCCCATCGCTTAGGCGGCCGTTGCCGTAGGCAGGGGTTGTACGAGCTTCGGCCGAGCAGCTCTGTCGGAGCGCCTGTTGAGGCGCTTGGCGATCCGTACCACTGAGCGACGCCCCGAAGGACTACGTCGGTGGACTTGCTGCTTCGCGGCGCCAGCCGCGTTCCTCGACGCCGGCGCCCCACCGAGGTCGTGGCGGGTGGAGTAGGCCGCGTTGGCTTCCCCCGCGTCGAGGGTGTCGATGCCGTCTTTGGGCTCCACGAAGAACCCTAGGAATGCGGAGAACAGGTCCCGGTCCGCCACCACCCCGCAGGGACACCTGTGGGTCCGCTCGGACAGGGGCTTCTTGGCTTGGCGCGCGCAGATGCAGGTCTGGGAGAGTGCAGTGGTCCTGGGGTCGTACTCGTAGAGTCCGCCACCGGCGCTTTCAGCCTTGTAGCGGAGCTTGGCGACGAACGAACCAGGGGCGCGGTCCCGGACCGACTTTGGGAAGCGCTTCTGCCATGCGACGTAGTTGAGCTTCTCGGCCCGAAGGGTCGGGCCGAGGCCGATGAGCTGGTTGGCGAGCTGGCAGTGCTCGGTGTCGCGGCGGGCGGAGAGGACCCTGTGGAGCTCGCCAACCAGCACCTGGGTGCGCTGGGCGTTGTGGGAGCGCTCGTTCCAATCGCAGCGGCCTGACTTGTGGCGACGCTGGGCGTCGAAGCAGCTCGGGCTGCCCTTCCTGTGCTGGCGGTCCAGCTTCCGCTGGGCGCGACGCAGGGCCTTCGCGGCGTAGGCGACGCCCGGCGCCAGCTGGCAGTGTTGTGCGGTCGTCTGGCTCACCACGTGGACCGTGCTCGGGCCCATGTCGATGCTGACCTGCTCAGTTCCCACGGAGTGGCGGACCGGCGGTGGGCCGTCCAGGACGAACTGGGCGCGGTAGGCCCAACGGCCCCGGACCTTGGCCCGAGTGATCCTGCAGGAGATGAGCTTGCCTGCGGCGACGAGGCCCGTGATCCGGTCCAGTTCCGCCTGCTCGTCATGGCTCTTGGGCTGGGCGAAGGGAACGACAAATCCGCGGCCCCACTGCAATCCTGTGAGATTGTCCTTGGTGAACTTCACTTTCAGCGAGCCGCACCCGTCCTTGCACTCGAGTGAGTGGATGCCCCTTCTTTGGGCCTTGAAGCGAGGCTTGCCGCCCTTGCCGTAGTGCCACCTCTCGGCCGCCAGGAATGCCCGGCGGGCCAGCGTCTGGGCTTCTTGGCAGAGCACTTGGTCTCTCACCCAGGACTGGCGCAGCCACGAGCCGAACGACATGATCGCGCTCTCGGTGAAGCCGTGGGCACAGTCGATGGCATCGAATGCCTGGTGGCGAGCCAAGCCTTGCGGTGATTCCGGCTTGCCCTTGGGCAAGGCTTTGGCTTCCTCGAAGCGGGGGTCCGCCCGCAGTGCCCGGTCGCGCCGGAGTGCCTCGCCCAGGCAGGCGTTGTAGACCCGCAGACCGCCGTAGAAGCGAGTGTCGATCACCGAGCGCATCCGCGGCGTCGGGCGCAGGGGAAGTTGTGCAACATGGGTCGGCGCTCCCCGCGGCCGTTTGCGAGCGCGGGGCTTGCGCTCCCCGCTCATCGGTTTTTCTGCTCCGCGACGTACTGCTTCACGACCTCAAGGCTCGCACCGCCGACGGTGGCCACAAAGTAGCTGTTCGTCCAAAGCGTGGGCAGCCGGGACCGCAGGCTGGGAAACTCTTTGCGGAGCAATCTGCTCGTGTGTCCTTTGACGGCTTTGACCAGACGGTGGATCCCCAACTGAGGGTCCACCTCAACTAGCAGTTGGACGCGGTCAGGCATGGTCTCCATCTCAATGAGCCACGCCCCCTTGTTGGCGACCGCTTCTCGGATCAGTTCCTTCAGCCGCATCTCGACGTCCCCGGTGAGCACCCCGCGCCGATACTTCGGGCACCACACCACGTGGTAGGCGCAGCGGAACGTGACGTTGGCATTCGATCGCAGAGTTGCGCCAGCCATCCCCAACAGCATACGCTCCAGGCGTATCTACGCCACACGTTCGTTCCCTACGTCTCTCCGCCAGACTCGCTCACCCCATGTCTAAAGCCAGGGGCTTGCGCTCGCCACATGGTCAGAGTCAATTGGATTTTCGGCGACGCCCTCGCTCAGGGCATCGGAATTGTGTCTCCCCTGGAGAGGGTGGGCACCGAGACCACGACCGTCTCCGGGTACTTGACCCCCGCTCCGGTGTTGAGCACCACCACCTCCTCACCCTCATCGATCCAACCCTGCTGGCGCAGGCGCTCCGCGGCGGCGAAGCAGGCCGCCCCTTCCGGGCAGATGAACGCGCCCTCCAACCGCCCCACCCGCGCCTGGGCGCGCAGGATCTCCTCATCATCAACGGCCACCGCACAGCCCTGGGTCGCCCGCAGTGCGCTCAGGATCATGAAGTCCCCAAGCGCCTTGGGTACGTTGATCCCAAAGGCCACGGTGGTGGCTTCCGCCCAGGCTTGGGAGACCTCGTCGCCGTTCTGCCATGCTCTCACGATGGGGGCGCAGCCGCTGGCCTGCACGCTCACCAGGCGAGGCATTTTCTCCCCGATCCAGCCCATCTCGCGACACTCCTGGAGGGCCTTGTGGATGCCAATGAGGCCGACCCCGCCCCCCGTCGGGTACAGGATCACGTCCGGGACGCGCCAGCCGAGCTGCTCGAAGAGCTCCAGCCCCATGGTCTTCTTCCCCTCCAATCGGTATGGCTCCTTGAGGGTGGAGCTGTCGAAGTAGCCCTGGGCGCGGACCGCCTCTGCGATCATGGCGCCGGCGTCATTGATGAGACCGTCCACCAGGTACAACCGGGCCCCGGAGATCGCGCACTCTGCCCTGGTGATGGCGGGGGCGTCAGTCGGCATCGCAATGAGCGCCTCGATGCCCGCCCGAGCAGCGTAAACCGCCCAGGCCGCCCCGGCATTCCCGTTGGTCGGCATGGCGATCCGGCGCACCCCGAGCTCGCGGGCCCGGGAGACACCCACGGCAGCTCCCCTGGCCTTGAAGCTGCCGGTCGGCAACAGCCCTTCGTCCTTCATCAGGAGTCGCGGCAGCCCCATCTGGCGCCCCACTTCAGTCATGGGCAGCAACGGCGTCATCCCCTCTCCAAAGGTCACAACCGATTCCTCTTTGGAAACCGGCAGCAGTTCGTGGTAACGCCAGAGGCTGGCTGGGCGATCCCGAAAGTCGGCGGGTGCAACCGCGGCCGCGACTCTGGCCAGGTCGTAGCGGGCCAGCAGAGGTGCACCGCACTCGCACAGTCCCTGGGGCACCCCAGCGTCGTACTCACGCTGGCAACGCCCGCATTCGAGGTGGTCCAGATAGCTGTAAATCAACTTATTGGTGATCTCCAATTACCGCCGCAACAACCGCCCTGTACGCGCCGCGGCGCGCCTTCTCACCCCGCCATCCCGGCCCGCACGGGATCGTCATCGGTCCCAGGGAACGCGTTCGTGGTGTTCCCAACGCTCAGTCGAAGAGCGCGTCGATGGAGAGGTAGCGCTCTCCGCTGTCGTAGCTGAAGGTGAGGACCCGTGCCCCGTCAGCCATCTGGGGCGCCAGCGCCGCCACCGCCGCCAGGGATGCGCCCGAGGAAACACCCACCAGGATCCCCTCCTCCCGGGCACAGCGCCTGGCAAAGTCATACGCATCCTTGGCATCGACCTTGACGATGCCGTTGAGAAGGTCGGTCCGCATCACTCCGGGGACGAACCCTGCGCCGATCCCCTGTATGGGGTGCGGCGAGTGCTGGCCGCCGGAGAGCACCGGGGAGAGGCTGGGCTCGACGGCGTAGACCTGAAGCTTGGGCCAGGTCTGCTTAAGCACCTCGGCGCAGCCGGTGATATGGCCGCCGGTGCCAACTCCGGTGACCAGATAGTCCAGCCCTTCCGGGAAGTCCTGAGCTATCTCCTCAGCGGTGGTGCGGCGGTGGATCTCCACATTGGCCTGGTTGTCGAACTGCATGGGCATCCAGGCCCCCTCGGTGGCGGCGACGATCTCCTCGGCCCTGGCGATGGCGCCCCGCATCCCCAGCTCGCGCGGGGTCAGGTCCAGCTCGGCCCCGTAGGCGGTCATCAGCTTGCGCCGCTCCATGGAGAAGGACTCGGGCATGACCAGGATCAGGCGGTAGCCCTTGACCGCGGCCACCAGGGCCAGGCCGATCCCGGTATTACCTGAGGTTGGCTCGACGATCACCGAGCTGGCGGTCAGGATGCCGCGGCGTTCCGCGTCTTCGACCATCGCCAGAGCAATCCGGTCCTTGATGCTGCCACCGGGATTCACCCGCTCCTGCTTGGCCCACACCTGGACCCTGGGGTCGAAAAGGTGGTTGATGCGCACTTCCGGGGTGCGTCCCACGGTTTCCAGAATGCTGTCGGCTCTCATGGCACCTCCCTTGGTCTCGGTTGCAGGCCCGTTCTCAGATGACGAAGTCCAGCAGTTGATCGCCCTCGCTCACTTTGCGCACCCTGACCGCGCTGCTGTGATAGACCAGAGAGTATGGGGAGACGCTCTGGGTCAGCCAGACGTTGCCCCCCACCACGCTGTCGTGACCCACCACCGTGTCGCCCCCGAGCACGGTCGCGTTGGCGTAAATCACGACCCTGTCCTCAATGGTCGGATGACGCTTGGTGCCGGCGGCCAGCTTGCTGACGCTGAGCGCGCCCAGGGTGACTCCCTGATAGATCTTGACCTCGTCTCCCAGCACCGCGGTCTCGCCGATGACGATCCCGGTGCCGTGGTCGATGCAGAAGGAACGGCCGATGGACGCTCCCGGGTGAATGTCTATCCCGGTCCTCGTGTGTGCAACCTCAGCCAGCAGCCGGGGCAGGACCGGGACCTCCAGGTGGTACAGGTGGTGGGCGACCCGATGAGTGGCGATGGCCATGAAGCCCGGGTAGGCGGCAACCACCTCGTCAAGGCTCTCCGCGGCCGGATCGCCGGCGACGATCGCATCAGCGTCGAGCTGGACGCGGGCGTACAGGTGCGGAAGCTCGGCCGCGAACTGGCCCGCCACCTCCTCAGCATGTGGCCGCTGGAGGCCCGGCTGCAAAAGCCGAGCCAGCTCCCACCGCACCAACTCCAGCCGCGCCTTGATCTCCTCAAGTGTCCCGGCGGCTTCTTCCGCGAGCTGCGGGAACAGTAACCCCAGAAGTCCATCCACAAAGTGGGCCACATCGCGCTTCAACGGCAGGGAGCGGGCCGGCGGGCGACAACTGTCCGCCAGAACCTGGGCGAACTCAGACTCACTCACATTTGACGCGGACATCGAAACCAGTGTCCCAGGATTGCAGCCCGCCAGTCAGCAGGAACTTGTCACCTCAGCAGCCGCTTGAGCTCTCCAGCCGCCGCGATCAGCTCAGGCGTGTGCAGGTTGGCGTTGGCGAAGGTGAAGCCGCCGATGCCAGCCTCCACGTACGGGGCCAGCCGTTCGGCCGCCTGCTCGGGGGTGGCGGGATCTCCCAAAAGCTGCAGTCGCTCCGGGGGAATCCCCCGGATCACGGCTGCGGTGTCGCGCTCGGAGGTGACCAGCAGGACCTGGGCCATGGCGGTGCGCAGGATCTCGCTGGGATCACGCCCCTCCTCGGCACAGTAGCGCTCCAGAATCTCTCCCTTACGCCTCATGTCGTCGACCGAACCGAACCAGTTCGAGATATCGGCGTAGCGGGCCACCAAGCGCAGAGTCCGCTGCTCACCTCCGCCTCCCACCAGGATCCGAGGACCGCCTGGTTGCAGCGGCCGAGGGACATTGAGGGCACGGTCGATTTGGTAGTAGCGGCCCGAGAAGCTGGGGCGGTCCTCTGTGAACATCGCCTTGGCGATGCGCAAGGCCTCCTCGAGGCGATCCATCCGCCGACCCACGGGTGGGAAGTCGAACCCGTAGCCGCGGTGCTCGGATTCGTTCCAGGCGGCTCCTATACCGAGGATCGCCCGACCCCTTGAGAGTGTGTCCAGGGTGGTCACCTGCTTGGCGAGCAGAGCGGGATTCCGGTAGGTGACTCCGGTCACCAGGGCGCTCAGGAAGATGTGATTGGTGCGCTGTGAGAGCGCCCCCAGGGTCGTATACGCCTCCAGCATCGGTTCGGTTTCCGGTCCGGTCATGGGAATCTGGTAGAAGTGGTCCATCACCGTGACCATGTCGAATCCGGCCGATTCTGCGGCCACCGCCAGCTCGGCCACCCGGTCGAACAGATCCGCGGGCGCGATCCCGGGGAAGCTGAAGTTGGGAATGTGAAATCCGAAGAAGGGAGCTGTCATGGCACTGTCTCCAACAAGAGGGCTTCGGCCGTCGACGGGGAGTTCTGTCTGCCCCAGATTAGACTGCTCGACCCGGGGGCCGTCGCCGGCATCGGCACAGATCTGAGCGCGCCACCCATCATCGCCGACCACGCTTTCACGCGGTCGAGGTGCCGATCTAACCGACCGCAGCCGCCATCGGTTGAGTTGGTGCAGTTAGGTTGACGAGCGCTGGCCGGGAGGATCCTGCAGGTCGCGTCGGCGCAAG
Source organism: bacterium (assembly GCA_021809895.1). Lineage (GTDB taxonomy): Bacteria > Chloroflexota > Dormibacteria > Aeolococcales > Bog-877 > AG-12. The sequence continues at coordinate 29,245 of JAJZJU010000007.1, forward strand.
CGGCGAGGGCTTACAACTTGTGGTGGTGCGCATTGTCGACTGGCAGCAGCTGCGTGAGCTGCGACTGCAGGCGCTGGCCGACGCTCCCCATGCCTTCGGTTCCACCCTGGAGCGGGAGCGCGCCTTCAGCCAGGACGAATGGCGGCTGCGCTGCGAAGGTTCTGTGTGGGCTGGGGCCCACTTGGCCGGCCGCCCGGTGGGTCTGGCATGCCTGGGTCGAGGGCCGGACGATGAGCAGCAGACCTGCCGGCGTATCTTCGCGATGTGGGTGGCGCCGCGGGCCCGCGGTGGCTCAGCGGCCACAGCTCTGCTCCACTTTATTCTCGGTTGGGCTGCCGCCGAGGGAGCCCGCTTTGTCCTCCTGAATGTGGCGGAGGACAACCTCCTCGCCCACAACCTGTACCTGCGGCACGGATTCCGTCCCACCGGCGAGTGGGAGGCGCTGGCCAGCAATCCATCGGTGCGAGCTGTGGAGATGCGCTTCGACTTGGTCTGACCAGCAGGCGACAACCTTCGCTGAGCAGCCGCCGAGGTCCGGACCGATCAGCTGGTCTGGAAGTCGCTCCAGGGGATGTTCCAGTCCCCCTCCCCGTTCACCTCGGTCGCCTGCAGCGGGGTTCCACTGACCTCGACCACATCGCCGGGAATCGAGAAGTTGTAGAACCAAACGGCGTTGGCCGGGTTCTGCTCGATACAGCCGAAGGACACGTTGGCCCGACCATGGTCGTACACGTCCCAGTTGGCGGCGTGCATGTAGTAGCCGTCGGTGCTGATGGCGACATCGTTGTACACATTCTGGGCGTAGAGGCCCGGGTAACCGATGGTGGCCGAGTTCATGAACACGACCGGGGTCTTGAAGAGGACAACCAGGGTGCCGGAGATCGTCGGGAACCCCGGCTTGCCCAGGCTCACCGGAAGGGTCTTGAGCAGCTGGGTGCCGTTGTAGACCTGCATCTCATGGGTGATGGCGCTGACCTTGGTCAGGTGCTGGTTGACCACTGTGAACTGGCTGTTGGCGGTGGTGCCGACGATGCGATAGCCCCCGATCACCATCCCATTCAGGTTGACCGACAGCGAAGCGTGCTCGTTGAGCGGCCAGAACTGCTGGGGACGCCCATCGACCTCGGTGGAAGACCACCAATGCCAGCCCACGGTGTCCGGGATGGATTCCGTGGTGGTCAAATGCTGGATGACGGCCGCCTGGTCAGCGGTTGGAATCGGCTTCGAGAACTGGATCACCCAGGCGGCTCCCATGCCGACCTGACCCCCGTTGCTGGGAGATATGGTCAGCCCGATGGACTCCACCGGCAGCGGTTGGGACGCGGTGGTCCAGCTGGCCACGGCGGTGACGGACTTGACCGGCAGACCGCCCTTGGCGGTCAGGGTCATCTCCAGCTTGGTGGCCCAAGGCATCGGCTGATCCGGCTTCCAGCCCGCGGCGGTGACAGTTCCGCTGAGAGCGGTGCCAGCTGAGGTGGTCACCTTGACCTGCTGCAGACGCGCGTGGCGGAGGTGGATGGCGATGGTCGCGGTGGGGCTGACCGCGCCAGGACTGCCGGGCACCACGATCGCGGCGACAGGCACGACCGGCGGGCCGGGCTTGGACGCGACCACTATTCCGGTGGCGGCGCCACCGGCGATCACGATGGCGGCTCCAAGACCCCCGAGCAGCAGGCGCCGATGTCGCCGCCAGCCCCGGCTGGGAGTTTGCATCTGATCCATCAGCCCTAAATATATCCTGCTGGATCAGATTTCGTGCTCAGGATCGTAGGGATCGGGTCACCGGCCGGTTGACGGCGCCACCAGCCACTGATCCTGGCCGTCCCGCTTCTGGAACAGGGCACCGCCGTGGGCGAGATCGCACCGGCACACCGTTCCCCAAATTGGTTAGTATGTGCCAACCAACTATCTGGACACAAAGGAGACTCCAGCATGCCCCAGGGACCAGCGAAGGCGGGATTGGTCAGCGCCACCGGGCAGCCCTTGGGGCCCCACTACAAGTGGATCGCGCTCTCCAACACCACCCTGGGCATCCTGATGGCGACGATCAACTCCTCGATCGTGATGATCGCCCTGCCCGACATCTTCCGGGGCATCAAGCTCAACCCCCTGACCAGCGGCAACAGCCCCTACTTCCTCTGGCTGCTGATGGGCTACATGGTGGTCACCGCCGTGCTGGTGGTGAGCCTGGGCCGGATCGGGGACATGTACGGGCGCGTGCGCATGTACACCCTCGGCTTCGCCATCTTCACCATCTTCTCCATCCTGCTGTCCATCACCTGGGGAACCGGCTCCGGCGCCGCCCTTTACCTGATCGCGATGCGGATCTTCCAGGGGGTCGGGGGCGCTCTCCTGTGGGCCAACTCCTCGGCGATTCTGACCGACGCGTTCCCCTCCAACCAGCGCGGGCTGGCGCTCGGCACCAACATGGTGGCGGCCATCGCAGGTTCCTTCATCGGGCTGGTGCTCGGGGGACTCTTGGGGCCCCTCTCCTGGCACCTGGTCTTCCTGGTATCGGTGCCGTTCGGGATCTTCGGCACGGTCTGGGCCTACATCAAGCTGCATGACACCGGCCTGCGGCGCCCATCCAGGATCGACTGGTGGGGCAATCTCTTCTTCGCCGTCGGCTTGATCGCCCTGCTGGTGGGCATCACCTACGGGATCCTCCCCTACGGGACCGAGACCATGGGTTGGACCAATCCCTGGGTGCTGGGCGCCCTGATCGGAGGAGCCCTGATGCTCGGCGTCTTCGTCTGGGTCGAGACCAAGGTGGACCAGCCCATGTTCCGGATCCCGCTGTTCAGGATCCGTGCCTTTGCCGCCGGCAACGCTGCGGGCCTCTTCGCAGCCCTGGCCCGGGGCGGCCTGATGTTCATCCTGATCATCTGGCTGCAGGGAATTTGGTTGCCGCGGCACGGGTACAGCTTTGCCCAGACGCCGCTTTGGGCGGGCATCTACCTGCTGCCGCTCACGGTCGGGTTTCTGGTGGCGGGACCTCTGGCGGGAATCCTCTCGGACCGCTACGGCTCGAGAACCTTCGCAACCCTGGGGGTCGTCGGATCAGCGGTGATCTTCGGCCTCTTCCAGCTGCTCCCCGCCGACTTCAACTACCTCCTCTTCGCAGCCCTCCTTTTTGCCTATGGGCTCTCCAGTGGGCTCTTCGCGTCTCCCAACCAAGCCGGCATCATGAACAGCCTGCCGCCCGAACAGAGAGGCGCCGGGGCCGGTATGGCCGCCACCTTCCAGAACTCGGCGATGGTGCTCTCGATCGGAATCTTCTTCACCCTGATCATCATCGGGCTGTCGGGGACTCTCCCTCACGCCCTCTATCACGGTCTGGTCGCCCAGGGCGTTCCCTCCGCCTACGCCAGCCGGGTGGCCCACCTTCCGGCCGTGGGCAGCCTCTTTGCCGCCTTCTTGGGCTACAACCCCATCGGCACCCTGCTGGGGCCGGTACTCCCGCACCTGAGCCACGCCAAGGCGGCGTACCTCACCGGGCGAGCGTTCTTCCCGCAGCTGATCTCGCCGCCGTTCATGACCGGCCTGCGGGCCGCCTTCGACTTCGCGATCGCCGCCTGCGTGCTGGCAGCGGTGGCCAGCATCCTGCGTGGCGGCAAGTATGTCCACGAGGACCAGCCAACACCGGTCGGCGGCGCCGCCGCCAGCCGGCGGCCGCCCACCATCGGGGCGTCTCCACGGCCGGCCACAGAACCTGGGTCGTCCGCGGCCAGGTTCGAGGACGGGGCTCCGTGAAGCCGGGCCTGGGGGCGCCGCCGGCTTCAGCCCCCATTCCTGGTTCCGCGCCCCCACGCGATCGCGCCTCCGGCGAACTGCTGGACGAGGCGATCACGACCCTGGTGCGCTGGGCTGGCCGCCACGACGTCCAGGCTCGAGTCATGCAGCTGGCCCGGTGCGACCTCCCCCTCTCACACGTGTGGCTCCTGACCCGGATCGTAAACTGCGGCCCCTGCCATCCCAGCGAGCTGGCATCCCATTTGGGAGTCGACAACTCGACCATCACTCCGAAATTGCAGCGGCTGGAGGCCGAGAAGCTGGTGGTCCGCGAACCCGACCTCAGCGACCGTCGCGCCGCCCTGGTCCGCGCCACCCCGACCGCGGTGCGGCTGCTGCACAAGCTCAGGCGCACCCGGGCGTCGATTCTCGAGGAGCGGCTCATCCCGGTGCCGGGTGACCGCCGCGGGGAGATCGTGTCAGCCCTGGCTGAGCTGGCTCGGCTGCTGGAGTGACGCCGGACCAACCAGGTCGAGTAGCCGACTGGGAGTTGCTGTCTGAGCGTCCGGGCCCGAGCGGCTACGTCACGGCCACAACGCGCAGGTATCGCATGCCAGACGGCAGCACCCAGGAGTGGGACATCGTTGACTCGGCTCCCACGGTTGCCGTGCTGGCGATTACGCAGTCCCAAGAGGTCTTGCTGGTGCGCCAGTTCCGCCCGGGGCCGGCCACCATCCTTCTGGAAATGCCCGGTGGCATGGTGGAGCCCGGGGAGACGGTGCTTGCCGCAGCCGCTCGCGAGCTCCTGGAGGAGACTGGCTACAAAGGGCTCCTCGAGCCCGCCGGGTCATGCTGGCTGTCGGCTCGAGACACGCGCCGGCAGCATGTGGCGGTGGCCCGGCAGTCGCACTTGGTGGCCGAGCCCAACTTGGACGATGGCGAGTTCTGCGAGACGGTGAGAGTGACTCTTGATCAGTTCCGCCAGCTGCTCCACCAGGGCGACATGACCGATGTCGGCCTGGGCTACCGGGCCCTGGACCATCTGGGACTGCTGTAGGAAGCTGGACCGGGATGGAGCGAGCCACCAACGTGGTCGGAGTGTTGGTCGGTCCGCCTCGAGGCGACAGTCCAAGACACCTTCCGCGCCCTGGGGGCGCCGTCTGCACGGTGCCCTTCTAAACTGGTAGCCATGTGCCGAGTCTGCTTAAAGCGACCAGAGATTCCCGACGAGCCTCACGGGCGCTGTGAGTCGTGCGCCAAGGCCGGACGGCGCGCTTACTCCTTCCGGCTGACCCCCACCGCCAGTGGGTTCAAAGTGAGCGCAGGCGAGCTGTCGCCCCGAGCCCTGCGGGACCATGTTGGCCCCGCCCTGCAGACCTTCGCCGGCAAGCCCGCGGTCAAGCCGCACCTGGTCGCCACCCAATGCGAACTGGTCGTGGCCGGAAAACGGCTGGAATCGGTTCGGATCGGCCCGGGTCTGGCCACCAAGGCGGATCGGGTGCTCGACTCCCTGCGCCAGGCTTCGAACAGGACTGAGGCCGCCTGGTAAGAACCACCTCCCGGCCCGCGAGTCATACGACCTCGGCCTCGACGTCCACGACTTCGTCGTCCGGGCCTGGCGGGGGCGCGGCGTCGGGAGAGCCGGCCTCGCGGCCGATCTCAAGCCCGTCGGCCGACGAGTCCACCACCAGGGTGTCACCCTCGCGCAGGGTTCCGTCAAGGAGACCCATGGCGATCCGGTCTCCCAGCTGCCGCTGGATTACCCGCCGCAGCGGTCGAGCCCCGTAGATCGGATCGTAGCCCTGCTCGGCCAGCCAGCGGACCGCCGCCGGCAGCAGCCGCATGTGGATTCGCCGCGACTCCAGACGCTGCTCCAGTTGGCGCAGCTGCATCACCACAATGCTCTCGATCTGGGCCAGGTCCAAGCGGTGGAATAGGATCACGTCGTCGACCCGGTTCAGGAATTCCGGACGGAAACTGCGCCGAAGCTCCGTCATGACCTGATCCCGAGCCTCCTGCTCCTGAGCTGCCGAGGGGTGATCGGGAAGGGCAGCTATGACCGGGCTGCCCAGGTTGCTGGTCATGATGACCACGCAGTTGCGGAAGTCCACGGTGTGCCCCTTGCCGTCCGTCAGCCGGCCGTCGTCGAGCAGCTGCAGCAGTATGTTGAACACATCCGGGTGCGCCTTCTCGATCTCGTCGAGCAGCAGCACAGCGTAGGGCCGGCGCCGCACGGCTTCGGTCAGGTGGCCGCCCTCCTCGTAACCGACGTACCCAGGGGGTGCCCCCACCAGCCGCGCCACCGAATGCTTCTCCATGTACTCGCTCATGTCGAGGCGCACCATGGCGTCCTCGCTGTCGAAGAGGAACTCCGCCAGGGCCCTGGCGACCTCTGTCTTGCCCACCCCCGTCGGGCCCAGGAAGATGAACGAACCCATGGGGCGGCGGGGGTCGTTCAGCCCCGCCCGGGCCAGCCTTACAGCGCTCGCCACCGCGGCGATGGCCTCATCCTGGCCGACCACGCGCTGGTGCAGGCGCTGCTCCATCTGCACCAGCTTGTGCAGCTCGCCCTCCAGCATGCGCTGGACGGGGATTCCGGTCCAGCGAGAGACCACCTCGGCGATGTCCTCCTCACCGACCTCCTCCTTGAGCAGGGGTTCTCCCTCGCCCGACTGGCTCAGCCTCTGCTGCTGCTCCTCCAGCCGCCGGCGAAGCTCCGTGAGGCGTCCGTAGCGCAGCTCTGCGGCCTTGCCGAAGTCGGCCATGCGCTCGGCGCGGTCGGCCTCAAATGCGGTTCTCTCCATCTCCTCTTTGATCTGGCGCAGCTCTGAGATCTGGGCCTTCTCGCGCTCCCAGCGCTGGCGCAGCCCGACCGCCTGCTCCTGCAGATTGGCAAGTTCCCGCTCCAGGGTGTCCAGCCTCTCCCGGGACACGGCGTCGGTCTCCTTGCGCAGCGCCTCGCGCTCGATCTCGAGCTGGCGCACCTCGCGCTCGACCGTATCCAGCTCCTGGGGCATGGAGTCGATCTCCATGCGCAGCCTGGCCGCGGCCTCATCCACCAGGTCGATGGCCTTGTCGGGCAAGAACCGTCCCGAGATGTAGCGGGAGGAGAGCACCGCGGCCGAAACCAGGGCCGCGTCCTTGATCCGAACTCCGTGATGGACCTCGTACCGTTCGCGCAGGCCGCGCAGGATGCTGATGGTGTCCTCGACCGAGGGCTCGTCCACGTAGACGGGTTGGAAGCGGCGTTCGAGGGCGGGGTCCTTCTCGATGTGCTTGCGGTACTCATCGAAGGTGGTGGCCCCAATGGCCCGCAGCTCCCCCCTGGCCAGCGCAGGCTTGAGCATGTTGCTGGCATCCATGGAGCCCTCCGCGGCACCGGCCCCAATCAGGGTGTGCAGCTCGTCGATGAACAGGATGATCCCGCCATCGGAGCTGGTCACCTCCTTGAGCAGTGCCTTGAGGCGATCCTCGAACTCCCCGCGGAACTTGGTCCCGGCAACCAGGGTCCCGAGATCCAGCGCCACCAGACGGCGGTTCCGGAGCGTCTCGGGCACGTCGCCGCTGGCTATCCGCTGCGCCAGGCCCTCGGCGATGGCGGTCTTGCCGACCCCGGGGTCGCCGATCAGGACCGGGTTGTTCTTGGTCCGCCTGGCCAAGACCTGCATGGTGCGGCGGATCTCCTCGTCCCTGCCGATCACCGGGTCCAGCTTGCCCTCTCGAGCGCGCTGGGTAAGGTCGATCGCGTAGCGCTCCAGAACCTGCAGCTTGCTCTCGGGGTTGGGATCGGTCACGTGCTGACCCTGGCGCAGGGTGCCGAGCGCCGCCAGCAGCCTGTCTCGGGTGACCCCGGCCGACCTCAGCAACCCCGCGGCGGGGCCGCCCGAGCGCGACGACAGAGCCAGGAGCAGATGCTCGGTGCTGCAGTATTCGTCCTTCAGTTTCTCCATCTCATCCCAGGCCTGGCGCAGCACCTGCTCAAAGTCCCGAGATGGCAGGGGGGCCGCTCCCTGCTGGCGCGGCCGGCTCTCAAGATCTGCCAGCAGCCGTCCCTTCACCTGCTCCGGCTCGACCTCCATCTGCTGGAGCAGTGGCACCACCGTCCCGTCCTGCTGTGCCAGCAAAGCCAGCAGCAGATGCTCGGGGTCGATCTCAGGGTGTTGGTAGCGGGTCGCCAGCTGAGTGGCCTCTTCCAGGGCCTCCTGGCTACGTTGAGTGAACCTATCCAGTCGCATTTGAACCTCCAGAGCGAAGGTGTCGCTCACCAGGGATATACCCCGCTCGGGAGTTCGCGAACCGCCTTCGAGGGGACGTGCCCGGCCACCGGCCGGCAGCGCCGAGCCCGCAAACATGGACGCCCTCCCGCTTCGCGGCGCCGGCTGGAGTTGCCGAATTTAAGCCAGGTCTCAGCGAGGGCTGAGGGGCCTTGGAGCCTTGCCTGACAACCTGGCAGGGAGCCTCGGTCACAACGCCAGGCGATTTGGAGGATCCAGCAGACCAAGGCGCCCGCCACAGGTCAGACAGTTGAGGAGGCTGCCGGTTTGCAGTCCAGCCGCGTCTCGACCCGACAGAGCTCCCAGAGCCCCAGCCACATCCGCATCCCGGTGCCAACCGGCCCCCCCAGGGCGGCCGAGCTGGTCGCCGGTCCTCTTGAGGTCAGCGAGCCCTTGGGCTCCAGGCGTCCCACCCGCCTCTACCGGCTCACGGGCCTGCGAGTTTTCGCCGCCCTGGCGGTGGTCCTGGTCCACGTCGGATATCACTTCTCCAGCTCGAACACCGTGGACGTGGCCGAGGCATACGGCTACACCGGAGTCACCTTCTTCTACCTGCTCTCCGGGTTCGTCCTCACCTGGTCCAGGCCAGCTGCCGGACCGAGGCGCTTCTGGTGGAGCCGGTTCTCCCGCATCTGGCCGCTGACTGTGCTGTTGACGGTATTCGCCTTCACGGTCGTGGCCGCTCAGGAGCGCATCCCCGGCACTCTGGGCCAGGTTGCCAACCTTCTCCTCCTCCAGGCCTGGTGGCCCAAGGGAGACTGGTACTTTGGCGGCAACGGCGTCAGCTGGTCGCTCTCCTGCGAGATGTTCTTCTACCTGCTGTTTCCGCTGCTCATCATTCCGATCCGGCGGTTGAGGTGGCGGGGATTGGGGCTGGCGGCGGCAATGGTGCTCACTGTCCAGGTTGGGGCTCCCGTGGTCGCCGCCCTCCTGGGTGTGCCGGGAAATGTGTACTTCTGGCTCTTTTTCGTCTTTCCGCCCTACCGCCTGCTCGAGTTCATCCTGGGCATGTTGCTGGCCCGAGCCGTGCTGCTGGGTCTCAAGTTGCGCTGGCCCAGGGCCGCATCGCTGCTGGCGTTGGCTGCCCTGGGATTGGTCGCCTTCGCCTGCACCGACTACACGGTCTCCACTGGCCAGTACTTGGACCGCCCCTTTGTCGCGCTGGCGGTAATCCCGTGGCTCGCGGTGCTGCTGCTCGCGGCCAGCACCCAGGACCTTCGCCATGTCTCCTCCTGGCTCCGATCCGGGCTACTGGTCGCTCTGGGCGAGTCCTCTTTCGCCCTCTACCTGGTCCACAAGCCGCTGTACCTGTTCACCAGCAGCTTCGGCTGGTGGCGCAACACCGGTCACCTTCTGGCGACCGGCCGCCTCATCCTGTTCATCGCCCTGGCGCTGGGCACCGCCGCCGCCCTTCACTATTGGCTGGAGGGCCCCCTGGATCGCCTCCTGCGGAGCCTCCCAGATCGGATCCATCGTGGCCGCCGACTCCAGCCGGCGCTTGCCGGTGGCGCGAGCGGCGAGGGCCCACCGGGTTGGGTTACCGCCGTCTACCCGAAGGACCTGGGGCCCGTCCGACCCAGGCCGATCCCGCTCAGGACGGATCCAGACCAGAGGTGCACCAGCGGGCGATCTCGGCCGCAGTCGAACCGGGATCCTCAAATGGAAACAGATGGCCCACCCCCTCGAGCACCCTGAGGGTGATGTCGGGATAGCCCCGCAACTCCGCTCGGGCTGGCGCCAGGGCGACCTGGCCGTCGCGGTCACCCCAGATCACCAGGGTGCGCTCGGCCAGGGCATCCAGGCCAGGCAACAGCAGTGTCGCGGGGCGGAACCCGAATGGCCGCATGATCCTGGGCACGGCCTCAAGATCCGCTCCCCTGGTGAAGCGCCGCCCCACCAGGTAGCGATAGCGGGCCAGGTCTGGGGTCACCCTGATCGGCGCCGAAGCTGCCTCCACAGTGGCTCCCTCAGGGTCCTTCGTCTGCCGGGCCAGCGCCAGCCGCGCGGCCGCACCCAGGACATCGGTCATCCCAGGCAACATCGACATGCTCCAGATCAGGGGCAGCCGTGAAGAGATCCCAACCGGGCTGAGAAGCACCAGACGGCGTACCCGGTCCCGATGGTCGAGCGCATAGCCGCCGGCCGCAAGCCCCCCCAGGGAATGCCCGACCATGTAGAACCTGTCGACCCCCAACCGGTCGACCACACCCGACACCGCCTCATTCCACGCCGGTCTGGGATGTCCCTCGAACTGAATTGGGGCGCTGAGCCCGCTCCCAGGCCGGTCGATGCCGATTACCCGGAATTGGTTTCCCAGTTCGGCGGCGAGGGCGGCATACTCCCCGACGCTGGCGCCCAGGCCGTGGAGCAAGACCAGCGCCTCCTCACCACTCCCCAGTTCGAGAGCGTGAATCCGCCCGACCGCCGTCTCGACATAGTGGTGAATGCCGCTCGCCCCACGCTGGGCGAGCCAGCGGTCGAGGATCGCCTCCACCTCCTGATCGGCGGTCAGCCGGCCCGCCTGCCGCCGCGCCAGACCCACCGCCGAGGCGTACCCGGCAGATGCCAGGGCTCCGGCGCCCAAGCCTATGGTGAGACCGCGTCTTTTCGACTGCAATTCCGCTCCTGCACCTGATCATTGACCATGCCCAATTCTGCCGACTGTGACCGGGCCGCCACCGTGGGCATCTGCTGGCTCAAGGGCCGGGCTGCAGCCAGGTGTGCAGCATGGCGGCGGTCCGCTCGGGCTCGAGAAACGGAAACAGGTGCCCCCAGCCAGGCACCATCTCAAGGGCGATGCCGGGGTAGTGGGACAGCTGATCTCGGGCCGGCCCCGGCGGCACCTTGCGGTCGTCCTCTCCGAATATCACAAGCGCCCTCTTCGAGAGCAGCCCCAACCCCGGCAGCAGCCTGGTGTCGGGGTGGAAGCCGGTCATGGTGACCAGCCTGGCGAATGCCTGTAGGTCGAAGCCGTGGTGGAAACGGCGGCTGACCAACCGACGGTAGCCATCAGGGTCTGGACCAACCTCGACAGGCCCACCTGGAAGACCTGAGATGTCGGCGGCCCCGTGGGCCCACTGCCAATCCATGGCCCATCCGTCAAGGCCGAATATCAGATCCGGCAAGCCCGGGATGCGTGCCGCCAGCCAGGTCTTGGGAGGCTCGGTCGCCAAGCCGACCGGAGCCAACAGCGCCATCCTGCCAATCCGCTCGGGGGCGGCCACACCGTAGGCCCCGGCCGCCAGCCCACCCATCGAATGCCCGACCAGATGTGGGCGGTCCAATCCCAGTTGCTCCGCGACCTCCCCTATCACCTGGACCCAGGCGGAGCGAGGGTGGCCGGTGAACCCGATGGGATCGCTGAGCCCGGTCCCGGGAAGGTCGAGCGCGAGCACCCGAAAGTCTCGGGCGAGCTCGGCGATCAGGGACGAGTAGGAGCCTGAGCTGCCCCCCAACCCCGGCACCAAGATGATCGCGGCCGGGCCGGAGCCTGCCTCCAGGATGTGGACTCGCCCCTGCGACGTCCCCAGGTAAAGGTGGTGGCCGGCGGCGCCCTCGCGCCCCAGCCGCTCCTGGACTACCCGTTCCACCTCTTGGTCAGAGACGGCGGCAGGGGGTCGCCTGCGGGCGACCCCCACCGCAACCGCGTAGCTCAGAAGCCCCAGGCCGAAGGCGCCGATCGCCAGCTCGGCCGGCCGCCTGCTCACACCTCTTTGAATTCCGCGTCCACGACGTCCCCGTCACCGCCGGCCCCGGCGCCCTCACCAGCGGCTGGAGGGATGTCCTCCGGCCCGTGGCCGTCGGTGGGCTCACCGGCCCCCCCTGCGCTCGAGTAGATCGCTTCACCAACCTTCTGGATCGCTTCGGACAGCTCGCGCTCAGCGCTCTGCATGTCCACCGTGCTCTTGGCCGCGACCGCTGCCTTGAGCTTCTCGATCTTCTGGTTGATGTCATCGCGAAGCTCTTCGGGAACCTTGTCGCCGTGCTCACGCATGGTCTTCTCGGAGCTGTACACCAGGGAGTCGCAGCGGTTGCGCAGCGCGACCTCCTCCGCCTTGCGACGGTCCTCCTCGGCGTTGGACTCCGCCTCCCTCACCATCCGCTCCACCTCCTCCTTCTGCAGGGTGGTGGAACCGGTGATGGTGACCTTCTGCTCCCGGCCGGTGCCGCGGTCCTTGGCTGTCACATTCAAGATCCCGTTGGCGTCTATGTCGAAGGTGACCTCGATCTGCGGCAGGCCCCGGGGAGCTGGGGGGATGCCGTCCAGCATGAAGCGGCCCAGGGTGCGGTTGTCGCGAGCCAGGGGCCTCTCTCCCTGCAGCACCACGATCTCCACCGAGGGCTGGTTGTCAGCGGCGGTTGAGAATACCTGACTCTTGCTGGTTGGGATGGTGCTGTTGCGCTCGATGAGCTTGGTGTTGACCTCGCCCTCGGTCATGATCCCCAGGGAAAGTGGGGTCACATCCAGCAGCAGGACATCCTTCACCTCGCCCTTGAGCACGCCCCCCTGGATGGCGGCGCCCACCGCCACCACCTCGTCGGGGTTCACGCCCCGGTGGGGATCCTTGCCGGTCATGCCCTTGACCAGCTCCTGGATTACGGGCATGCGGGTGGAGCCTCCGACCAGGATCACCTCATCGAGGTCTCCCACCTTCATATTGGCGTCCTTGAGCGCGTTCTCGAAGGGACCCTTGCAGCGGTCGGTGAGATCCGCCGTGAGCTGCTCGAACTTGGAGCGGGAAAGCTTCAGGTCGAGGTGCTTGGGTCCATTCTGGTCGGCGGTCACGAAGGGCAGGTTGATCTGGGTCTCCTGAAGCTGGGAGAGTTCGATCTTGGCCTTCTCCGCAGCCTCGGTGAGGCGCTGGAGAGCCTGCCGGTCCGACTTGAGGTCGATCCCCTGGTCACGCTTGAACTCCTCGGCCATCCAGTCGACCACGCGGCGGTCGTAGTCGTCGCCACCCAGATGGGTGTCTCCGTTGGTTGACTTGACCTCGAAGACGCCCTCCCCCACCTCCAAGATGGAGACATCGAAAGTGCCACCACCCAGGTCGAAGACCAGGATCTTCTCCGACTCCTTGCGATCCAGCCCGTAGGCCAGCGCGGCTGCGGTCGGTTCGTTGATGATGCGGAGCACATTCAGCCCAGCGATCTGGCCCGCATTCTTGGTGGCCTGACGCTGAGCATCGTTGAAGTAAGCGGGCACGGTGATCACCGCATCGGTGACCTTCTCGCCCAGGTAGGCCTCAGCATCCCCCTTGAGTTTTTGCAAGATCATGGCGGAGATCTGCTCGGGGGTGTAGTTGGTCCCGACCACCTCCACCTCGGCCCGGCCGTCCTTACCGGAGACCACCTTGTAGGGAACGATCTTGCGCTCCCCCTCCACCTCGTTGAAGAGGCGCCCCATGAACCGCTTGATGGAGTAGATCGTGTTCTCAGGGTTGACAGCCGCCTGACGTCGGGCCAGCTGTCCCACCAGTCGATTCCCGTCCTTACCGAAAGCCACCACCGACGGGGTCGTCCGGCCACCCTCGGTGTTGGGGATTACGACCGGCTCACCCGCCTCCATGACGGCGACTACTGAGTTGGTCGTGCCCAGGTCAATTCCAACGGTCTTGGCCATGAATTCTGGAAACCTCCCATTGCATCAGTCGGGGGCTGCGGATTCGCGGCCCGTCCGCTACCGTAACCCTACCGCAGCCCGCCAAGGTCGAAACAGGCCAGCAGTTCGAGCACTCGCCGGACCGCCCCAGGTCACGATCATGGGTGCTGTCCGATGTTGCCAACAGTTCCACCCCGGTCCACCCACCGGCTCGCCTCGGGAGTTCTGTACGGCCTGGTTGTCACGGCGGTGGTCGTGCTCACCCTGCTGGCGGTGGCGGCTCCCCCACAACCCAACGGATTCGGGCTCCTGCCGAGCACGGTGCAACTGATGCAGCGCAGTGGAGTCATCCTCAGCGAGCCGGTGGGGAGCCCGACCGTCCCCGAGTCCCAGGCGGTCGCGGTGGCCAGGCGACAGGGACGCCAGAACCAGGTGCAACGGGTGGTGCTGGCTCGGGCCACCAGCATCGGAGGCGGCCCCCTGGGGCAGCGGGGACGGCTCTGCTGGGTGGTGCTGCTGCGAGCCAATCCGAACGCCGCCGGCAACCTGCCCGCACCGGGGCGCATCGAGCTCTACATGGTGCTGGTGGATGCCCGCACCGGCCACTTCCTGGACGGCGTCATCGCCTTCGCCGGTCAGCCACAGACAGGGGTGGGATCCGAGTGATCGCCGCGACGCGGCCCGCTTCCTGACTCTGGGCGCGCCGGCACTTAGTCGACAATCGCTGCCATGCCCTGGCTCCATGGCGCCCCTCCATTCCGGCGCGAGCGGGGGATCACCACGATTTGTTGCCTGCTGGTCGCCGCCCTCGGTCTGCTGGCGGTGGTGGTGCTGCCGGCGCCGGCTTTGGAGGCCAAGGTGTTGCCCCAGCGCCCCCCTCCCCAGCCGGGCCTGCCCTGGCTCCAGGTGACCGGATCCAGGATCACCACCACCGCGGGAGAGACGGTGATCCTGCGTGGGTTCAACGATGACGCTCTGCTCCAGACTGGAACCGCTCCGCTACCCACTCCGCTCACGGCCGGGGATGTGTCCCTGATGCAGCAGCAGGGCTTCGATGTGGTCCGGCTGCCGATCTCCTGGTCGCTGCTGGAGCCGCGCCCAGGCCACTTCAGCCAGAGGTACCTGCGCCGTCTCGCCGCCCTGGTTGCCCTGTGCGCACGTCACCACATCTACGTGGTCCTGGACATGCACACCGAGGACTTCGGGGTCGCCTACGGCGGCAGCGGAGCTCCCGCGTGGCTGGGCGTCCCGGCAGTTCCCAACCTGCATCTGCCAGGGCTCAGCGTGGCCTGGCAACGGCACCTGTCCCCCGCGGTCAACGCATCCTTGGCCTTCTTCTGGTTGTATCCCAACTGGCAGCGTCTCTACTGGCGGGCCTGGACAGTGGTCGCCCGAAAGTTCCGGGCCGACTCCGCGGTCGCGGGCTACGACCTGTACAACGAGCCACATCCCATCCCCATCCCACCGGGGATATTCGCAACCCACTTGCTGTGGCCCTTCTACGCCACCGGCATCCGCACCATTGCCAAGGTCGATCCCAACCACCTCTTCATCGTGGAGGGCGACCTGTTCGGCGAGTTACCGACCGCAATCAGGCCGCTGCACGCCGCCGATGTCGTGTACTCGACCCACCTGTATGCCGGCAGCATCCTGGGATCTCCGTTCACAGGCCAGGAGAGGCCGCTCCAGCAGGAGTGGAACCAGGCACTTTCCGAAGCCGGGCAGGTGCCCGCGCCCTATTGGGTGGGCGAGGTGGGCATTCAGCACAGCCGGCCGAAGGCTCAGCTCTGGGCGCAGGACGAGATCGCTCTCTCCAACCGCCACCTAGCGGGCTGGGCCTGGTGGCAGTGGGATGATTCGGGGGGTTGGGGGGTCCGCCAGGGTCGGGGGCCGGTGGACCGATCCTGGCTGGAGACGCTGTCCCAGCCCTTCATCCGTTCAGCACCGGGCGACCTGCTTTCGATGGGGTACTCGCCCGGGCGCAAGCTCCTGTGGGCCGACATCGTCCACGCACTAAGGGGCAGCACGGTTGTCGTCTCCTGGCCGAAAACCCAAGGGCCGGTCCGGCTGGAGAGCAGCTGCGTCAGACTGGCTGCCAGGCCGGCCCCGGGCTCGGGCCAGGTGCGTCTGGTGATGCTGGCCCAGAGCTGCCGGCTCCAGCTGGCCAGCTGAAAGTCATCAGACGCTGGGAGCTTTCCCCCAGCTGAGGCGGCAGCGATCGAGCACGGCCAGGTTGGCGGCCCCGTCGCCTGCCGAGGTGAGCAGCGGTTGCCCGGTCGCGATCGCCGCGTGAAAGGACCGCACCATCTCCAGGTAGGGGTCCGCCGCCAAGACCGGTATCTCCTCGATCTGGCCGGAGGCGGGGCGCAGA
>JAJZJU010000095.1 GCA_021809895.1 bacterium
CACCACTCCAGCGCACCGCGCTCTTGGGAGTGCGAGGTCTTCCACAGGAAAACAGTGAACTTTGGGTGGATGCAGCGCGGGCCGCCTTGCATTCACACTTTATCCCTTCACGGCTCAGCCCGCCGCTCGGGCACCTTGTCGACGACCAGTGCAGGTGGCTAACAGTTCGCCAGAGCTAAGCAGACCCCGCCCGAGCCAGGATTTGTGCCAACTCGCGCTGCAAACGGGAATCGACTTCACCGAGGCAACCTCGGATCACGTCCCGCCAAGTGTCCGCCACCTCTAAGGACAGTGCCCGCTCGCGGTCCTCGCCAGGATCGTCTGCCTGGCTGGCCTCAGAACCGCCACCATCGGCCAGAACAGCCGCTAACGCCTCGGGTCTCAGACTCAACAGGAAATCACGCGAGGACGGGGAAAGGCGCCGCCAGAGATCCACCTCAAGGCTCTCGTGCACCGCGCTCCAGGCCCGTGCCAGCGCCGCGATGCTGGGGGCCATGGGCCGCATGGTAAGGCGGACCACCGTCCCCTGAGAGCTGGACCGAAGCTGGACGAGGTCACACAGCTGGTGAACCCTCCAAAGCCCACCCCCGCCACCCTCGGTCGGCAGACGGCCAACTAGAGGATCTTCGATCTTCCCACGATCACTGACTTCCACTACGAGGTCGTCCGACTCCGACCAGATCCGGCAGGATCCAGCACCTCCGCCGTGACGATAGCTGTTGGCGGCGAGCTCTCCCACCGCCGCCACCAGCGCTCGCCGTCGGTCCACAGTGAAGTGCTGTGATGCGGCCTCCACCGCACCCAGGAGATCATCAAATGGCGGCACCGAGAAGCGGAGTTGGGCAGCGTCAACAGGTGGCGCCGGAAGGCTTCCAGCGAGGACGTCCTGAGCTCGGACCGGCGCTGCGCCTGCTGCCGGCACAAGGTGGCCGTCGGAGGTGCGGAGGTGCGGATGCGTCCTCGATGCGTATGCCAGCGCCGCGGCCCCACTTCGCTCCGTGTCATATGGGCACAGCAGGCGCCAGGGCGGCCCAGCGTCGAAGACCGTGTTGAGGAGGGTCTCGTGGCGCCAGCACTCATCCAACTCGGCGCCGCCACGCCCCACGAAAGCAGGCTCACCGACTCCCCGAAAGCCGTAGCCGGCACTTACGCTGTCACGCACAAATTGGTTCCATCGTGAGATGCATCTCCCTGGGTTGAGCCCGACGGTCGCCACATCGACGAACCGCACCCGAGCGCCGGTAGCCCCAAGCTTCCACTCCAGCAGTTGGTTTTTGGCTCGACTCATCACCACCAAGACACGCTCCCCAGCCTTCACACCAGCGCCGATAAACGGAAGAAGCACGCCCAGAAATTCGTCTTCGTCCCGATAAAGGAAAGCTTCGTGAGAGAACGAGGTTGGGGCCAAAAGCAGGGCATCGCTTTCGGATCCCCAAGCAAGTGGCTTCCGGCTAACGCCCTCTGAGTTGCGCTCTTTGTGGACCAGCGTTTCACCGGAATCCCGGACTGTCATGCCGATACAGGTCGGCTCACGTTCATCGGATGCGGAGTGCTGCGCACCTCCATTTGGTGCCAAATCCAACCCTCCATACGCGACAGGTTCGCGATGCAGGAACGCCGTATCGCGGCCGATCCCGATGGCTCGATGCGGTTGGGTAGCCGACACGCACTCGTTGCCAACCGGACGGTCCGGAGCCACGGGCCATCCGCTCGCAGCCCGCGCGGGATCGCCCCAGGGCCCGCGCGCCTCAAGGTGCGTCCCAACTCCCACCAGGACTCCATGAGCCGCCACGGTCGTCCAAAGCGGGGAACTGCGGGTCCGCGATTCATGATCGAAGTAGCTCAAGCCCCTTGGCAACGAAGGCAGGTATGTTCGAAGGGCGCCTGGACGTAACCAGATTGCCGTCGACCACGACTTCCTCATCCACTACGTCTGCCCCGGCATATCGAAGGTCGTTCTGCACTGTCTTCCAAGCTGTCATCCGTCGGCCCTCGGCCACTCCCGCCGAGAGCACCAACTGAGACCCGTGGCAAATGGCCAGTACCGGCTTGCTGTCTTGCATCACTCGCCGGACAAAGTCGACCATGCGATCGTCGGCCCGCAAGTGGTCGGGAGAGTACCCCCCAGGCATGAACAAGGCGTCGAACTCATCTGGGTCGGAGTCAGTGATCCCCTGGTCGGTGGTTATGGTCTCGTGGCCGCGGTAGCCCGACAGAGTAGCTCCGCGCTCAAGCCCAATCACGGTCACCCCATGTCCAGCCGCCCGGAGCTGAACATACGGGTCCTTGAATTCCGAATCCTCAAAGCCCTCATCGAGCAGGCACGCAATATTCATCTGGAGTCCTCCTCCGCAACAAGGGAGAGACGAAGCCGTCGCCCCGCACAACGCTTCACCCAAGCAGCCGTTTCGGTCTGGTCCAATCCTGGTGCAGCCACTGAAGGGCTCGGAGGCGAGCCTGTGCCTCAGCAAGAAAACAATATTGGACCGTAACCAGGAAGGCCGTGCGGTCGCAGCGGCTCGCGCGCCCAGGCCATCACCACCGAAGCAAGGAATGATGCCTCCACCACACCAGCCGCCAAGTGAGCTCTCCCTGAGATCCAACAAGTTCGAGCCTGGCGACAAGCGAGGAATGATCGCGCTCCATCTCCGCGACGCCACTTCTTCCAGCGCCAGGCTGATCGAAGTGACGGATCCTGTGCTTGCCCGGCCAGATGACCCTGTCAGGCGCGATCAGCGAGGTCAGTCCACTTAGACACTCGCCGTCACGAAGCGAGGCTGCGATGCGCTGAATGAGTTGTTCCACGGTTGGCGTCCTCGCGAAGCGCCGTAGGCGCCGCCAGGGCCATGGTAGCATTCCCAATACCGCGTCAAAGTCGGTCAAATGACAGTGGAATTCTGTGCTGGGATCAGATATGGGGTTGGGGTGGCACGGAACTGGGGCGAGGTCGGGATCTGGAGGTTGGGGTCGGAGAAACCGCTTCGGCGCTGGCTCGCGAGCCCGCTCCCCAATTGTTGACCCTGCCTACATCGGCTTTGTAACCACGGCTAGCCCTCGGCGTTCCGTAGCTCCGCTCTTCGGTCATCCGCCGCCAGGTCCTGAGTGGCCCTGGCTGGGTGCCACGGACCGGCTCGCGCCGGTCGCGATCCGGTGCCCGCCTTCGGCCAATCTGGCGCACCCGCTAGCGCTTTTCCACAGGTCGCAACGGGCTTGACCGGAAGAACATAGGACGGCTAATATTTAGCGTCATGAAGAGCCAGGGTTCGAAGACCGCCCAACCACAGGCCAACCCCGAGCCTACGAGTGACCTGGTCGAGCAGGCGGACGGCTTGATCGAGCAACTGGCGCGCCTTCAGCCTCGCCTCCAGCGAATGCTCGCCCTCTCCATGCCCGAGGATCTCCGCAACGAACTCGGCTCGATCACGATCCGCCAACTGGGGTCCCTCGCCTACCTTCCCGACGGCGGCGCAACCATGCGTAATTTTGCAGATGCGCTTGGAATTACCGGAGCCGCGGCGACCGCTCTCGCGGATCGCATGATCAGCCATGGGCTGGCGGAGCGCCACTATCAGCCTGAGGACCGGCGCACGGTTAGGCTGGCTCCGACGGAGAGGGCCAAGGACTTGCTGAAGCAGTACCGAACCTGGCAGCAAGACGCCATGGCCGGAGTTCTGGCGAAGTTGTCAGAACACGAGCTCGCCACTTTTCTGGCCGTCCTCAATGCCTTGGAGTCGCATCTGGAGCAGTGACCGCGGCCAGACGGTGCCGAGGGGCATACGTCTCAACTCCCCGGCGTCTCAGGGGAATGGGTCCGGTGCTGCGCCCCGCGGCGCGTCATGCTTGGTGGCTGGATCGATCCGCAGGCTGCCCGAGCGGCTGGAGTGAGCTCGACATGGCGCCCACTGGTCAGTCATTGGACCTGCTTGGAATCCCGCCGTGGGCACCGGCCGGGACGTCGCAGTTTTCAAGTGGCGCAAGACGGGCCATCCTGTGGTCATGGACAGTCCACGCTGACCGCTCGCCACGGCCCCGACGCCCAACCCCGTGGAACTATCGTCGTCCTCCGAGCACGGGTCCGGGCGCAGAATCAGCAATGGTGCCGGGCTTCGGGTCGCCCCCAAGCTTCGACCCGGATGTCCCCACCGCCCAGGCAGTCGCACGGAACGACGACAGAATGCGCGTCATCCCCCAACCAAAGGCAATTGCACCCAGCACCAGGGCTGCAAACGGCAGCAGAGACCAAGGGAGCCTCTCCTGGAGCGACATCGGCCATGGGGTTACCTCCAATAGCGGTCCCGCCCCGAGCAGGAAGGCTGGGTGGATGATGTATATACCCAAGGAATTACTGCTCAGCGTCCTGGTGAGACGACTACGTACGCCGGCCACCGGGCCGACCAGGATCGGCGCGACCGTCCATGTTCCGTAGAGGACTAGTACCGTCAGCAGCAGCAGGGACGGCCTCAGGAAGCCACCGGTGCCTCGCACCCAGGGGCCCCAGTTCTGGGCTATCCGGCTGGGCAGACCGGCGAATAGCAGCGCAACCGCGCCGGCCCCCGCTGGGAGAATCGCCCACCGCCACCTGCCACCCCTCCCCAGCCACTCCGGATGTAGGCCGAAGATAACCCCGATCGCGAAGTATCCGACCCAGAAGGGCGCCTCCTCGAAGCCGTAGTCCAGCAGCACCACCTGTCCCACGCCACCGTGGATCGGCAAAACGACCCTCAGCAACTGCAGGCTCACCTGCACGATCACCGCCACCGCAGCGGCCGCCAGACACCCCCTCGTGCCGCGTGGCCAGACCAGGAAGAGCAGGTAGAACTGCGGAATCAGGATCAGGAAGTAGAGGTGCCCTGCCCCTCCCGTCCACCACCCCCAACTTTGGGACGGCGCCGGCGACATGCCCTGAAAAGCCACCGTCAATGCGAAGTAGATCAGAGCCCAGGGCACCCATGGCAGCAGGCTCCGCCTCAACCTCCTGGTCCAAAACCCAGACCTACCGGTGCCCAGCCGTCTGGTGTAGGCGAGCATCATCCCGCTCAGGACCACGAACAGGGGAACCGACACCCTCGAAGCCAGGCTCAGCGCCCCGTAGACTGAAGCCGCGCCGGTGGTCGCATGCGACGGCCAGGGGGCACAGTGGATCACCACCACCAACGCGGCTGCCAGCGCCCGGACCAAGTCGGCCTGGATCAGGCGCCCGCCGTCTTGCCTGACTGGTCCCGGCGCCGCCTCCCCGCCCGCGGGCTCCAAGGCGCCCCCCGTCCGTCGCAACGCCGATTGTGAGCCGACGGCGGACCCACCGATCGCAGTTCCCAAAGCTGCCCTCCCTATTGAGACATGTATCGGCCCGAAGGCTGGGCACAGCCCACCGGAAAGATCCTCTGCCGGCGGCGCGCTCTCCGACTCAGAGGCGGCGTTGCCCCTTCCCTTCGCCGGGAGGCCCGTCCCAGCACCGGGACTCGCCCGTGGCCGCTGACGGTCCCCTTTTGGACCATTGGCAGACTCAGGACGCTGCCAGAAGAGCCGTCCCGCCATCTCCTCTAAGTGCAGTTGGCCGCCCAAATCTGGGAAGGCGGGGGGAACGCCCCCGCGCTTCCCAGCTGGTCTGGGTTTACCAGTGGCACCAGCGGCTCAGCTCGGCCGTCTGACTTATCAGAGACGGGCCGGCCGAGTTGCACGCGGGGTCGCCATGATCCCAATCAACGCGACCACGATCCAGGCCGCAATCCCGTAGACGACGATGGCCACCACATCCGGCCAATAGGCGACATGGGCGCCGGCGGTAGCCGTGCTGGCGAGAATGCCTCGGAATGGTGCCGACAGGGCTGCGGCCAGGTTGCCGATGAAGGCCACGAACCCGATCGCATTAGCTCCAATCAACCTGAAGATGAAGTCCAGGGCGAGGATCGCGTCCACCACCCCTGCGGCCAACCAGACCAACTGCCGCAGTTTGAAGCCGGTGGTCGTCACCGGGGTGCTGGCGGTGTAGGTGGACCGCTGAGCAGTACCCGGGGCTTGGGAAACCGTCGTCACCGACTGCTCCTCCCGGGGAGATTCAGGATCTAGCATTGGGGCTCCTCCTCTGTGGAAAGTCACGACGGGCCGGCTCCCGTCGATGTCCGAATATGCCTAACGCGGACTGGAGCTGGGCGTTTCACCCTGACCCCCGGAAGCCACCAGGTGTTAGACGCAGCGCACTATGGCCGCTGCCTGGGGCGGAAGGCTGACGGTTGTGGGGCCACGTTGGACCCCCGAACGCGACTCCAGGAGCATCTCGTACTCCTGGCCCCGGCACCCCAGTTCCATCTCCCGCCGACGGGCGCCGAGATTGGCGGCCACCACCAGGGTTCCTCGGCGAACCAGCAGCCAACTGCTGCCCGAGACCACTTCAACACCGCGTTCGCTGGCCCACATGTCGGGCGTTCTGCGGCGCAACGAGATCAACCCGCGGTAGTAGTCAAGCATCGAACGATGCCGGGGTTGCTCACGCTCCTCCCAGTTCAACGTGCTGCGCCGAAAGGTGGCGTCAGCCTGCGGGTCTGGCACTCTTCGGCCTGGGCCAATCAACTCCGCGAACTCCCGTCGGCGACCCTGGCGGACTGCGCGCCCGAGAGCCGGGTCCTGAATATCCGTGAAGTACAGGAAGGGGGTGGTAGCCCCCCACTCCTCTCCCTGGAACAACATGGGAACAAATGGAGCTGCCAGCAATAGGGTGGCGCCCAGCCGGACCAGATCGGGGCTGACCAGTTGGCCGATGCGGTCACCGAAAGCACGGTTGCCTACCTGATCATGGTTCTGCATGTACGCCACCAGGCTGCAGGGAGGAGGGTAGTCACCAGGCCGTCCGATCACCGCCTCTCGCGAGCCGGCGTAGCGGCCGGCGTAGACCAGTCCGCGCTCGAGGCACTGTTGTAGGTCGCTGACACCGTTGAAGTCACGGTAGTAAGCGTCCCGCTCTCCGCTGAGGGCGACATGCAGGGCATGGTGGAAGTCGTCGTTCCAGAGCAGGCCCAGCCCTCGGCCACCGATGGCCCGCGGGCGGACTATCCGGCTGTCGTTCTGGTTGTTCTCGGCGATCAAGGTGAGCTCGCGCCCGAGCTCACGCTGCAGCAGGTCTACCTCCGCCGCGAGCTGTTCCAGGAGTGGCAGAGCCGAGGTCTCAATCAAGCCGTGTACGGCGTCCAGGCGCAGACCGTCGACGTGGAACTCCCGCAGCCAGCGCAGAGCGTTGTCGCAGATGAACCGGCGCACCTGATCACTTCCCGGACCATCGAGATTGAGAGCCTGTCCCCAAAGAGTTCCGTAGCGGTCCGTGAGGTATGGTCCGAACCGGGGGAGGTGGTTTCCCTCGGGGCTGAGATGGTTATAGACGACGTCGAGGATCACGGCCAGAGAACGGGCATGGCAGGCATCGACGAAGCGCATCAGGGCGGCCGGGCCCCCGTAGGCGGCGTGGACGGCATACAGGCTGGCAGCGTCGTAGCCCCACCCTCTCGCTCCGGGAAACTGGTGGACCGGCATGAGCTCGACGTGGGTGACCCCAAGATCCATCAGATGATCGAGCCGAGCTATGGCGGCGTCGAACGTCCCCTGCTCGGTGAAAGTACCGATGTGCAGCTCATAGATGACCCCACTGCGCAGGGCTGGCGGTTGCCAACCCTGGTCGGTCCAGCGGAAACGGCGCGTCGAGAACCGACGGGACAGCCCGTCAACTCCATTCGGCTGCCAGGGTGACCGTGGGTCCGGGAAGGGCCCCTGCGCGTCTATGAGGAAGCCGTAGTCGCCTGAGCTGGGAACCCCGCCGCTGGGCTCCCACCATCCAGAGGCCCGCCGCCGCATCTCGCGATCCTGACCGTCCCATCTCAGCCGCACGGACTCTGCAGCTGGCGCCCACACTGACAGCGGTCTCAAGCCCTGACCTCGGCGACCAGCAGAGCTACCGGAAAGCGCCCCAGCAACCCGGCTATCCTGGTCTCCCCTCCCTCGTACCTGGCGCCACTCAACCGGTCCACCCAGTTGCCCCGGTGAAGGTGTATGGCAGTGTCCCCCCAACCTCGGCGAGCCCCCATCGGCAGTCTGGGCGCCACAGTGACCACCTGTTCCCCACGCTGGAAGGCAACCACATTTTTGGCTAGCTCTCCCGTCGCCTCCAGTGCCAGGTAGTCCCCACTTGCCCCCATGGCGAACGCGAACTCCCGTCGCACCCTGAGTCCCCTGGCCAGCAGCCACTGCTTGGGCAGCCCGCTGGACCAAGAGTTCACGACCTCGCTCAGTGACGCCGACTCCGAGCGGGCAAGCTGCTCTCGCAAGCGGGCGAAGTCGACGGCCCGACGGTTGTCGGGGTCCACCAAGCTGTGATGCCACACCTCTGTGCCCTGGTAGATGTCGGGAACACCGGGGGCAGTGACTTTCAGGAGAGTCACCGCCAGCGAGGAGATCCGCGCGAAGCGATCGATGCGACGGACGAATGCTGCCAGAGACCCGACGAATTCGGGATCACGCACCGACCCGATCACGAATTTCCTCACCGCCGTCTCGTAGGTCGGCTGAGGAGATCGCCATGAGGTGTGCACCTTCGCCTCTCTCACTGACTTCTCGACCACCGCCAACAGCCGCTGCTCGGAAATAGGCCAGGCCCCTACCAGCGTCTGGTACAAGAAGTACTCGAAATTGCGGTCTGGCAGATCCCTGCTGACGCGGTGGCGGGCGGTCAGGCGGCTCCAGCGCCGCACCGCTCGGGCCCACTCGTTGGGCACCTCCGAGATTGCATTGATCCGGCATCGGACATCCTCGCTGCGCTTGCTGTCGTGGGTCGAGGTGGCATTCGAGGAAAAGGGGTGCCGCGCCTGCCGCCAGGCCATGGAGCGATGGAACTCCGCCGTCCCGACTCCGAACCGGCTCGGATCATCGCCCACCTCGTTGAGCGATATGAGCCGGTGGTAGCGATAGAAGGCGGTGTCCTCCACACCCTTGGCCATCACCGCACCGGTGAGCTGCTGAAACCGCAGAGCCAGGTCGTGGGCCTCCGGATCGTCAACCCTTAGGGACAGCACCTCGCCGGCGAATTGAACGAGATCCGGGTCAAGATCTGGCCGACTTGTAGCCACTCCGTCCAGCGCTTCCCGGAGCGCCGCCGCGGCCCGATGGGCTGCCCCGGGGCTCATTCGCTCGCGCAGATAGGTCCGGTACACGGGCAGGGCTGACGCCAATTCGGCCAGCACCTCCTTGGCCTCGGAGCGAGTGCAGTCGCGATGGAACGGATCGCGCTCGGTTAGGCGCAGCAGCTGGTTGGTAAGACGGTTGAGGTCACTTCCGAAGAGCCCTCTGACCACATCCACCTTGCTGATGTGAGCGATCTCTGCGAAAGGGCGCTGCTCCCCAGTGAACTGCGAATAGATCCTGGTCAGCGACTCCTCGGAATCCTGGTCCACGAACAACCCGGTCGCCAGCCGAGAGAACTCATAACCCGTGGTCCCTTGGACGGGCCAAGCGGAGGGCAGATCCTCTCCGGGGGCGAGGATCTTCTCAACTACGATCCAGCGCTGCTCAGACTGCTGTCGCAACCGGCGCAGATAGAGCTCAGGATCCCTCAGTCCATCAGGGTGGTCGACCCGGAGTCCGGCCGTGGAGTCGAGCAGCCCCAGCAGGTAGCGGTGGTGGTCGCCGTGCACCTTCTCCTCCTCCATCCTCAGGCCCACCATGGAGTCGACGTCGAAGAAGCGGCGGTAGTTCCGATCCTCTGAAGTGGCCTGCCAACGGGCTAGCCGGTAGTGCTGCTGGGAGAGGAGACGGTCCAACCAGACGGGGTTGGCGGAGATCGCGGCTAGAGCC
>JAJZJU010000096.1 GCA_021809895.1 bacterium
CTGTCGCCAGTCTTCGATTTCAAGGAGAAGCAGGCAAGGCGGGATCCCGACTGGAGAGGCTGCCTGGTGCTGCAGGGCTGGCCGTACTTGCCCCAGTTGCCCCAGCGGCTCTGGAATCTGGTCGCCCCCGGGCCGAACGAGAAGAAGACGCCCGAGGGCAAGAAGAAGTGGGAGCAGTTCTACCGTGATGTCGAGGAGCGGGAGCAATACGCGATGCTGGTGCATGGGCGTCCCAGCCCCACAAAGGCCCGGGTCGTTTCGCCCCTCATCCGCGGCCGCAAGCTCGGCTGTCCCAAGGTTCCAGGGTCCATGCGGGGACGCGACCCGAAGCTCGCAGTGTGCGACGGCAACCACGGCGACGACGAGGCCTGCTGCATCAAGACAGGCACATTCAAGGCTGAGTACTCACCCATGGGCTATCAGGTGCCCCATTGGGGGACGAAGGAGTGGCGTCAGAAGTACGCCCGGCGGTCAGGGGTTGAGCGGAGCTACAGCATGCTCAAGAACAAGAACGTGGCCGGCATCACCAAGGAGCACTTCGAACTGCGCGGCAAGATCAACGTGGCTCTCCTCGTCATGATCGGCTGGGTGGCGGTCAACCTCCACCTGCGTCACCTGGACCGGGAGGAGGCGGCCCACCCGCCCAAAGTTCCCCACGCTCGAGGTCAGGTGGCTCTAGCCGCGTGACCCAGAGCCCGCTCCGCGATTACAGTTCAGCCCTCCGAGGATTCCGCACGTCCTCGTGAGGGCTGAACTCGTCTTCCAGGGCCGCTGAGGGCCCCTTGGACTGAGTTCCAGAGCCGGGAGTCCGGTCTCTGGACAGCAAAACGCCCGGAGATTGCTCTCCGGGCGTCTGCTTCGCGAAAGTCGCCAATGTTTAGGCGGAAATTCGCCAAAGGCTCCCGGTTACGAACATCCTGAGGTGCTGCCGCAATTCATGCACTTGTAACAGGCCC
The DNA here is from genome assembly GCA_021809895.1 of bacterium. Classification (GTDB taxonomy): domain Bacteria; phylum Chloroflexota; class Dormibacteria; order Aeolococcales; family Bog-877; genus AG-12. The sequence continues at coordinate 957 of JAJZJU010000096.1, forward strand.
CGTTGCGGACCATGAGCGCGCCGCAGTCGGAGCACGATGGAGCGTCCTCTTGGTTGCGGAAGGTGAGCTCAGCGGCAAGCTGCTTGGCGCTGACCTGTCCCGGCGCAGTGGCCGCTGTGGGGCGCACCACGGGACTCGCGGCGGTGGCTACGCCAGAGCCGTCAAGGTCGCTGATGGTCTCTTCGCGGCGGCTGATGATACCCAGGGCGTCGCGGTCCTCTGCTGACAGGAACCGCGCCGCCAACCAGCGGAATATGTAGTCGACAATCGACTTCGCGATCGGGATCTCGGGATTGGTGGTGTAGCCCGCTGGCTCAAAACGGCTGTGCGCGAACTTGGCGCAGAAGAGGCGCAGCGGCACCCCGTACTGCAGCGCTACCGAGACAGAGGTCGCGAACGAGTCCATCATCCCGCTGAGGGTGCTTCCCTCCTTCGCCATCTTGAGGAAGATCTCGCCCGGCTGGCCGTCCTCGTACAGACCGACGGTGAGATAGCCCTCGTGGCCCTGGATGTCGAACTTGTGAGTGATTGCGTTCCGCTCCGCCGGCAGGCGATGGCGGGCCGGCTTGACCTCCGCCACCTCCTGCCCGCTGTAGGTGGCCTGCTTTTTGGACGTGGACAGGGGCTGGCTGCGCTTGCTGCCGTCACGGTAGATAGCCACCGCCTTGAGACCAAGCTTCCAGGCGTCCACGTAGGCCTGCTCGACGTCCTCTGGAGTCGCGTCGCGCGGGAGGTTGACGGTCTTGCTGATCGCTCCCGAGATGAAGGGCTGGACTGCGGCCATCATCCTGATGTGCCCCTGCCAGCTGATCGAGCGCTGCCCGTTTGCGGGTGGGAAGGCGCAGTCGAACACCGCCAGGTCTTCCTCCCGCAGGTGGGGGGCACCCTCGATGGTGTCGTGCTCGTTGATATAGGCGATGATGTCCGAGACCGCCTCCTCTCCGTAGCCGAGGCGTCTCAGGGCGGCGGGCACGGTTCCGTTCACCATCTTGAGCAGGCCACCACCCACCAGCTTCTTGTACTTCACCAAGGCGATGTCGGGCTCGACGCCGGTGGTGTCGCAGTCCATCATGAAGGAGATGGTGCCGGTCGGCGCCAGGACGGTCACCTGGGAGTTGCGGTAGCCATGCACGGCCCCCAGCTCGTGGGCATCGTCCCATGCCTTCCGGGCCGCCGAGAGCAGGTCCGCGGGCACGTGCTCGGCGGCGATCTTGTAGGCGGCGGCCCGGTGCTTGTCCATCACCCGCAGCATCGGCTGACGGTTGACGTCGTAGCCCTCAAAGGGGCCGACCTCCTTGGCGATCCGGGCAGACTGGGCATACGCCTCCCCGCTCATCAGGGCCGTCAACGCTCCCGCGTAGTCCCGAGCCTGGGGGCTGTCGTAGGGCAATCCCAGCGCCATCAGGACCGCGCCCAGATTGGCGTAGCCGAGCCCGAGCGGGCGGAACTTGTGGCTGTTGACGGTGATCTTCTCGGTCGGATAGGTGGCGTAGCCCACCATGATCTCCATCGCGGTGAGCATCACCAGCACGGTGTGGCGGTAGCCCTCGATGTCGAAGGTGTCGTCCTCCCTCAGGAACTTGAGCAGGTTGATGCTCGAGAGGTTGCAAGCGGTGTCGTCGAGGTAGAGGAATTCGGAACACGGGTTGCTCGCGTTGATCCGCCCGGAGTTGGGGGATGTGTGCCACTCATTGATGGTGGTGTCGAACTGTAGTCCGGGATCTCCGCAGGCCCAGGCGGCCTCCGTGATCTGGTTCATCAGCTCTCGGGCCCGGTAGGTGCCGATCACCCGACTGCGATCGGTGACGGCGTAGGTACGCCACTCCTTGTCCTCCAGCACCGCACGCATGAACTCGTCGGAGACCCGCACCGAGTTGTTGGAGTTCTGGAAGAATACGGAGGCATAGGCCTCGCCGGTGAAGGACCCGTCGTAGCCGGCCTCGATCAACGCCCAGGCCTTACGCTCCTCGCGCACCTTGCAGTTGATGAAATCAACGATGTCGGGGTGGTCCGCGTTGAGGATGACCATCTTGGCGGCGCGTCGGGTAGTCCCTCCGGACTTGATGACACCGGCGAAAGCGTCGAAGCCTTTCATGAACGAGACCGGTCCGCTGGCGGTGCCCCCAGAGCCGAGGTTCTCGACCGAGGAGCGGATGGTGGAGAGGTTGGTGCCGGTGCCGGAGCCGTACTTGAAGAGCATCCCCTCGGTCTTGGCCAGGGACAGGATCGCGTCCATGGTGTCCTCTACCGAGTTGATGAAGCAGGCGCTGACCTGGGGGTTAGGCTCGGCCCCGAGGTTGAACCAAACCGGACTGTTGAAGGCTGCTATCTGGTTGACCAGAATGGCGCACAGTTCGGAGTGGAAGACCTCAAGATCCTCGTCAGTGGCGAAGTACCCACCCTGGCGGCCCCAGTCTCGGATGGTGTCCGCCACCCTTGAGATCAGCTGGCGAACGCTGCTCTCTCGCTGACCGCCCCCCTGCAGGCCCCGGAAATATTTGGAGACCACCACGTTGGTGGCGAGCTGCGACCAGCTGGCCGGGACCTCGCAATCCTCTTGGGTGAACACGACCTCGCCCTTCTCGTTGGTGATGGCTGCGGTGCGCCTCTCCCAGGCGATGGCATCGAAGGGATGGATCCCTGGTTGAGTGAAGTGGCGCTCCACGCGCAGTCCCCGGCTCGAGGCGGTGAGTCCCGGGACCCCGTTGGCGCGCTTGTCGGAGCGTTCCTCTGGAGTCACAGCGGATACGGGGTCGGGGTCGCTGGTGGGTCGGTCCACGAAACTTCCTCCTGGCAGGACGAACGATGGTTGACTAGAGGGCTCTAGGTGGCTTCCGAACCATATGTGGTGGGTGTCACAGGGCCTAGGCGCAATATGTTGGGCCTTCGGCGCCAAATAGTCAAGAGGCTGCCCTCCGCTCGTCCGCTCCTCCCTAGAATCGTACATAGAAGTAGCGCGGGCTGTGAACCGACCCATGGTCGCCGCTCGTCCCGCCATTTTTTATGGAGACGCTTTGCCGAGTAAGACCTTGGAGGTGACTCTGCCCCAGATGGGAGAGTCTGTGACCGAGGGGGTGGTGGGCGCGTGGCGCAAGCAAGTCGGGGATCAGGTGGCGGCCGGGGAGACCCTGGTTGAGATCCAGACCGACAAAATCGACGCAGAGGTTCCCTCCCCAGTCGCCGGGGTCCTGGTTCGCATCGTGGCCCCAGAGGGGGAGGTGGTCGCGGTCGGCGCGCCTCTGGCGGAGATGGCGCCGGGCGAGGGCTCGCCCGGGCCCGCGGCCAAGTCCGGCAACGAGCCTTCAGCTCAGACTGCCCAAGAACCGTCGGCCGGACCCCTGGCGGCACCAGTGCCGGTACCGCTTCCGGCTCTGGGCGAGTCGGTTACCGAGGGCGTGGTGGGGACCTGGCACAAGCAGCCGGGCGATCAGATCGCGGCCGGCGAGACTCTGGTCGAGATCCAGACCGACAAGGTCGACGCGGAAGTCCCGGCGCCGGTGGGTGGGACCGTGCTCGAGGTACTGGTTACAGAGGGAGAGACGGTTTCGGTCGGGACCGTGATGGCCAGGATCCAACCAGGGGCGACCACTGTGGACGATCGCGAGCCAGCGCCGTCTGCGCCGACACCCCGGGCCCCGCAGCCCGCGGCCCGGTCGAGCCTGCAGGTCGATGCCAGCCCGCTGGCGCGAAGGCGCGCTGATCTGGACGGGGTCGACCTGGGCAAGGTCGAGGGAACCGGACCGGGGGGGATGGTCCGGCGCGACGATGTTCTGGCTGGGCCCAACCCTGCCGGTCAGGCCGGTAGTGCGACAGTTCCCATCAAGGGGACCTCTGCCAAGTTGGTGGAGGCGATGGAGAAGAGCCTCACCATTCCCACGGCCACCAGCTTTCGCACCATCGAGGTTCCCATCCTGGAGGCGCGTCGGGGGCAGCTGAATGAGGCCCTCAAGGCTCAGGGCAGGTCCGATCTCAAGGTTTCCTTCACCCACCTTGTGGCTTTCGCCTTGGTCAGGGCCGCTCGGGAGATGCCAACCTTCTCGGCCGGCTTCGCCAGGGTGGAGGGTGAGCCGCACAAGGTGGTCCGGGAGGGAGTGAACCTGGGCTTGGCGGTGGACGTTGAACGGTCGGACGGATCCCGTTTCTTGCTGGTTCCGGTAATCCGGGGCGCCCACCGTCTGGACTTCCCAGGATTCCGGACCGCGTATGAGGATCTGGTCGCCAAGACCCGTTCTGGTGGTCTCTCGGTGGATGACCTTGCGGACGCCACCATAACCCTCACCAATCCCGGGGGTGTTGGCACCATGGCATCCGTGCCCCGACTGATGGCGGGGCAGGCCGCGATCATTGCCGTCGGGGCGATCGGCAGCCCCCCTGGCTTCTCCGGGCTGTCCCTGGAGGCGAAGTCGACGCTGGGCATACGACCGACCATGACTCTCACCAGCACCTACGACCATCGGCTCGTCCAGGGGCTGGAATCAGGCATGCTCCTGCGCCAGTTGGAGGTCTTGCTGGCCGGTGGCCAGGGGTTCTACGAGGATGTGTTCCGGAGCTTGCAGCTGGATCTCCCTCAGCTCGCCGAGACGACAGCTCCCGCGCCTCTGACCGTCACCGCCGGGTCCGCGCTGGCCACCCCCAATCAGCAGCTCATGAGGGCGGTGGCGGCGGGCATGTCACTCGTCAAGGCCTACCGGACCCACGGACATCTGGCGGCACATCTCGACCCGCTCGGTTCCGAGCCGCCGGGAGACCCATCCTTGGAGCCGGCCACGGTCGGGCTCGACCACGCCCTGATGACGCAGGTGCCGGCCGAGATGCTCCGAGTCGCCGTCCCGGGGGCGACCCTGGCAGATGCCCTCCCCAGGATGCGCCAGACCTACTGCGGCACCATCGCCTACGAGATCGAACACATCAGCAGCCATGAGCAGCGGACCTGGCTTCGCAGCCAGATAGAGTCCGGCGCGCACCTCAATCCTCTCAGCCAGGAGGAGCAGCGCCAGCTCCTGCACCGGCTGGCCCAGGTCGACGCGTTCGAGCGCTTCTTGCGCAAGACCTATCTTGGCCAGCACACCTTCTCGATCGAGGGCCTGGATGCCCTGGTTCCCATGCTGGAGCATCTGATCGAGCTCTTTGCCAAGGACGGTACCCGCGAGGTGGTGCTGGGCATGGCCCACCGAGGGCGCCTCAATGTGACCGCGAGGATCGTGGGCCGGTCGCTGGAGGACATCATCGCGGAGTTCGAGTCCGGCGCCTACCTGGGCGGCGCATCGACCGGGGACGTGAAGTACCACTATGGCGCCGAGGGGGTCGCGCACACGCGGGACAACCGCGAAGTGGGAATCGTGCTCACCCACAACCCCAGCCATCTCGAGGTGGTCAACGCCGTGGTCGAGGGCCGCACCCGGGCCCGGCAGACTGCGACTGGATCCACGGCGCTGGAGCAGGACACGCGTTCTGCGATCCCCGTCCTCGTCCATGGGGACGCTGCCTTCACCGGGCAGGGGGTGGTGACCGAGACCCTCAACCTTCAGAGCCTGGACGGCTACAGGGTGGGCGGTACGGTGCACATCATTGGCAACAATCAGATCGGGTTCACCACCGAGCCCAGCGAGGGGCGCTCGACCCGCTACGCCAGCGACGTGGCCAAGGGATACGACATCCCCATCATTCATGTGAACGGCGATGATGTGGAGGCGTGCCTCCAGGCGGTCCGGCTGGCGGTGAGCTACCGGGCCACTTTCGAGCGTGACGTGCTCATTGACCTGATCGGCTACCGCCGTCTCGGCCACAACGAAGGAGACGAGCCCGCCTATACCCAGCCCGTCATGATGGCCAAGATCCGTAGCCACCCCACCCCGGTCCAGGTCTACGGGGCTCGCCTTATCGAGCGAGGAGTGGTCAGCGAGGCCGACCTGGAGGAAGAGCAGCAGGTGGCCTATCAGGAGATGGTGGACGCCCACGCCCGCGCCCTCGCCAATGGCCACGAGCTGGCGGCCGCCGCTCAGCCGGCGGGAACGATGGCCGAGCCGGCCGGCCTCCCGGCCGTGCAAACCGCGGTGCCGCTTGAGCGCCTGCAGGCACTTGACCGAGAGCTCGCCGCCACGCCGGATTTGTTCAAGTTAAATCCCAAGCTGACCCGTTTCTTCGCGCAGAGGCCGCGGGCCCTCCAGCCGGAGGGAAGGCTGCTCTGGGCACAGAGCGAGGCGCTGGCCTTCGCCAGCTTGATCGAGGACGGAGTAGCCATCCGTCTCACCGGCCAGGACACCGCTCGGGGGACCTTCAGCCAGCGCCACCTGGTGCTCCACGATGTGGAGACGGGGATGGCCTGGGCTCCCATCCAGCACCTTTCAGGAGCCAGGGCGAGCTTCGAAGTGCACAACAGCCCCCTGTCCGAGGTGGCGGCGATGGGCTTCGAGTACGGGTATGGGGTGACCAAGCCTCAGGCCTTGGTGCTGTGGGAGGCGCAGTATGGGGACTTCTTCAACAACGCCCAGGTGATAATCGACCAGTTCGTGGCTGCTGGCCAGGCCAAATGGGACCAGGAGTCGCGGCTTACCTTGCTGCTCCCGCACGGCTACGAGGGCAGCGGCCCGGAACACTCCAGCGCCAGGGTCGAGCGGTTCCTGGAACTCTGCGCCGAGGGCAACATGCGGGTCGCTTACCCCTCCACCGCCGCCCAGTACTTCCATCTGCTGCGCCTGCAGGCGCTGGCTGAGGAGCGGCGCCCCCTGGTGGTGCTCACTCCCAAGAGCGGGCTGCGCCTGTCGGCAGCCATGTCAGGCGCCGCGGAACTAGCCGAGGGACGGTTCCAGGCGGTTCTGGACGACCCGGCCGGGCCCGATCCCGACCGCGTTCGCCGGTTGTTGATCGCCAGCGGCAAGGTCGCTCACGAGCTGATCGCCCGTCGCGACCACGAGCAACGCGAGCAGGTTGCGGTCGTAAGGCTGGAGCTCCTTTACCCGTTTGCCAGTGATGAGATCGGAGAGAGCCTTTCCCGATACGGCAAGGTGGAGCAGGCCGTCTGGGTCCAGGAGGAGCCCCGCAACATGGGCGCCTACAACTACCTGCTACCTCGCCTCCAGCCACTTCTACCCCCTGGTGTCGGGCTCAGCTACGTGGGGCGGCGGGCTCAGGCCTCGCCCTCGGAGGGTTCGATGAGCGCGCACCTGGCGGAGCAGGAGCGGCTGATCAAGGAGGCCGTGCTGGAGTCTACTGCGGCTGCGGAGCCGGCGTGACCGCCCCAAAGGTGGTGGTCCTGGGAGGGGGGCCGGCCGGGGATGTGGCGGCGCTGCGAGCGGCCCAGTTGGGAGCCGAGGTGGTCCTGGTGGAACGGCGTGATCTCGGCGGAACCTGCCTCAACCGCGGCTGCGTCCCCAGCAAGGCGCTGCTCGCGATCTCGGCGCTGGCGAACAAGATTCAGCGGGCGGATGAGTTCGGGCTGGTGGTGCAGGGGCTCTCCTTCGACTTTCCCAAGATGCAGGCACGCAAGGACCAGATCGTGCTGAAGATGCGCAGTGGGGTTGAGGCCGCCTGCAAGCGACACCAGATCAAGGTCGTACGGGAGCAGGGCCATCTCGAGCAGGGAGCCGTGGTGGCGGGCGACGCGGCCTACCCCTATGACCACCTGGTGGTGTGCGTGGGCACGGAGCCATCGGGGCTACCCGGAATCGACATGGACAATCCCAGGGTCATCACCTCCGACGGCGTCTGGACGCTCGCGGAGATCCCCAAGCGGCTCCTGATCATCGGCGGCGGCGTGATCGGCTGCGAGTTCGCCAGCCTATTCGCGCCCCTGGGCTCGCAGGTAACAGTTGTGGAGATGCTCCCTCAGCTCCTGGCGGGGGTCGACCGCCGCACCGCCCAGCAGTTCCAGAAGCTGCTGGAGGGACACGGAGTCAAGGTATATCTGGAGACCAAGGCCGAGGAACTCGCCTATCGCGACGACTCGGTGGTGGCGACTCTGACCGGGGGTGCCGTGGTGGAAGCCGAAACCCTCTTGGTGGCGGTGGGCAGGAGCCCTCAGACATCCGGGATAGGGCTCCAGGAGGCGGGCGTTCAGGTGAGCCAGCGCGGTCACGTCGAGGTGGACGAGTACCTGCGCACGGCCGATCCCAGGATCTGGGCGGCGGGCGACTGCATCGGCGGGCTCCAGCTGGCCCACCTGGCCAGCGCTGAGGCGGCTCGCGCCGTCGAGAACGCACTCGACCCGGTCCGGATGCGGCCCATGGATAGGACGGTTGTTCCCAACTGCATCTTCACCAGTCCGGAGATAGCCACGGTCGGCCTGCACGCCGATCTGGCCAGGGAGGCTGGCCACGAGGTCCGCATAGGCCAGGCACGATTCGTCGGCGAAGCCAAGGCTCTGGCGGAGGGGGAGCCCGAGGGCTACGTCCAGTTGGTTGCCGATGCCAAGGACGACCGCCTGCTGGGTGCCACGATCATGGGCCCGCACGCCGTGGAGCTGATCCACGAGGTCGGAGTCGCCATCAGTGATGGCTTCACCATGGCCGAATTGGGGGATGTGATCCACGCTCACCCCACCGTCAGCGAGGTCGTGATGGATGCCGCCCAACAGGGTCACGGAGCCGCCCCCTACCTGAGCTGAGGTGCTCCGCTGGGGCCACCATGCCGGACTCTCTCCAGCGCGGGGGTTGGCAGCAGCTGGCGGAGAAGTGTGCGGTAGTGCCCATAAGGGCAGTTGAGTGAATCGGGAAGAGGTTGGCAAGTGGGACTGGTGGGTCAGGCTATGGGTGACTTCTGTTGAGCGCGCCCTGC
>JAJZJU010000097.1 GCA_021809895.1 bacterium
TGAGATTGGCCCTAACCCAATGCCGGGGAGACCTCGTAGTCGCGTTGGAACAGGGCCACCATCGCCGCGATGATCAGGATGCCGGCCGAGAGACCGAGGCCAGCCGTAAGCCCGGCAGGTCCGTCTGACAGCACCCCGGCCAGCACCGGGCCCAGGCACTGGCCCAGGGCAAAGGCGACGGTGAGGGCGGCGATGGCGGGAGTCCAAGGGTGGGGGAGGAGGGAACGCTGGGCCACGATGGTGACCGCTGTCACCACCGCCAAGAAGGATCCCCCGAACAACACTGCGGAAGCGATGGCGGCCTCGGGAGATTGGGAGATGAGCGGCAGGAGCGCGCCAACGCTGAGCACCGCCAGCACCGCGCCCGGAGCTCGGCCCCCGTGCAGTCTGACCAGTGGGCGCACCCACAGGAGGGCCCCGCCCAGGGAAGCCGCCCCCAGGACTACCCAGAATGAGGCGACCTCCCCCTGGCCCGCACCACCGTCCTTCAAGAAGGCGACGATGAAGGTCATGTAGGCGATGTACCCCGCCCCAAAGAGCGCGTAGCCGGCGAGCAGAGCCCGAAACCGGGACATCGGCCAGTGCCTGTCCATGGACGGCCGGGCGCTTGGTTCGCGGCAGCTCCGGGCCGCTGGTAAAGCCACGCCGAAGGCGAGCAGGCCGAGCCCGGCCAGGAGCACCCAGCCCCACCGCCAGCCCACCCTGGCCGGGGTGGCGGCAAGCAGCCACGGGATCGCCAGGCCGGAGGCCACGATGCCCGCTCCACCGCCGGCGAAGTAGATACCGAGAAGCGCTGCCGCCCGGCGGGGGGAGCCGGCCCTGCCCACTTCGGCGACCAGGCCGGCGCCGCTGATGAAACAGATGGCGCCGGCCACTCCCGCGATCGCCCGCAGGAGGGCCAGCACCGTGACGTCGCCGGTGGCAGCTGTGGCCAGCAGCGCCCCCACTGTCACTCCCAGGCCCACCAGGAAGGCCCGGCTCGTCCCCCAGCGACGTGAGGTGGGGGCAGCGATCAGAGCGCCAAGGAGGTAGCCCAGGGCATTGGCGGTGTTCATGGCGCCGGCTATGACGAAGGACCAGTGGAGCTCAGCTCGCATCGGTGGCAGCAACAGCGCGTAGGCGAACCGGGCGACCCCCAGCGCTGCGGCGGGTCCCAGGCACAGGCCGAGCGCGATGGCGACAGCCCGAGGCGGCCGAGCGGCGCTGTCGTCAGACCGCCCCTCAGCGGGCGGGGGAGCCCCGGTCACCGATGGCGCGCGGTCCACTGACGGCTGAGGTCGTCTATCTGAGCTGCCACTGCCGGCGCGTGATCCTGGCGGCGCCAGGATCGCCGTCGACCAGCACCAGGCCTGGTTCGCGCGGTCCCCGGCTCAGGAGGGGCAGGCGTAGTCGCCGTCGAAAGGATGCCCGAACCACTGGGTGACAGTGACCGTCCCGCCCGTGAAACTGCTCAGCGAGCAGTTGGCCTCGGCCCCCGACAGCTTGCGGGCTCCGGGGATCCAATCGGGAAGGCCCGAGGTGCTCAAGGCACTCTGGGTGCCGACGATCTGGCTCCACTGATAGCTGGTGGAGTAGATCCCAATCGTGGGGCTGCCGCTGAACGAGTCGAGCCCCGCCAGCATGCCCTGGATGTCGGCCACGTTCATGGCCGTGCTGGACTGCCAGGTGTTGGCGGTCTCGACGTCCAGCCACCAGGGGTAGGAGGCGGGACTGCAGGGGATGGCATTGGTAGCAGTACAAGAGGTACCCAACGCATTGTTCACGGCCGATGCGGCGCTCTGGAGCCAAAGGCCGTCTTGGACGGCTTTGTTGTAACCGTACTGCCAGGCGCAGCCGTTCGAGTCCGCGCCGACCGTGTACCCGTCGACGGAGATAGTGGTGCAGTAGCCAACCGTTGCGTTTCCGCCCGTCTTGGGCCAGTCCGCCACCGGCTTTCCGTTGTACATGTTGCCGGGGTCGGCGGTGTTGACGTAGAGGCTCGCCGTGGCCTGGCTCGTACCTCCATTCGAGGTGGCCGCAGCCCAGTAGAGCTCGCTGGTGGAGGCGCCGCCGCCCTGGTACGGTCCCAGGCAAGGATTTTGATTGTTGGCCAGGCCGTCGTTGACCCCGACTATCCCGAAGGCCTGGCCGCTCGGGAAGCTGCCCCCGCACTGAGGGTAGGAGATGTCGTTGCCGGTTGGGGTCGAGGTGTGCCCGCCCGCAGAACTCGTGGGGTTGTGGCCCTTTCCCGCGGGTTGGGCGGCCAGCACAGGGGCGGCTCCCAGCAGCACTACGGCGAGGGCGGCGCATGCGCCCAGGGTGGTCGATCTAAGGATGTGCTCTCTGGCTCTCATGGGGGCTCCCCTGGCGGTGATGGTGGGGCAAGCATAGCGGGGATGGGATCTCGGGCAGGGCCCCTCGCCCGCTGGGATCTGGCACCGGGCAGCGGTCAGGGAGTCTAGGTCTGGTCCGGGCCCTCAGCGGGGGCGGTCATCTCCTCTTTTCCGTCCCGCCAGGTTCCTATGAGCGCTCTGAGCGCGGGATGGTGGGGCTGGCCCAGGCCCGGCCGTTATGGCCAGCGGGATGTCAGGTCACAGCTGCGCCTGTGGCTCACCCGGTTGCCGCCTGCTGGGCCACAGCTCACTTGCATCAGCCGGGAAGGGGCGCTAATCTACGCCACCAAGGCTTGAGCAATTCGCCCTGCGGGCGATCTTTTTTGAGGATCGAGAAATGAGAGTTGTGACTGCGGTCTGCCTGCTGGCGGGAGCAGCGGTGGCCACTGCGGGCATGGCCTCGGTGGCGGCCGCCGGGAGGCCGTCCGCGGCCCCAGAGGTGGCTCAGGTCTGCCCCGGTCCGGTCGGCCCCGGGATCGCCCGCTGCAACGCCATCCAGCTGCTGAATCCGGCCCTCAACTGGCACGGCGTCCACGTTCTCGCGCCGGCCAAGGGCCTCGGCCATGGCCATGGCCCTGGAGGAGGAGGCGGCGGGGGAGGGGGCACCACGACCACCCCGAGCGGGTATCAGCCGGTGGACCTGCAGAGCGCCTACGGGTTGAGCTCGATAAGCGGGAGTAACGGCACGGGCAACACGGTCGCCATCGTGGACGCCTACAACGACCCCCAGGCCGCCTCCGACCTGGCGGTGTACCGGAAGGAGTGGGGGCTGCCCCCGCTCTGCGGAACGGGTGGTAGCGGAGCGTGCGTGTCATTCACCCAGGTCAACCAAAACGGCGTGCAGGGCTCCTATCCCAGGGCCAACAAGTCCTGGTCGGAGGAGATCTCCCTGGACCTGGACATGGTCTCCGCCATCTGCCCCAACTGCAACATCCTTTTGGTGGAGGCCAACTCGGCCAGCTTCTCGGATCTCATGACGGCGGAAGCGACCGCGCTCAAAGCCGACCCCAACGCCGTCTCCAACAGCTACGGCGGCTCCGAGTTCTCGACTGAGTTTTCCGACAACGGCGCCTACAGCGCGCCCCATTCAGCCATCACCGTGAGCGCCGGGGACGGCGGCTACGGGGTGGAGTATCCCGCGGCCGCACCGTCTGTGGTGGCGGTCGGGGGCACCACTCTTTCCAATCCATCGGACCCCTCGTCGCAGACAGTCTGGTCCGGGACCGGCAGCGGCTGCTCCGCGTACGAGCCAATGCCGAGCTGGCAGCCGCAGACCACGTTCTGCAGCAGCGGGCGCACCGTGGCCGACGTCTCCGCCGACGCCAACCCCTCGACCGGGGTGGCGGTCTACGACAGCTACCACGAGTCGGGGTGGCTGGTCTTCGGAGGCACCAGCGTCGCCTCTCCGATAGTGGCCAGCGTGTTCGCCCTGGCCGGCTATCACAGCTCGTCATCCGCCGCGGCCCAGGGCCTCTACACCAATGAGACGTCGCTGACCAAGATCACTTCAGGCAGCAACTCGAGCGGCTGCACCAACTACCTCTGCAACGCCGCCGACAGCCTGAAGACCCAGGATCCCGGCTACAACGGGCCGACCGGCAACGGCACCCCCAATGGGCTGAACGGCCTGGGCGCCTTCTGATCGACCCCTGGGCGCGGGCCACCGTGCAGCTCGCCGGCCGTTGAGGCACCACAGCGAGCCTCAGCGGCCCGCGCGCCGGTGAGGCGTAGGCACCGGTGGCGTGGCCACACCCGCGCACAGGGAGGAGGGCGGCGGGCTGCCGGGTGGTGGGTTGGCGGCAGCACGGAGGCGGACGTCGCGGCCCGATCGGGGAGCGCTCGCCGGACGGTGAGGGCCACGCAGTATCGGCGGGGCGGCGCTTTTCGTTTGACCGCTAACAGGCCGGGGTGGGCTTGTTAGCATTGCCTGGGACGGTCGGTTGGAAGAGCGTGTTTTTGTGCGAGGAGGACTCACCATGAAGACTGGAACCGGCCGGGCGCTCCTGCTTGGGAGTCTGGCTGCAACCCTCATCCTGGGGGGCGGCTCGGTGGCGTCGGCCAAGGGCAACCCTGGGGGGACAGCTGTCGTCCATGGCAACACCGCCCACTGGCTGATCAGCAACTCGACCGATCTCGGGGCCGCCCCGGCGGGGGAGCAGGTGAACCTGCTGATAGGGCTGAGCTACGTGACGCCAGGCTCCGGAATGCCAGCGCTGCCCACCTTCATCACCGACACCGTGACCCCGAGCAGCTCCTACTTCCACCAGTACCTCACCCCCACCTCATTCGCTGCGACCTACGACCAATCGAGCAGCAGTGTCGCCGCCCTTAAGGCGTACCTCAATGGCTTCGGCATAACGACCCCCATCACCTACCTGAACCGGATCGAGGCTGTGGGCAACGTGGGCCAGGTGGAACAGGCCCTCGGCGTCTCCATCAACGCCTATCAGTTCGGTGGGCATTCCTACTTCGCCAACCAGGAGAGCCCGTCTCTGCCGACCAGCTATACCTACAACGGGACTCCGTACGACCTGGCCGCGATGGTGTCGGGGTTCTCCGGGCTGATGACCTACAACGGCATACACACCATGAGCATCAGCCAGTCGCAGCTGCCGGCAGCTTCCGGCAGCACGACGTGCCAGAGCGACTGCTCCTCTCCTGTGGGCTACTCTCCGCAGGCGATCGCATCCACCTATGACGCAACGTCGCTGCAGAGCAACGGCATCACCGGGGCCGGAGTCACGATCGCGGTCGCAACCCTGGCGCCCTTCCTGAGCAGCGACGCCAATGCATTCTGGACGTACTACAACATTCCCCGGACCGGGACGCTGACTCAGGTCCCAGTCGATGGCGCTTCGACCAACGTCTCCGGGAAGGGCCAGGGGGGTTCGGAGAGCTCGCTCGACGTGGAGCGGTCGGGGGCGATGGCGACGGGGGCCAACATCAGGGCCTACATAGCTCCCAACACCAACAACGGCTTCGTCGACCTCTTCAACACGGTCGCGACCGAAGACAAGGCCCAGGTCATGACCACCTCCTGGGGATTGGCGGAGCAGGACGAGACCCAGGGCTACGCGACCTTGCTCAACCAGGCCTTCGAGCAGGGGGCGGCGGAGGGGATCAGCATGTTCGCGGCCTCGGGCGACTCCGGTTCCTACGACGCCTATCCCCAGTACAAGTCTCTAGCCGTCGACAGCCCGGCTTCCTCAACCTACATCACGGCCGCCGGGGGGACCACACTGCCGCAGTCGAGTGCGGGGGTGGAGTTGGCGCCCGGGGTCAACGTGGGTCCAACCTCCGAGGCTGCCTGGGGCTGGAGCTACCTGGTGCCCTACTACACGCTGTTCCGCGTGCCGAGCGCGCAGCGGATGCAGCAGCTGGTCTATCCGGTGGGCTCCGGTGGAGGCTACAGCCTCTACTTCCCGGAGCCGAGTTGGCAGACGGGCTTCCAGACCTCCGGGCAGCGGGGCCTGCCGGACGTAGCGCTGAACGCGGATCCGTTCACCGGCTACGCCATCTACGACTCCTCCTCCACATACTCAAATAGCACAGATCCCTGGAGCAACGGTTGGGGTGGCACCTCGTTCGCCGCTCCCCAGTGGGCCGGCATCACGGCCCTGCTAGACCAGGCGACGGGGGGCAGGAACGCTACCCCAATAGGACTGGCGACCGCCGTGTTCTATTCGCTGCCGCCATCGGGCGGGACGGTACAGGGCTTCCGCGACATCACGACTGGCAATAACTGGGGCTACCAGGCGAGTGCCGGGTGGGACCCGACCACCGGGCTTGGAGTTCCGGACGTGGCCGACCTCGCGGCTGCGATTAACACCTACGACACGCCCACCACCACCAAGACGACTGGAAAGAGATAGCCCCCAGTTGAGGAGGGCGGGAGGGCTTGGCCCTCCCGCCCCAGCTCGGGGCGATCTGGTCACAGCGCTTCGGTCTGGGGGTCGATGACCCGGGTGGGCCTCCTGGTCAACCCGGCCGGGCTGCGGCCCGGCAGCGAGCCGCCACCGGCAAGATCGGATGTCATGGCGATCGCTCAGATGCGCTCCACCTCCAGGGACCGCCGGCGTAACTGCCGCAGGCGCTCCCTGGAGTAGGCGGGCTCGAGCCGCCAGCACGCCGCCACCTCCCATGCCAGAGCCGCCAGTTCAAGCTGGGGGCGCGAGCAGTCGAGGTTCTGGGGCGGCTCCCAATTGGGAAGCTCGACAAGGTCAAGCCATGGAGGGTCGACGTGTGCCTCATCCCAGTCCAGCAGCACGCATTGGCGCTCTCGGACGCGGATGTTATCGGGACGAAGGTCCGAGTGAACGACGACCCGGGGCAAGAAGGGGAGTTTGGTCCACGCCTGGCGGATGAGGTCGACCGCGGCCTTGGGGAGAAGAGCGAGGTCGATGTCACCTCCGCGGTCAGCTCTGAGCAGTTCCTGGATGCAGAGGAATCCCGGCCGCTGGGGGTGGCCTCTGGTCAGGCGGTGGAGGCCGTTCACTGTGGCGGCGACCAATTCATACTGGCCCGCCGAGGTTGGAGGAGCTCCCTCCACGAACTCCTCGACATAGACCCGGCCATCGCGGAGCCGGCCCAGGGCGGTTGGAAAAATACCCGGGCTCAGGACTCCCCGCGCCCCGAGATAGGCCCGGAGCTTGAGCTCCCAGTCCAGCGCCTCGGGGGTGCGAAGGACCTCATGGACGACCACGGTCCGGCCGCTCAGGTCTCCCCGCCAGAGGCGCTGGCGGGGGCCGCTTGAGATCTCCCCGACCACGGTCAGCCCCGGCCAGGCCGAGAGGCCCTGCGGCTGCTTGATCGCGGGCATCCTGTGACCATAACCGACCGGCGGTGAAGTTGCCACATCGTCACAGGAATAGCGGTACAGGCGGGGGATGGCTGTGGCAGGCTTGCCACACAATGCAGCTTGGAGCGATGTTGAGATCCCAGCGCGGGTGGCTGGCTGGATCCGCTTTCGCCTGCTATCTCCTGGCTCTGATCCTTATCACCGCTGGGCTCGTGCGTGGCGGCAGCAACGTGATGGCCAGAGGCGGGATAGAGGTGGTCGATGGTCTCCTCTGCCTGCTCGTGGTGGTCAGCTTCTCCTTGGGGATGGGCCCAACCAATCGCCGCTATTTCCAGCTCGTTCAGGTCGCGATGGCGCTCTTTGCCGCCACCTTCATAAGTGGCGGGATGTTCGACCTGGGCACAGGTCGTGCGGCCAACCTCGTCGCCGGCGTGGCCTTGCTGGGGGCCGCCCTGGCGCTGATGGCGGCGGTGGTCGAGTATGTCGCCTCCCACCACACCCAAAAGAGGGGGCTGGCTGCTCTGCTGGACCTGGGGATCCTGATCGTGTCGATGCTGGCCTTGGCGGTGCCCTTGGTGCTGATCCCTCTTTGGTCACATGGTGGGATCCACCTCTTCGCGACCGGGGTCGCCTGGATGGTGGAGCTGGCGCTCTTTGTGGGGACTCTCTGGATCGCGGTGGGGTGGCTGCGCCGCTCCGAGCAGATGGACTTCCTCATGTTGGTCGCGGCACTGGGCTGGGCGTTCGTGATCGCCACGATCCACGTGGGCCTGGCCCTCGCCGGGCAGCCCTCTATCCCCTGGTGGCTGCAGGCGCTCTATGGCCCCGGGTTGATAGTCATCGCTCTCGCCCCTGACTTTGGGGTGACCCCGGCGGGGGCGCTGGCTCGAGGGGGTGAGCGGTGGTCGCGGGTCCAGGTCTATCTGCCCTACCTCCCAGCCGTGGTTCTGGAGATGGCGGCGCTGTGGGTTACCATCACCGGCCGACTTTCTGGAGGTCTGGGCCGGGGGCTGGTGGCCGGAGCGGTCGCGGTGAGCGCGCTGCTGGTGGTCCGCCAGGCGGTGCTGCTGCGTGCTCACCGGAGCCTACTGGACGAGCGCTCCCTGCAGGCTCTGAGGGACCCTTTGACCGGGCTTCTCAACCGCCGGGCCTTCCAGGAGGACCTGGAACAGCTCGTCTATCACGGAAGCCGCGACCACTCAACCTTCTCGTTGCTGCTGGTCGACCTCGACGAGCTGAAGAAGATAAACGACGGCAAGGGTGGTCACTCGGCGGGAGACTCGGCGCTTCAGGAGCTGGGGCGGGCCCTGGCCAAGTCAGGCAGGCGAGAGGACCGCGCCTACCGCATCGGCGGGGATGAGTTCGCGGTCCTGTATCCCGGGGCCGACCGCCAGACCGCCCAGCGCAGCATGACCAGGGCCCGCCATGAGCTGAAGCAGATGGCGCCGGAGGCCGCCTTCAGCTACGGGATCTCAGAGTTTCCCGGTGATGGGCTGAGAGCCGATGTGCTCTTCTCCGCCGCCGACCGGGAGCTCTACTCGCGCAAGGCCGGGGCCAGGCCGATTGCCGAGGTCCCCATTCCCAGCCTTAACCCGCGACGACCCGGCCGGGCCCAGAGTCTCACCTGATACCAGTGGGGAGGGGGGAGCCCCGCCACCTCCTCGACTAGCGCCACTCGAACGGGTGGGTGTCGACACATAGGGAGGCGTCGTCGCGGACCCAACGCTGGGTGCCATGCTGTCCGCGTGATGCCATCGCCCTTGATCGCCTGATCGACGCTCGATGTCAGCCCCTACGCCGACGGCGGCCCGGATGCCGGGGAAGGGCTGCAGAATCTCCTCGACCTCTATTGGGAAAATCTCCTGCTCGTCGGTGGTGATCAACTCCGACCCGCGGCCGAGAAGCCGGATGGCTCTGTCGGCGCCCACCGTCGCCCAGTCCCCGGGAATCGTGCAGGTGTTGGACGACGAGGCGAAGGGCGGCCCAGCCGACACCGACCTGGTCGCGGCTGATGCCCTGGCCCGCACCGGGGGATAGCGCGACGGATGAGCCCAGGGCGGCTCAGGCGGAGCACCTCACCCTACAGCGTGGCCGCCCGGCCCCGGCCTGGTTTCAGGAGGCTGACCGGGTGGCCAGGTCCTGGTAGTTCGTCGCGGGCCAGAGAGCTTGGATCTCCACCAGCTGGCGCGCGAGTTCAAGGTCCTTCGCCAAGCGGTGAGTCCTCGTGACCGGCGTGGGGCCCGATCGTCGATGACACCAAGA
>JAJZJU010000098.1 GCA_021809895.1 bacterium
CCACTCCTCCCCCAAAGCCCAGAGCAGCGGGAAGGTCCCTGGGTCCGCGATCCGTGCCTCCGCCGTGACCTCGTCACTCACGCTGCTTCAGTCCCCCCAGAACACAAGTTTTGGGCGTCTGGGCTGAACGCTCCCCATAGAGGCGCTCCGGGAAGCTGAGCACCGCCGATGGCATGCCGCGAAATAGATCGGCCTCCCCGGAGCAAGAGCTGTCCTCGTCCTCACCAGTAACCTCATGCTGCGCCCAACTGCTCACAACCCGCGCGAGATCCGGACGCCGCGGGCGGTCTCTCCCCGCGACAGGGTGTGGCCACCATCGCCCGGTTCCGGCTCTGGCTGAACCAAGAGAGCCAGCTCAACCATCTTGACACCGACCCCGCTGGTCTTGGCCCGGCCTGGCGAACTCAGGGACGGCCTCTGACGGGAGCCGCCGCGCACCGACCTGGGCGCAAATGCGATCCTTACTCTCCCATGCGTAACCCAGGCAGCCGCGAGCTGCGACGCCGTCAGGCGCGGCTGGAGGCTCAGCAGCGCTCCAGCGTCCGCGAGCGTACCCAGGCCCCAAGCCGCGACGAGATGATGCGCCGGGGCGGCCTCCTCGAGGGCGTGTCTCCCAAGGAGGTCACCCAGTTCGCGCTGCTGTCGCTGGCCGCCGGGATTGTCGTGATCGCGGCTGGGGTACTTGGGCTGCTGGTGGAGATCGGGCAACACGACCTCTTCCTGGGTGTGGTGGTGGTGGCCGTGGCGGTGATCATGACCGGGACCGCAATCTCGATCACCGGGCCCGCGTACCTGACGGCGCGAGGAGATCGCAAGCAACCCTCGCGCACCATCCAGGGACAACTGGTGGGGGCCAGCAGCATCTCCGCAACCCCGGGGCTGGCCACGCTCGCCATCAGTGTCGGCAAGAACGTGGAGCAGTTCCGGGTGCGCCCGGAGCTGTTCGAGCGAGTTAAGGCGGGAGCCACCGTGGTGGGGCTGACGGTCACCCCTGGCTTGAACCATGTCCAGACCCTCACCGTGATCCGGCGCGACCGGCTGGCGGTCATGAACGAGCCTCCCATCAGCCGCGCGATGCGCCTGTCCGTCTGGCTGCCCCTGGCCTCCATCGCCTCTCTCATTGTCGGCATGGCCGTGGGCTGCGCCATCGGGGTTCTGCTGCCGCTGGGTGATGGCTTTGTCCATCCCTTGGTGGCGCTGCTGCTGGCCGCCGCGATCGCCGGTGGAATCGCGCTCGGGACCAGGTGGTACAGCCAACGCTTGGTGGCGCAGCTAGGCGTCTGAGCAGACGACCCAGCCGGGATCCGGTGCGGGCCCTGCTACACTCCACCTGAACCTGCACCCGGTCCCCAGCCGGCTGCATACCCACAGGATCTGGGAGGCGCTCTCTTGCTGCGCGAATACGAGCTGTTCTACATCGTCCGCCCCGACCTCGACGAGGAGCAGGTCCGAGTGGCCATGGACGAGATCGCCAATCTGGTCGCCGGGCACGGCGGCGAGGTCACCAAGTCATCGCTGTGGGGCCGGCGCCGGCTGGCCTACACAATTGCGGGCTTTACCGACGGCTACTACGTCCTCAAGGAGATGGCCCTGCCCGGGGAGAAGCTGAGGGACCTGGAACGGCAGCTGACACTCGACGAGCGGGTGATCCGGCAGCTGATCACGCTCCGCCAGGTGTACCTGCTGCCGGAGGGGGAGGACCGTCGCGGGCGGGTCCGCAACAAGGCTCGCGGCCAGGAGCAGTCGGATGAGGCCGAAGCCGCCGAGGAGGAGTCCGAGGCGGTCGAGGACCCCATTGACGACGAGCAGCCGGACGACATCGAAAGCGGGACCGAGGATGTCCCCGAGGCCGTTGCCATCGCCGCGGAGAGTGGGGAGGAGGAGTAGTCATGGCGGGTTCGCTCAACCGGGTCATGCTGATCGGCCGTTGCACCGCCGATCCCGAGATGCGCTACCTTCCCAGCGGTCAGCCGGTCACCCAGCTGCGGATCGCCACCAACCGTTACAGCACCGCTCAGGATGGCGAGCGTCGCGAGTTCACCGACTATCACGACGTGGTGGTGTGGAACATGGGGGGCCGCAAGCTGGCAGAGCTGGCTGGGCAGTACCTCAAGAAGGGGAGCCTGGTCTACATCGAGGGGCGTCTGCAGACCAGATCCTGGGATGGCCAGGATGGCCAGAAGCGCTACCGCACCGAGGTCAATGCCAACGACATACAGTTCTTGGAGTCCCGTGGTGGCGAGGCCGGTGACCAGCCCGCTCGGGTGGCCCCCTTCCCTGCCGCGACCAGCCAAGAGGGCCCGCCCCCAGATCCCGGGGACGGTGACATCGACCCCGATGACATTCCCTTTTAGAGATAAGTGAAGAGCAAAGCGGAGGCTTAGAACAGTAGAGATGTCGGAATACGCGCGGCGCCGCCCTCGCAAGGTGTGCAACTTCTGCCTGGAGCGGATCGTCGATGTCGACCACAAGGAGGTGGCGCGCCTGCGCCGCTACATCAGTGAGCGCGGGAAGATCCTGCCTAGGCGGGTGACCGGGACCTGTGCCCTGCACCAGCGCCGGCTGACCGTCGCCCTGAAGAGGGCTCGGCACATGGCGCTTCTGCCCTTCTCCACCGACCAGCGCTGAGCTTTCCATGTGATGGACCGGGATCAGTGACCGCCACTTTTGCCAGGAGCGGCCATGGCGGCTCCTAGCGGGCGCAGATCCGGTCCGGTCACGCTGTCTCTGGACGTCGGCGGAACCGGGATCAAGGGAGACACCCTGGACCTCCGTGGCAAGCCGACGGCGGAAAAGGTGCGGGTGCCCACCACCTACCCCCTAACCCCCAACGCCCTGCTGCAGGTGTTCTCGACAATCTCCAAGTCGCTGCCCCCATGCGATCGAGTGTCGGTGGGCTTTCCGGGAGTGGTCCGCGACGGCATGATTCTCAGCGCCCCGCACTTCATCTTGGAGGGCGGTGACGGAACCCCCGAGGTTCCGGACCTGGTGCGTGCATGGGACCACTTCAACCTTTCTGCCGCCACCGCCAAGACCCTCGGCAAGCCCACCAGGATTGGCAACGACGCCGAGGTGCAGGGGATGGCTGTGATCAAGGCAAAGGGGCTGGAGGTGGTGCTGACCCTGGGCACCGGCGTCGGCAGCGCCGTCTTTATGGATGGCCGGTTGGCCCCTCACCTGGAACTCGCCCACCATCCTCTCCACAAGCAGAAGACCTACAACGAGTACCTCGGGGATCAGGTCCGCAAGCGCATCGGGGAGGAACGCTGGAATCGCCGGGTGGGCCGCATGGTCGAAGTGGTCAGAGCCCTGCTCTTCTTCGACCACCTCTACATCGGAGGCGGCAACTCCGCCAGGGTGACCGAGGAGTTGGGTGACGACGTGACGCTGGTCGGCAACGACGCCGGCATCCTGGGCGGCATCCGACTTTGGGACCAACCGTTCGTGCCCACCCATGGGGCGAAAATAGACTGAGATTGCAGCGGCCGAGCCATCCTGGGGACAGCCCCTGCTCGGCCGGCGAAGAGCCCCTGGAGAGCAAATGAACCATCCCGGTGACAACGCACCCCGAATCCTGGTCGCGGATCAACTGGCCGAGGACGGCCTGGCCAAGCTGCGCCAGGCCGGCACGGTGGAGGTGGCGACCGGGCTCTCCGAGGGTGAGCTGGTCAGCCGGATAGGGGGGTTCAGTGCGCTGGTGGTGCGCAGCGAGACCAAGGTGACCCGGCCCGTGATCGAGGCGGCGACCGCCCTGCGCATCATCGGTAGGGCCGGAGTTGGGGTCGACAATATCGATGTCCCGGCGGCCACCGAGCGCGGGATCCTGGTCGTGAATGCGCCCACCGGCAACACGGTGGCGGCGGCGGAGCACACCATCGCCCTCATGCTCGCCCTCTGCCGCAACGTGGCGCGCGCCGACTCGTCGCTGCGCCAGGGACGCTGGGAGCGGTCGAGCCTGGTGGGCACCGAGCTCCGCGGCAAGACCCTGGCCGTCATCGGGCTGGGCAAGATTGGAATGGAGGTGGCCCGCATCGCCCGGGGCTTGCAGATGCGGGTTTTGGCCTATGACCCGCTGGTCGCCGAGGAGCGTGCGGCCCAGCTCGGGATCGAGCTGGGCTCCCTGGACGAGGTCCTGGCCCGGGCGGACATGGTGACCGTCCACACCCCGCTCAACGACGCGACCAGGGGGATGATAGGAGCCCGTGAGCTGGCCCTCATGCCGGCCGGCGGGAGGGTGCTGAACGTGGGTCGCGGCGGCATCGTGGATGAGGCAGCTCTGGCGGCGGCGGTGGCGTCCGGGCACCTCGCAGGAGCGGCGGTCGACGTCTTCACCAAGGAGCCGCCACCCCCCGACCATCCCCTGTTGGGAGATCCGAGGATTCTGGTCACACCCCATCTGGGCGCGTCCACCAGGGAGGCGCAGGTGTCGGTCGCCACCGATGTCGCTGAGCAGATAGCGGAGGTCCTGGCGGGTAGGCCCGCACGCTGGGCGGTCAACACCCCGCCGGTGGCGGAGGACGAGATCGCCCTGGTGGTGCCGTATCAGGAGCTGGCCAGGCGGGTGGGCAGCCTGTGGGCCCAGCTCGGCGGCGGCGCTCTGCGGGAGGTGGAGATCACCTATCACGGCGATGTCGCCACGGTGCACACGGCTGCCATCAGCGCCGCCCTGATGAGCGGGATGCTGAGCTCCTTCTCCCAGGATCGAGTGACCGCCGTCAATGCCATGGAGATTGCGTCCCGTAACGGAGTGGTCATAAGAGAGCAGCGCAGCTCCCAAGCCGTGAGCTTTGCGGGGTCGATCCTGGTTCGCGCCCAGGGGCGCGGTCCGACGGCCCTGGAGGGGACTCTGGTGCTGGGCGAGCCCCGCTTGACTCGGCTCGACGATCTCCACATCGACCTCCTGCTCGACGGCGCATTTCTGATGCTTGCCCACCGCGACCGCCCAGGTCTGATCGGGGAGATGGGGCAACTCCTGGGAGCCGCCGACGTCAACATCGCGGAGATGCAGGTGGGTCGTGATCAGCCGCGAGGTACCGCTGTCACCGCCATCCGGGTGGATGAGCCGGTGCCAGACTCCTTGGTTGACCAGCTTCTCCACATCTCGGGTGTGGAGAGTGTGCATAAGGTGGAGATCGGCTCCGTTGGCTAGAGTCAGCGCGTTCAGGGGCCTGCGTTACGACCCCGCCCGGATCTCCCTGGCCGACGTGATCGCTCCCCCCTACGACGTGATCACTCCTGCGCTGCAGGCCGAGCTCTACTCCAGGGCCATGCAGAACGTGGTTCGAGTCGAGCTGGGGCTCACCTACGACGGCGATCAGGAGGGTGTGCAGGACCAGTACATGAGGGCACGCGACCATCTCCGGGTGTGGCTCGAACAGGGGTTCCTGACAAGGGACGAACAGCCCTCGCTGTACATCCACAGCCACACCTTTCCCGCCCCCTACGGCAGCGGCGAGCTGACGCGCCTGGGCTGCTTCGCAGCCGTGGAGCCGGTTCCGTACGATCGCGGTGAGGTGCTGCGCCACGAGCTCACCCTCAAGAAGGCGCGTGAGGACAGGTTGCGTCTGCTGCATGCCACCGGCGTCCAGACCTCCCCCATCCTCTTGCTGCTTGAGAAAGGGCAAGCGATATCGGAAGCCTTGCGCAGCCAGATCGTGGCGGCACCGCTTCTGGGAGAGGCCCACGTCGACGGCGAACGGGGTGCCGAGTCGCACCGCCTCTGGCGGGTCTGTGAGCCCTCGGCGGTTGCGCGAATCACCGAGCTGCTCAGCTCGAGCCGGCTGTTCATCGCGGACGGTCACCACCGCTACGAGACCGCTCTGGGGTTGCACCTACCTGGGGTGCTGGCGCTGCTGGCCCCCATGGACGATCCTGCGACCATCATCCTGCCCACTCACCGGGTGCTGCCCCGCAGTCGCTTGGACCCAGACGAGCTGATGACAGCCCTGGTCGGCTCGGGATGGGACGCGCAGCCCACGGACGGGATCGACTCCGGGCTCGCCAGCTTGGCGGAGTTCAGGGACTCATGGCACGCCTTCGTGATCTTCGACTCAGCAACCAGCTGGCTGGTGTCGCGCCGTCGCCAGGCCGCCACCGGCGCAACCACCGCCGCCCACCTGGACGTCGCGGTGCTGAACCGAGAAATCCTGGAGGCACACCTGGGCCTGGGAACGGCCGACTTTGAAGCCGGCCGGCTCCTCTACACCCGGGAGCCCGCCGAGGCCGTCAGGCTGGTCGCGGAGCGCGGATCGGTGGGCTTCCTGGTCAATCCGCCCTCTGTGGCCGAGGTGACTGAGGTCTCGCTGGCAGGGGCCGCCATGCCGCAGAAGTCGACCTACTTCTTTCCCAAGGTCCCTGCCGGACTGGTGCTGATGCCCAACCAGTGAGCTTTGACTTCCACTGTGGACTGTGCCCCGATCACACCAGTTTGAGGCAGGGGCGGTTTCGGGTACTCTGACATTGAGGTGCCCACTTATGCGTATCGCTGCGACTCGGGACACGAGTTCGAGGTTGTCCAGCCGATAACGGCTGCGCCCCTCAGCGCCTGCAGCGTGTGCGCCGCCCCCGTCCGCCGAGTGGTCTTCCCAGTTGGCATCGTCTTCAAGGGGCAGGGCTTCTACAAGACCGATTCCCGGTCTTCTTCCAGCAGTTCGATCGGTCCCGCGCCCACGCCGACCGGGAACGGCAGCAAGGCCAATGCCGGCGAGACAGCCGACGCGGCCAAACCCGTGCCCAAGAGTGAGACAAAAGAGAGCAAGAGCAGCAAAGAATCAACGCCGAGCGTTCCCACCGGGACCGGTGGCGCAGTCGGCGGGGGAGGCAAGGATGGCTGAGCCAGTGCACGTTAGCGACGCGACCTTCGACAGTGAGGTGATCAACTCGCAGGTCCCCGTTCTGGTTGATTTCTGGGCGGACTGGTGCGGCCCCTGCAAGATGCTGGCGCCGGTGGTGGCTGACCTCGCTTCGGAGTACGGGGCGCGGGTCAAGGTTGCCAAGCTCGACGTCGACGCCAACCCCAACATCGCCGGCAAGTTCGGGGTCATGAGCATTCCGACCCTCATCCTGTTCAAGCAGGGAGAAGCGGTCCAGCGCCTGGTGGGCTATCAGCCCAAGTCGACCCTCAAGGCGAAGCTGGACCCGATGGTCTGACCTTCGGCCCGGCACTCGACCGGTTACGATCAGGTGCCGATGCCAGATCTCCAGACTTACTTTGCTCGCGCCATCGAAGCGGCGATCCGGGAGCTGGGCGTGCCAGACCCGCCGGAGGTCGTGGTCGAGCCCTCGGCCGTCTCCGATGCCGGGGACTACTCATCTCCGGTTGCCTTTCGACTGGCTCGTGAGCTGCGTCGTTCCCCTCGGGAGATAGCCCAGGAGCTGGCGGCCGGGGTCTCGCGGCGGCCTCCGGCGCACACCCGGGAGATCACGGTCACAGGTGGCGGCTACCTCAATCTCAGGATTGACTTCTCCAGCTACGCCCCCCAGGTGATCGCGGAGGCTCTTCGAGACCCGATGCTTCTGGAGCCCGACCCCCTGGCGGGAGTGAAGGTGGTGGTGGAGCACACCGCCACCAATCCCAACAAGGCAGCCCACCTCGGGCACCTGCGCAACGCCTGCATCGGCGACACCGTCGCCCGGGTCCTGAGAGCACGCGGGCATCAGGTCGAGGTGCAGAACTACATCGACGACACCGGCGTCCAGGTGGCGGACGTTCTGGTTGGCATCCGTCACCTGGGGCTGACCCCGGCGCCGGGTGAGCCCTATGACCGATTCTGCTCAAGGGCCTACGTCGAGGTGTGCCGTCGCTACGAGGCAGACCAGGAACTGGTCGAGCTCCGCCGCCAGACCCTTCGTGCGATCGAGGCACGTGACGGAGAGATAGCGACCGCCGCCAAGGAGCTCACCAGCCGGATCGTCGAATGCCACCTGCAGACGATGGCCAGGGCCGGAGTGGGCTACGACCTGCTCACCTGGGAGTCAGACATCATCGAGTTGGGCTTTCTGCGGCACGCGCTGGACATGTTGCTGGAACGCGGCGTCATGCGCAAGGTCGAGCAGGGCCGCCTGGCGGGATGCTGGGTTCTGCCCTTGGATGAGGGCTCCGATGATGACGATCCCGAGCAGGGGGATGCCAAGGTGCTGCTCAAGAGCGATGGGATAGCGACCTACACCGCCAAGGACATCGCCTACCATCTCTGGAAATTCGGAGTCCTCGGCCTGGACTTCCACTACCGCTCCTGGGCGGACGGAGGCCCGGCGACCTCGACCGCGGACCCACAGCTGGCGACCCTGGATCCGGCGCGGTTCGGTCGCGCGGGCGAGGTCGTCAACGTCATTGATCAGCGCCAGAGCGCGCCCCAGCGGGTGGTGAAGGAGGCACTCCGCCGGCTGGGCTTTGTCAGCCAGGCTGAAGACCTGCTCCACCTCGCCTACGAGGTGGTGGCCCTCTCCCCGGCTGCGGCCGGCGCACTGGGGGTGGATGTCAGCGAGGGCAAGTCGATGTACGCGCTCAGCGGCCGTCAGGGAATCGAGATCGGCGCCGACGCGCTCCTGGATGAGGCCCAGCGTCAGGTGCAGGCAAAGGCCAAGGACGAGGCGACCGCGGCGGCACTGGCGGCCAGCGCGGTGCGCTATTACCTGCTCCGCTTCGGGCTCAACTCCATCATCACCTTCGACTTCGGAGAGGCACTGCGGACCACCGGGGACAGCGGGGTCTACCTGCAGTACGCCCACGCTCGTGCCTGCGGCGTCCTGCAGCGTGTGGAGCCCCTGCCGGTGCCGGAGACCGCGCCGGAGCTGAGTGTGGAGGAGCGCGAGCTGGTCAAGCTCCTGGCGAGTTTCCCGCGCGCGGTCGCCGAGGCTGCGGAATCGCTCAGCCCGTCCTCTCTGGCCGGGTACACCTACCGGTTGGCGACCGCGTTCAGCGACCTCTACGAGCACACCGAGCGGCTGTACCGAGTCGACGACCACGCCGTCCGGGGGCTTCGTCGGGCGCTGATCGACGCCACCCGGGCGACCATGGCCAATGCCCTCACCTTGCTCGGCCTGCAACCACTGGCGCGAATCTGATCGCCGCGGCATTGGCATACTGATTAGCCGTGCAGGTCGTCCCCATCTTTCCACTTGGTACCGTGCTCTTCCCCGGAGCCAGGATCCCCCTCCACGTCTTCGAGCCCCGCTACCGCGCCCTGGTTAGAGACTGCCTGGTCGGCGACGCTCATTTCGGCGTGG
>JAJZJU010000008.1 GCA_021809895.1 bacterium
GCCCCGCCGACCTCTTCCGTATCTCCGAGGCTGACCTGCTGGAGATCCCCGGCCAGGGTGAGCGCTCCTCCCGGCAGCTGGTGGCAGCCATCCAGGCGAGGCGACGCCCGAGTCTGGCCCGGTTCCTTTACGCGCTGGGGATCGGCCACGTCGGGGAGCGCACCGCCGAGTTGCTGGCGCAGAACTTCGGCAGCCTGGAGAGTTTGCGCCGCGCGTCCGTTGAGGAGCTGGCCGAGATCGAAGGGTTGGGCCCGGTGCTGGCGGAGGCGGTGCACCACTTCCTGGCCAGCCAGGGGGGTTCCACCTTGATCGATCAGCTGCTGGAGGCAGGGGTGCAGCCCCAGGCGGCTCCAAGAGTGGAGGGACCCTGGCGGGGGCTGACGGTGGTGTTGACCGGAGGACTGGCGCGCCGCACCAGGGCCGAGGCGGAGGCGGAGATCAAGGCCATGGGAGGCAACCCCGGCAGCAGCGTCTCCAAGAGGACCTCGGCGGTGGTGGCCGGCGCGGCGGCGGGCTCCAAGCTGGCGACCGCGCAGCGGCTCGGGGTTCCCATCCTCGACGAGGACCAGTTTGATCGTTGGCTAGCAGAGCCTGGCCTGTCCCCTGCCTCGCTCACCACCGAAGGTCGCCAAGAGCAATAGCTCGCTGGCGGGACCCGGCGAGCGGTCGCTTTCAAGCCGCCTTGGATGCTATGGCGGTAGATCCACCGAGCCCGGCGGCTGCACCGGTCTTCCCAGTCCACGGCAATAGGACCCTTGTCCCCAGGTGCGCCCTCTGAGGACGGCCTACACAGATGGCATTCGGGTGATAAGCACGTAACGACAGACCCAATATAGGCTTGTTGTCACGGTGTTTGGCCCCAAGACGGACCATACAATCTCCTCCCAAGCGGTCTCCGTGAAGTGGCAGCGGTCGCGGTAGCAGAGGAGGAATACCCTTGGCCTACATTCCAGCGGCGCCGTTTCTCAGCCCAGGGGACAACTCCTGGCAGCTCACAGCTGCGACATTTGTGGGGCTGCAGTCGATCCCCGGCCTGGCCATCCTCTACGGAGGGCTGGTGAAGCGCAAGTGGGCGGTGAGTTCGGCGCTGATGGCCGTCTACGCCTTCGCTGCGGTGATGGTGGTGTGGGTTCTGGCCGGATTCAACATGGGATTCGGCCACCCCCTGTTGGGCTCGCTGGTGGGGATTCCCCAGCCAGTTCTGAACGCGTTGAGCGAGCAGGGACAGGCATCGATTCCGCTCCTGCGCGGGTTGATGCCCCACTTGGCCATTCCCCAGTCCTCATTGATCTACTTCCAGTTCGTGTTCGCCGCCATCGCTCCCATCATCCTGGCCGGAGCCGTGTTTGGACGCATGAACCTGCGAGCCTGGATGATTTTTGTGCCAGCCTGGTCCTTGCTGGTCTACAGCGTCAACGCCTTCATGATCTGGGGTGGGGGCTGGCTCTCCCAACTGGGGGTCGTGGACTACAGTGGCGGCTACGTCATCCACGTCGCGGCGGGAATCTCCGGCTTCGTGGCGGCACTGGCCGTGGGACCGAGAATCCTCAAGGATCAGCGCGACTTCAAGCCCAACAACATGCTCCTGGCGGTGGCCGGCGCGGGCATCCTCTGGCTCGGTTGGAATGGGTTCAACGGAGGCGACCCCTATTTCGCCAACGCTGACGCAGCCGCCGCCGTGCTCAACACCAACCTGGCCACCGCGGTTGCGCTGCTGTCCTGGTTCCTGCTGGATATGTTCGTCAACCGCAAGCTCTCGATGGTGGGGGCGATCAACGGCATGATCTGCGGGCTGGTCGCCATCACCCCGGCGGCGGGCTATGTCGACGGCACCGGTGCCATCTTGGTGGGTCTTCTGGGTGCGGCCGTGCCCTGGTTCACCATGAACAGGCTCGGCCAGAGGTGGCCGTTCCGCAAGGCGGACGACACCCTGGGGGTGGTCCACACCCACTTCGTGGCGGGAGCTGTCGGAGGTGTGATGGTCGGCCTGATCGCCACTCCCACCATGGTGGTTTACCTCGGCACCCACGGCGCGGCAGGGGTCGGTGTCGCCGGGCTGCTTGCGGGCAATGGCCATCAGCTGCTCGTCCAGATGCTGGGACTGGTGGTGGTCACCGCCTACTCCGGCGCCATGACCTTCGGGATCCTGAAGGCGATCTCCCTGTTCGTTCCGCTGAGAATGGCAGACCGGGAGCTGGAGGTCGGTGACCGGCTCATCTTCAACGAGGAGGTCTTCGAGCTCCACCATCCGATCCCGGTGCCAGAGCCCATCGACGGGGCGAGCGAAGTCGGTGGTCACGCGGCTCCGGCGCTGAGCTGAGCCCGCCAGGACCGGTGCCTCACTCTGGACGGCGCAGAGCCGGCCATCCGGAGTGGGGCCCGGCCCAATGGTGGTAGCGGAGATCCGCACGAAGTTGTCGGCGTTCGTCAGTGCTAGTGACCCGGTGAACCTGGGCTGGTCGACCAGGACGTCGCCGGTGGCGAGAGCTACCAGGAACCACCTCCCACCCTGGCGGGAGGTGGACGGGTCCCTCCCAGCAGGGAGCAAGTGGTAGCACCTCGCTGCCGCCCACGATGTAGAGAAAGGCGGAGTAAGTCAGCCACTGTTCTGGAGGGCGACATTGACCACGACGACGTTGCCGCTCCAGATGACTGCCGCCAGCAACCACCAGCGGGTCTCGCCGCCCTGGGCGTGGTCTGAAGCGCGCGAGAAGAGCCGCAGTCCCCATTCATCGTCCGGATGAAGCTCTTCTTCTGGAGCTCACCTGAGATTGTTGGCCGGCTCAGGCAGCTGGTAGGCGCAGCCCAAAGGCCTGCGGCAGCAATACCCCGAGCAAGTATGCGGCAAGAGCTGCGGCGGTGCCCACACCCAAAACCTGAAGTCCGCCCACCATCATCCGCTGGCCGACGACCTTCGCCTTCATCAGACCCACTCCCAGGAGGCCGGCAGCGGAAAGCGCCAGCGAACCGATGACAGCAGGGAGGCCCGTCATTAACACATAGGGGAGTATGGGCAAGACGGCACCAATGAGGAAGGTCCCTGCCATGAGCAAACCATCGTGGATCGAGGTCGACTCGGGCTCACTCGAGATCCCAAGCTCCTTCTCAATGTGAGTCTCCTCCCAGAGCTTCGGATAACGCGCCAGCGTGGTCGTGAGATCATCAGCCTCATTCGCGGGCACTCCCCGGGCCATCAATATGGCGACCATCTCCGCGTGTTCTGCCTCCGGCTGCGCGCGCAACTCGGAGCGCTCCTTGTGAATCGCGGAGCGGTTGAGGTCGTGTTCCGCTCCGGCCGCGAGATAGGCGCCCGTACCCATCGACACCATTCCGGCCAAGGCGCCTACCAGCCCCGCAATCAGAATGGTCGTATGGGCAACGGCCGCCCCGGCCGTCGCCGTCGCCACTCCGGTGGTGAGGCCGAGCGTGGTCAACAAACCGTCTTGGACGCCGAACACGACCTCGCGGATTCCTGCGCGGCGGGCTAACTCCGCGCGCTCGGACCCGGCGGCGACATCCTGCGGCAACTCCAGTATTGGTAGGGTCCCTTGGTCGAAACCGACGTGTACATTTCCCATGGATGCAATAGTAGCGACGCAGGGTCCACCGCGCACAGCGCGACGGAGTGTTGAATCTTTCCGCGAACTTGCGCCGTCGCGACACCCTGTCAAACATGCTTGCGCACGGCCAGTTTGTGATTGAGCGTTCCGTGGCTCCCGCGTGGACTCACTGGCACCGCAGGAGCAGTGATTCACCAGCGTTGCGTCTATGCGGGATACGACATCTCGGTTAACGCGCGGTTAAGAATGACTGCTTGGCACTGCTCACAAAACCACGTAGTCATCGGGGTTTGTCTAACACATACCCGTGCTCTTGGCGCACGTGCGAAGTCGGCGTCGATGCCTCTCGCTTGGGTGCTGTCAAATGCTGCACAATAGGAGCCATGCGCGTCGCCGTCCTGATCAAACAGGTGCCCGTCGCCGAAGCACTGTCGCTGCGAGCCGACGGACGGCTCGAGCGCGACGGTTTGGAGTTGGAGATGAACGCGTTCTGCCGGCGCGCGGTCACACAAGGGGTGGCGCTGATCCGGGAATGCGGTGGTTCATGCACAGCTCTGACCCTCGGCCCCCCGGCGGCAGAGGACATCCTTCGGGAGGCCGTAGCCTGGGGCGCGGATCTCGGAGTTCACATCACGGGGCCAGAGTTTGCGGGCAGCGACACTCTCGCGACCTCTCGTGCCTTGGCCGCCGCCATCGGCCGGACGGGACCATACGACTTGGTGCTGGTGGGCCGCAACGCGGTCGACGCCGACACCGGCCAGGTGGGCCCGGGGGTAGCTCAGTTTCTGGACATGCCCTTCCTGGGAGCAGCTCGCTCGCTCTCGGTCGTGGATGGAACCGTGCGGGTCTGGCTGGAGCACGATGACGGTTGGGAGCTTGCTGAGGTGGCCCTGCCAGCAGTGATCGCCTGCGCAGAGCGCCTGTGCCCTCCCTGCAAGGTTCCTGAAGCGGGGCGAGCCGGAGTTTCGTCGGATCAGAT
Organism: bacterium; assembly: GCA_021809895.1. Classification (GTDB taxonomy): domain Bacteria; phylum Chloroflexota; class Dormibacteria; order Aeolococcales; family Bog-877; genus AG-12. Next base: position 4,540 of record JAJZJU010000008.1, read on the forward strand.
CCTGTCCCTTGGAGCCAAAGACCTCGGCCCCGGACCATGGGGGCAACTGGGAAGCGCCACCGTTGTGGGTCGGGTTCGGGTCCTGGACGTGGTGCGGAGCCGAGTCAAGCTTCAGGGGCAGACCTCCGTCCAGGTCAGCGCGGCGGTGAGACTTCTCGCTGAAGTGGGCGCGATCGGGCCAGCGGGCACTGGCACACCCCGGATTGAAGTCACAGACGGCCAGCCAGGGCACCAGATCGGCTCACCGCGCCTGGCACCTTCCTCCCACCGGAGCCCCGTCAATCCCCAGGTTGTGGCGGCCGTGCTGGAGACGGCTCGCCTCCAGCTGGCCCGGGAGATGGTGGGAGGCGCGGCGCGACTGGGCGGGTGCATCGGGGGCTGGGTGACGGCAATCGCCGGACCCTCGTTGACTGCTGATCAAGCTGGCTCGTGGGGGGCAGACGAGCTTCTGCAGCTCAGCGGCAGCGAGGTCCAGGAGGATGTTGCCACCGCGATCGGGGCCTGGTGTGAGAGCACCCGTCCATGGGCGATTCTCGCTCCTGGCACCATGTGGGGCCGTGAGGTTGCGGCTCGCATCGCCGTGATCCTGGGGGCTGGGCTGACCGGAGACGCGGTCGAATTGGGGGTCGAGGGAGGCAGACTGGTCGCCTGGAAGCCGGCTTTCGGCGGACGGCTGGTGGCTTCCGTGCTTGCAACTTCCGCAGTGCAAATGGCCACAGTGCGTCCGGGTGCCCTGCCCCCGTCACCGTTGCGGGACCAGGTGGCGAATCTAACCCGCGTCTTCGTGGAGGCCCGTGGCCGGGTGAACGTGCTTGACACCGGCAATGATGACGACCTGGATATCTTGGCCTCAGCACCCGTGGTGATCGGCGTCGGCACGGGAGTGGCGCCCGGAGACTACCCGGCCCTGCGGCCTCTGCTTGACGTTCTGGGCGCTCCGCTTGCCGGTACCCGGCGGGTAACGGACCGAAACTGGCTGCCGCGGTCTCGGCAGGTAGGCCTGACCGGAGCCAACATCCGACCCCGCCTATATGTGGCCATCGGGCTCTCGGGCAAGTTCAACCACATGATCGGGGTGCAGGGTGCAGGCTGCGTGTTGGCCGTGAACAGCGATCCAGAGGCACCGGTGTTCGAGGCAGCAGACATTGGAATCGTGGGCAGATGGCAGGAAGTGGTGCCCCAACTGGTCGCGGAGCTCAACGCTTTGTCCAAGCTGAAAGCGGTGGCCGCGGACTGAGGAGCCGGCTGTAGGTTCCGGTGACCCCCGGCTAGGAGCCGGTCGTCCAGCCGCTATGAGCTCCCGCTGGCAAGCCACCAGAGATGTTCGGTTGCAGCGCTGCTAGTGTAGTGTCCCGTAAATAACGACAGTTCCTTGTTGCCATAAAAGGCCCATTCCAAGCCGAATGGTGCTTCAAGGAACGGTCCGCCAAAAGCGAGACACTACACTAGTTGCCTCCTTACCCACCAGCCTCACGAAGCTCTGCCGATTCCCCCTCCTACAGCCTCATCCAGTGACGCCTAACACCGGCCTGATCCTTGGCGTCGAAGCGTGGGCGGTCTGGAGCCACATACCGTGAGGCGGGCGAGCGTGACCGCCTTGAAAGCCGTGCCGGGCAAGGAGCTGCGCCACGAGCGGGGAGAAGGGAGCCCTCCCCGGGGCTTGGGAAGAGAGTTCTACGTGGTGCCCGGCCGCGGATCCGGAGGGCCACTGACGGGGGGCGGCGGGTCTAGCGGCGGGCTCCCACCAGTGGCGATTCCAGGCAGGTGGAGGCTGATTGTGGCGCCTCCGTCCCGGCGGTTGGCAATCTCCGCTTGGCCCTGATGGGCGTTCATGACCATTCCCACGATCCAAAGTCCCAGTCCGGTGCCCCGCCTCGTGTCCCCTTCCACTGCGGCGCCGCTCGTCCGGCCGCCAAAGCGCTGGAAGGGTTGCGAGAGGACTTCCGATGGGAAACCGGGACCGCGGTCGCTCACCTCAATGACTGCGCCGGCACCGACGGCTCGCACCGCAACGTCCACCGCAGAGCCATTCGGAGAGTAGCGGAGAGCGTTGTCCAAGAGGTTGTCGAGCGCGTGACGAAGCCAGAGCTCGTCCACCTCCGCCACCACTTCGGGCTCCGCGTTCAGCACCAGCATCACCCCGAGCTGGTTGGCGCGGGCCCGGAACGTCGACAGCTCAGAGGCGGCGATCGAACCCAGGTCATGAGGCGATGGCCGCAGTCGCAAACGCCCATCGTCGTCGCGGGCTAGCACCAGCAGTTCACTGATGACACGGGTAAGCCTGTCCACCCCGGCTATGGTGCGTTGTAGTCGAGCGTTAATTGGACCGGGAGCGCTTCCAGAACGGAGGGCCAGCTCCAGTTCACCCCTCACTCTCGCCAGCGGGGTGCGCAGCTCATGCCCGGCCGCCGCCACGAAGTGGCGCTGGCGACGCAGCGCGCTGTCGAGCTCTTCCAAAAGCTGGTTCAGGGTTGTGGCCAGAGCGGTCAGCTCGTCGTGGGTCCCGGGCACCCGAAGCCGGCGCCGCAGGTCAGCAGCCGAGATCTCCGCCGCCTCCGCCCGCAACCGTTCGACGGGTGCTAGGGCCCCTCCGGTGAGCAGCCAGGCTGCGATCGCCGTCACCACCACCACCAACGGACAACCTATGAGTAAAACCACAACAACGCGGCGCATCATGTCGTCAATCTGGTCCAGCGAAGTGCCCACCACCACCACCGAGGAGCCGAGAGCGGCGGGGGCGGCCAGTACCAAGTGAGGACTGCTCCAAGCGCTTCGCCGGAGTTCGAGCCAGATGGGACCCCGCCCTGCCTGCCGCAGCAGTGATCCCCGTACCAGCGGCGCGGCTCCAGCGACGTTTGTCGTGTACTGGACAGCGCCGGTCGCGGCCACGATCTGCACGACGCTCTGGTCGATCTGGGCCACCGCCGGCGCTTGCGGGCTCCCTAGCTGGAGGTATCCAGCCTTGAGCGCGGCGACTACCCGATGCGACCGCTGCAAGAGCACCTGCTGAAGTGTGGCCCGGGCACCGCCCTCCAGGCTGAGCGCCAGTGCCGAGCTAGTCACCGCCGCCAGAACGGCCGCGCCCAAGACCATGAGCAGCGTGAGCCGCAGGCGGATTGGCACTCAACTCCGGTCGGGGACGGTTAGTCGGTACCCGAGCCGATGGATTGTCTCCAGGTCGCTGCCGGCGAAGGGCAGGCCGAGCTTGCGGCGAAGGTGCCCGACGTATTGGGTGATCAGGTTGGAGCTCCGGCCCGGCTCATTGGCCCAGACGTGGGCCAGGAGCGACTCTCGGGTCAGGACTATCCCTGGCCAGCGGAGGAACAGCTCCAGCAGGGCCGCCTCGCGGGCGGTGAGCTCGACCTCCGTGTCGCCGCGCCAGGCCCGCCCGCTGAGGCGATCGAGGCGGAGCGGCCCTGCCCGCAGCACTTCCGGCCGCCACTGCTCCCCGCGGCGGATCAGGGCCCGTAGCCGAGCCAGGAACTCTTCCAAGCTGAATGGCTTGGCGAGGTAGTCGTCCGCCCCAAGATCGAGGCCCTGCACACGGTCGATCACCTCCCCCAGGGCGGTCAGCATCAGCACCGGCACCCGCTGCCCCGCTTCCCTAAGCCTTTGGCAGACCTCGCGTCCGTCGAGCCCTGGAAGCAGCACGTCGAGGATCACGGCGACGAACGTGGACCGTCGCGCCGCGTCCAGCCCGGCGACACCATCGCGAGCCACCTCGACCGCATACCCCTCGTCGACCAGCGCCTGCTCAACCAGCTGCGCCATCTCCCAATCGTCCTCGACGACCAAAACTCGCATCGCCTCTCCGGGTGAGGGATCTGGCGACAGCGGACTCGACCATGAGCGCCAGATGGCAGCGGAAGGTGGCCCGTCGGGCCTGGACAATCCGGCCCGAACCATCGGTAGTTCGCTAGACAACCTGCCCCCTCGGCCCTCCCGGCGCCATGGCGTAGCTGGCAGGCAAGGCTCTGGTCCTCCGGAGCCAGCGTCCGCTCCCAGACTCTTGAGAAGAGCCCGGCTCCAGCGCAAGGTAGTGGGCTGCCCGCTCGCGATGAAGGTGAGCCCCGGACCCAGCCGGCACCACCTCAGCGGCGGCCAAACGGGATGCCCCGCCCGGGACAGCTCGTGGGGGAACGCACCAGACGACCCTGCGCCCGCGGTCCGCTCCGTCCCGCCACTTCCGCATGCCCTTCCACTCCTTTAAGGCCGGCAGCGCCGCCTCCCAAGCCACTAGACCCCAGCAGTCACACATTGCCACGAACTGATTAAGGAGAAATCATGGCCATCCACTGAAATCACGCGGCCCCTGGACGGAGGGTTGCAGGTCGGTATCGCCATCGGCCCGCCCTTAGGGTGCGAACGCTCCCCAGGGTTTCCCGCAAAGCCCGTGAGGGTGGACGGGGCGGCCTCCAGTCCGGTGCGGTCTTCATTGCACCAGCGAGGACCACAGCTGGTCGATTCACGGACTGGTCCTTGGCGCTGATCCTGCCATCGGTTGGGGCTGGCGGGGCCGACGCGCGGCAGAAGGGGACACCTCCATGAGGTGATCCTCCTAGCTCGCACGCCGACCCCGTGATGGGCGTGGCTACGACTCCTAGAGTCCGCTCTTGCCCGTCAGGTACTTGTGATCGGTCGCGTCCAGCTGGGCGAGGGCACTCGACACCGACTGCTTACCGGTGACCGCGTTGAAGAATGCGGTGTCCAGAGCCGACTGCACCTCCGCGTAGGCCGCCGGAATGGGGCGTGGAATGGTGTATGGCGAGGCGGCTATCTCATTCGATACTGCGATCCCTGGGTGACTCGCCAGGAAACTGGCGGGAATCAGCGCGCGCGCGGGCGCGGAGACGGCGGCGTACCCGGTGTGCATCGACCAGTACGCCATCGACTGGGGACTCAGCAGGAACTTGATCACCTCCCAGGCTGCTAGATCCTGGGCCTTGGTGTGATCGGCCATGATGACGAAGCCGAGTCCCTGCGCGAGGTTGGCGGTGTGCCCGCTGCTGCCGGCGGGGTACTGCCACACTCCGACGGGAAACTTCCCGCCCACCGCATCCAGTGCCTTCGCGTAGCCGGCTGAGGTCCCGTCGCCAATGGCCAGCCTGCCCGCAGCGAGGTCGGCCCGTATCGTGTTTCCATGGGCGAAGATCATCAGCCCCTGGTGATACAGGGTCCGGAAGAAGTCGAACGTCTCCACGCCCGCAGGGCTGTTCCAGTCAGTCTGGGTGTCGTTCGTGCCGGGCTTGAAGATGCTGCCCCCATTCGACAGAAATGGGGGAATCTCATGCGCCGAGGAGTTCTTCCAGGCCAGTGGAATCACCCCGTGGTCCCTCGCCTTCAGGATCTTGAGGTCCGTGTACAGCGCGCCCCAAGTGGCTGGAGGACTGGTGATTCCGGCGGCTGTCAGCATGGCCTTGTTGTACGTCAGCTGGGACACCTTCATGCCGGCCATTAGCCTGTAGTGCTGGCCGTGGACGTCCCCATTGGTCAGGAACACCGGATCGAATTGAGCCCACTGCTGGGAGCTGAGTCCGTTCGGGCCGTACATGAACGAGTTCAGGCTAACCAGGGCATGGGCGCTCACGAACGCATTGTCGTAGTGGCTGATCTCCGCCAGTAGGGGTGGGTGTCCCGCCTCGAAGGCCCCCAGGGCCTTGGTGCTAGCACTAGTCACATCCAGCCCCAGATGAACGCCGTGCTGACTTGCGTTGAACCTCTGGACCAGGGTTGATACCGCGTCCCCCACAGGGCCCGCCAGGTGTGACTCCCACAGGGTCACGTCCACTACCCCGTGGTCGGCCGTCTTGGCGCCGGTGGTGCCGCCGCACGCCGCCACGACTACTCCCAAAGCGCTCAACAACGCAACCGCCATAATCCCGCGGCCCGTCAGTCGCCCCCGCCGCCGGGCCACCGCCGTGGCCCCGGCTCCCAAACCCCCGCCGTCCGTGATCCCGTTCATCCTTCCTCTCCTTCGTAAGTTTCCGACACATAAGGGGTGGCTGCATCTGCAGCATCGCCGCCAGCTGGCGCGCCATCACTTACATCACTCGGTCACTCCGCGATCCTCCCCAACCACGGCCTTTACCATGTACTTCTGTGTGAAGGCAAAGATGACCAGCACGGGCACCAGGGCAATCACGGCCGCCGATGTCAGATCCCGCCAGTTATTGGAGAAGCTCGCCATGTAGTGGGACAACGCGAGCTCGATCGGTTGCACCGCCTTGGACGATGTCATGATGAGCGGCCACTGGAACTGGCTCCAGGAGACGATGAAGGTCAACAGGGTCACCGTGGCCACCGCCGGCCGCGCCGTCGGCACCGCCACCCGCCAGAGGTATTGGAATACATTTGCCCCCTCCAGGCGCGCCACGTCCCAGAAACTCTCCGGAAGCTGAAGGAAGGCCTGCCGGAACAGAAAGATGGCCGCGCTCGAGGCTCCAAAAGGCAGGATCAAGCCGGCATATGTGTCCAACAGTCCGAGGTGGAACATGACATTGAATTGAGTCACGATCAACGCCTGCTGGGGCAGCATCATGACCCCGATCACGACCATGAACAGGGCCTCCCGACCCCGGTAATGGTAGGCTGCCAGGCCCCAACCCGCGAGCACACCGGTGACTAGGACCAGCACGATTGTGGTGGTTGTTATGAAGACGCTGTTCAGAAAGTAGTGGACGATATTGGTGTGGGTTAGGACGAAACCGATGGCGCCAAACTGCATCGCCGGGACGAGCACCGGGGGGATGGCGTAGGCATCGCCGTGGTGCCCGGTGGCGATCACCAGAACCCAGTAAACAGGCAGGATGAAGACCAGTCCGATCAGGAGTTGGGCCACCCCGCGCCCGTGCAATGTCAGGTGGCCGGTCGAATGCTTCCAGCTACTGCGTCCACCCGATCGTCCCTCCGAAGATGCTATCGATGACCGCGTGTTCTTCAACGGCAGCCTCCCTAGCGGTAGAAGACCCAGCGACTTGAGAGCCGCTTCTGGATCACTGTGATCACCAGCAGGATGACGAAGAGGATCAAACTCATCGTGGCGGCGAGTGAGAGATGGTAGTAGGTAAAGGCGGTCTGGTAGATCAGCACCGCATCTGTCGAGGTCGAGTAGGCCGGCCCACCGCCTCTGCCTGTCGCTCCGCCCGTGAGGGCGAAAATCTGCCCAAAGGCCTGCATTGTGTTAACCGTGGTAAGGATCAACACCAAGAACGTGGTCGGACTGAGCAGCGGCCAGATCACGCGTCTGAACATTGTTAAGGTCTTGGCACCATCGACGCGCGCCGCCTCCACCACCTGCTGTGGAATTACCGCCAGTCCTCCCAAGAACAGCACGGTGTACAGGCCCACTGAGTGCCAGAGGGTATAGAGCATGACTGCCGGCATGGCCCAGTGGGGATCTTCCAACCAGCCCAGGCGCGGCAGTCCAAGGTGGGTGAGGACGAAGTTCGCCAGGCCGAACTGGGGATCGAAGATCCACACCCAGATGATCGAGGTGGCGATGAGGGGTGTGACGTGAGGCAGAAAGATCAACGAGCGGGCGAAGCCTCCACGTGCCTGCCTGACCCCCTCGCGAAGCAAGAGCGCCAACCCCAGCGCCACCAGCAACGTCAGCGGTACCATGACCAGCACGAAGTACCCCGTGGTCAGCAGCGACTGCCAATAGAGGGGCTGGTTGAACAACGTGTAGAAGTTGCCCAGCCCGCGGAACGTGGTGGCCCCGAAGACATTCCAGTGGTAGAAGGCGAGGACGAAGAGCATCACCGCTGGGATGTAGAAGAAGGTCACGAATATTGCCAGCGCGGGCACCACCAGCAGATACCCCACCAGTGGTCGCACCGCCCGAACCACCCACGACTGCTCTCTGTCCAAGGTGAGCACCGCAGTTCTGCCCTGAGGCTCGCCGGGTGACGTCGCGGGCTGCTGCGTCCGGTCGGTGTTAGCTGTCCCGGACGGCCCGGGCCGCCGCCGCCGTGTCTTCTCCAACACCATCGGTCTCGCCCCCCTACTGCAGCTCGCTGCCTACAAGAAGGGGTGCCAGCGTGGCAGCGGCGTGACCGTTGACGGTCGAGGGATGGATACGTGCTCCGGTATCCGCTTTGAAGAGATGCACTCGGTCGAGGCGCAGCTTCAGCCTCACCTCGTCGCCGGACCGCGGTAGGGCGCGTCCGTCGTTTACGCTAATCACCAGGGTCTCGTCGCGGTGCCGGCAGTGCAGGAAGACATCGTCGCCGCCCCCGCGCTCGACCACTTCGACGGTCGCGGTCAGGTCCGCGACCTCCCCCGGCCCAACTAGATCCACGTCCCGAGGGCGCACGCCCAGCCAGACATCCAAGGAGCTGCCTGGGGCTGTGGGCCACGGCCCCGGGACGGTCCACGCGGCCCCGGAGCCATCGCTGACGCGCGCCACACCGGCGGCGGTGACCTCCATGGCGGCCCGCCAAATATTCATAGGCGGATGCCCCATGAAGCGCGCCGCAAACTCCGTGAGCGGATGCCGGATGATATCCGCCGGCGGCCCGATCTGTTCGATCCGCCCGTTGTTCATCACCATCACCCGGTCCGCCATGCTGACGGCTTCCTTCTGGTCGTGGGTGACATAGATGGTGGTTATGCCGACGCGGTCGTGGAAACGACGCAGTTCGATCCGCATCCGCTCGCGGAGAATCGCATCCAGATTCGACAGCGGTTCGTCCATCAGGAGCAGTTGGGGCCGCCCCATGATGGCGCGCCCGAGGGCCACCCGCTGGCGCTGGCCACCGGACAGCTGTTTCGGCTTGCGGTCTAGGTAATCCTGCAGCTCCAGGAGCTCCGCGACCTCAGCCACCCGGACGCGGACCGCGTTGCGATTGGTATGGCGCACGCGCAGCCCGAAGGCGAGGTTCTCGTGGACTGAGAGGTGGGGATATAGGGCGTAGTTTTGAAACACCATGCCCACCTCCCGCGACCCCGGGTCAGTGGTCGTGACCCGCCGGTCGCCGAACCACACGTCTCCGCTATCGGGCCGCTCTAGACCCGCGAGGATGCGCAACAGGGTGGTCTTGCCGCAGCCGGATGGGCCCACCATGACAAAGAACTCGCCATCCGCGACTTCGACTGAGAGTTCGGTCAAAGCGGATGTCTCCCCGAACCGCTTGGTCAGCGCGTCGACTCTCACCATCACCATCGCCCATCTCCCTGCCCTTGTCTGTGTGTTCTTGCGGCCGCCCCGTCGTCGGTTCCGCAGGTGCTTGGCGGTTTCCTCATCTGCTCCACGCGGCTACCGGCGACGACTCTAGCCGCGGCAAATTAACCGCTGGTTATCGTTGTGTGAACGTTATGCTGGAATGGTGTAGTCAGCTACACGATGGTGAAGCCAACGGCCGCCGCTTGCAGAACTACTGACATTGCTGGGCAGTTGATGCCAGACGCTGGTGCCGGTTGACCCAGTAGTGGATCACCCGCCCGGTCTGGGGTAGGTCGTTTCGGTGTCTTTGAGGACCCCGCAGAGTGGGGCCAGGGCACGGGTGCGCCGGGTGCCGAGAGAGGGTCGAGGCGACCCGCAAGACGGGCCTGGGCGGGCTCGGAGGTGCGCGTGGTCTAGGGGACGGCATGAGTAGGCAGCTTGCGCTCGGTCAACTCCACGGCGAGCGCCCCCGGGCGACTGGCCCGGAAGGCGGGCGGGCATGTTCTATTTGGCACGCCCTGATGTGGCGGTCGAGAGGTCTTCCGACGACCGCAGCCGGCCAGTGGGCTGGTCAAACTACCGGGCCCAGCTCCTTTGTGCTCCCAGGGTGGCGGCTGAATTCAGAGTTGACGGTGGGGTAGGAGACGGTATATCGTCTAACGGCGATGGACGATCAGTGTTCGCCTCCGTGCTCGTGTGAGGCCTCGCCGGCCCCACCGGGACTTCTTCCGGGACCCGGCTCGGACGACGCCGAACTGGCGATTGTCGCCAAGGCGCTCGGCCATCCGGTGCGGGTGCAGATCCTCCGGACCCTGCTGGAACAGCGCGCCTGCTTCTGCGGCGTGCTGGTGGCGGCACTACCGCTCGCCCAGTCGACGGTCTCCGAGCACCTGCGAATCCTGCGCGAGGCCGGTCTCGTCCAGGGCGACATCGACGGGCCCCGGGTGTGCTACTGCGCCAGGCCGGAGCGCCTGCTCCAGTTAATCGAACTTGCCCAGGCGCTGGCTGGCACCAGTGTCTCGGCCGAATTGGAGGCGGTTAGGCGATGACTGGGTGGTCAAACCAGGTGGAGGTGACCAGATGATCAAGTCGGTGGAAGTGTTCGACCCAGCCATGTGCTGCTCCACGGGTGTGTGCGGTCCCGCAGTCGACCCCGCGCTGGCCCGCTTCGCGGGCGATGTGGAATGGCTCTCAAGGCACGGCCTCAAGGTGGAGCGTTTCAACCTCGGGCAGGAGCCGGGTGCATTCGCTGAGCGGGCGGTTGTGCGTGAGGCGCTGGTCGCCAAGGGGCAGAGCTGCCTGCCGTTGACCCTGGTCGATGGTCAGATCGTGCGTGAGGGCGCCTACCCCACCCGAGATGAGCTGGTCGTGCTGGCGCATGTCCCTGTCTCCGTGCTCTCGTACTCGCCCCTCCCGGTCGCCAAGACCAGTCCCGCTGGCGGAGGCTGCTGCCCCACGGGCAGCTGCTGATGCCGCACAGCGCGCTCCAGTCGATCCTGGACCGGCCGACCCGCAACCTCTTTTTCACCGGCAAAGGCGGGGTCGGCAAGACCTCCCTCTCCTGTGCGGTCGCGGTCCTTTTGGCGGACCGGGGTGGCAAGGTGCTCTTGGTGAGCACCGACCCCGCCTCCAATCTCTCCGAGGTGCTGGACACCGAGCTGGTCTCAAGTCCTCGGCCTGTGGCGGGGGTGAAGCGGCTCTTCGCCGTGGACATAGATCCCATGGATGCGGCCGAAGCTTACCGCCAGCGGGTGGTGGGCCCGTATCGAGGGGTACTGCCGGATGAGGTGGTGGCCGGGATCGAGGAGCAGCTCTCCGGCTCCTGCACGGTCGAGATCGCCGCCTTCGACCAGTTCACAGGCTTGCTGGCCGACCCTGGTGACTACGACCACATCGTCTTCGACACAGCTCCCACCGGGCACACCCTGCGCATGCTGGCGCTGCCCGGTGCCTGGACTGGCTATCTCGACACCAACAGCATCGGGGCCACCTGCGTGGGACCGTTGTCCGGACTGACTCAGCAACGCGCTGTCTACCGGGAGGCACTCGCCGCGCTATCCGACCGCGAGCGCACCACCCTGGTGCTGGTGACCAGACCGGACGCTGGAGCGGTGGCCGAGGCGGCCAGAGCCAGTGGCGAGCTGGCGACCACGGGACTCCGTAACCAGCATCTCGTCATCAACGGGATCTTCCCAGGGGTCCCCACGGAAGACTCCGTCGCGGCTGCCCTCGCTCGGCGCCAACGCGAGGTCCTTGCCAGTCTGCCTGCCCATCTGCTGGATCTTCCGACTGACTTCGTCAGACTCACCGACGCCCCGCCGCTGGGGGTCCACGGGCTGCGGGCGCTGCTGCGTCCCCGGGCCACTGCCAAGGCCCTGGAGTCTCCGGTCCGAGTCCCCCTGGCGACCCAGCAGCTCTTCGAGCTGTCGGAGGTGGTCGAGCGCGTGGCGCGCCGGAGAACTGGCCTCATCATGACGGTCGGCAAGGGCGGAGTCGGCAAGACCACCATGGCGGCGGCCATCGCCGTGGCCGTGGCCCGCAAGGGGATCCCCGTCACCCTCTCCACCACCGATCCGGCCGCCCATCTCTCCCTTGCCCTGAACGGGGACGGCGACCTTCCCGCCACCCTCGTGGTCGAGCGCATCGATCCCGCCAGCGCCACTGCGGACTACACCCGCGAGGTGCTGGCCACCGCCGGAGCCGACTTGGAAGGATCTGCCCGCGACGTGCTGGTCGAGGATCTGCGCTCTCCATGCACAGAGGAGATCGCGGTGTTCCGCACCTTCGCGGCTACCGTCGCCAAGGCTACAGACCAGGTGGTCGTGCTCGACACCGCCCCCAGCGGACACACCCTGCTCCTGCTGGACACTGCCCGCAGCTTCCAGCGCGAGGTCAACCGCCAGTCCGCAGAGGTCCCCCCAGAGGTTGGCGCCCTGCTGGACCGGCTGACCGATGCCGACTTCACCACCATCCTCATGGTCACCCTCGCCGAGCCCACCCCGGTGCATGAGGCGAGCGCCCTCCACGAGGACCTGCTGCGAGCGGGCATCCGCCCGTCTGCCTGGGTGGTCAACCAGAGCCTGCTGGCGACCGGCACCAGCGACCCACTCCTGGCCCAGCTGGCACGCCACGAGGAGCGCTGGATCGAGGAGGCTGCGCAGAGAGGCGGCAGGGTCGCGCTGGTCGCCTGGCAGCCAGTGGCACCGGTGGGGCCCAGAGCTCTCGAGGCCATGGTCCTTCCCGGCCCGGATCGCGAACTGGCTGCATTGGCCAGCTGAGGGCGGTGGCCGATGCCAGGGCAGCGGGCCGGGCTGGCTCCCCAGCCTGGTCCCGTTGCCTCCTTCGAGGTCCCACGGAGACCAGCCGTGGAGTCGCCAGGGTCCGGGAGCGGCTCAGCCATCACGACGACCACTGCCGCGTGGTATCCATTAGGTAATCCACAAAGAGCCGGCGGGCGAGCAGTCCACCGTCGGCCACCACATCACTCGCCATGGCCGCGGCGCGCTTTGTGCACGTGCAGCGGCTTCGAGCTGAGCGCCGGACGAGCTTCCAGCACTCGGTCAGCCCGCCTTGCTTCGACTGCTTCACAAGCGCGCGCCGCAGACATCGTCATGGGACCACGCCCAACCACCGGCCGCCTGCGCCCCGCAGGCGGCCGACACAGAGAGAGGATTCAGATGTGACCGAGAGCACCGACACGCGCGAGGCCGTCCGCCGTCTCTACGCGGCGGCGGCGATCCGCTCCGCCTTTGACCAGCACGACCGAGCCACTGCGCTTGAAGCCTCGTGCTGCGCGGTCTCGTCAGGTACCACCACGGACGAGCGACGCCAAGTCATCTTCGGCGCCGATCTCTACACCGCCGACGCTGCCGTGGGGGCAACCTCGAAAGCGGTTGCGGCCTCACTCGGCTGCGGGGTGCCGACAGCGGTCGCCGACTTGCAGCCAGGCGACACCGTCCTCGACCTCGGCTCAGGCGCCGGAGCCGACGTGTTGATCTCTGCCCACCGTGTCGGCCCGGCTGGCCGGGTGATCGGGCTGGATATGACCACGGAGATGCTCGAGCTGGCCCGGCGCAACGCCATCGACGCTGGCGTGACCAACGTCGAGTTCGTCCAAGGCTACCTAGAGGACATCCCCCTGCCTGACGCCAGTGTCGACGTCGTCATCTCCAACTGCGTGATCAACCTGGCCGCTGACAAGAACGTCGTGCTCCGCGAAGCCGCTCGCGTCCTGCGGCCCGGTGGCCGCTTCGCCGTCTCGGACGTCATCGCCGATGGGGAGATGGACGACGCCACCCGCGCCGACATGTCAAAGTGGACCGGCTGCATCGCCGGCGCGCTCACCGCCGCGGAGTACCGGGCGGCTCTCGCCGCCATCGGCCTCGTCGATGTAGAGATCACCGAGACCCACCGCGTCCACATCCATGCTGCGGCTGCCATCGTCCGTGCCCGCAAACCGGACCCGTGGAGTCGCCGGGCCACGCTCGACACTGAGCCCCGCGACGGGGAGGTGAGCTGCCACACCCGGGGGGGCCGCGAACGGCGGTCGGCGTGACCCGCGTCCTGATCGTCGGTGGCAGCGACGCTGGTGTCAGCGCCGGCCTGCGCGCCCGGGAACTGGCCCCTGGGGTCGAGATCACCTTGGTGGTTGCTGACGCCTATCCCAACTTCTCCATCTGTGGGATCCCCTACCACGTTTCCGGCGAGGTCCCCGACTGGCGGTCCCTGGCGCATCGCAGCCAGGGCGATCTGGCGGCCGCCGGCCTACAGTTGCTCCTCGAGCACACCGCCCAGCGGATCGATCCGGCCGCCCGCGTCCTCACCGTCACCGACCGCGGCGGCACCGAACAGGCCCTCGCGTATGACACCCTGATCGTGGCCACCGGAGCCGTCCCCATCCGACCCCCGATCGTCGGCTTGGACTCCCTCGGCCCGGCCGAGGGAGTCCACTTGCTGCACACCATGGACGACACCTTCGCCCTAACCGACACCCTGACGAACCGCCCCGCTGAGCGCGCCCTGATCGTCGGTGCCGGCTACATCGGCATGGAGATGGCCGACTCCCTCACCGTCCGGGGGCTATCGGTGACCGTGGTCGAAGCTCTCCCGCAGGTGCTCCCTACCGTCGACCCCGAGCTTGCCACCCTGGTCGAGGCCGAGCTGGTCGCCCACCGCGTCGAGGTCGTCACCGGCACCACGGTCACCGAGATCCGCCAAGTTGGCCGAGAGCTAGTGGTGAGCGGCGCTGCTGGGTTCAACCGCACTGTGGATCTGGTGCTGGTCGTGGTCGGAGTGCGCCCTGATGCCGCGCTGGCAACCGCCGCGGGGGCTGCAGTTGGGGTCCGAGGGGCGCTCGCTGTGGACCCGCACATGCGCACCACCCTCCCCGATGTGTTCGCCGCCGGGGACTGCGTGCACACCCACCACCGGCTACTTCCCGAGCCCACCTACCTACCGCTGGGCACAACCGCCCACAAGCAGGGCCGAGTCGCCGGCGAGAACGCCGTCGGCGGCGACAGGACATTCGCCGGCTCGCTCGGTACCCAGGTCGTCAAGATATTCGACCTGGCCGTCGCCCGCACCGGCTTACGCCACCATGAGGCCGCCACCGCTGGCTTCGCCCCCCGGACCGTGCCCGTCGTCGCCGATGACCACAAGGTCTACTACCCAGGCGCCCAACCGGTACAGGTGCGCATCACCGGCGACACCCGGACCGGCCAGATCCTCGGTGTCCAGATGCTCGGCGCCACCACCACCGGCGTCGCCAAACGCATCGACACCGCCGCCGCCGCCCTCTACCACCACATGAGGGCCGACGAGGTCTCCGACCTCGACCTGTCCTACACACCGCCCCTCGGCTCCCCCTGGGACATCCTCCAAGCTGCCGCCCAGGCCTGGGAGCGCCAGTCCCGTGCGCGACCGAGGGATCCAGTGGACGAGCGTTGACGGAAACTTCGCAGGCGAAAGCTGTATCCCCACCCCGGGCCCAGCGCAACTTCACCGATCCCGACTCGCACACGATGGAGACGGGCGACGGCAGATTCCACCACGGGTGCAACGCGCAAACGGTGGTGAGCGACAAGTAGGGGGCGATCCCGGCCACCAGGGCACCCAATGCTCTGGCGGTGTGGGGAAGTTGCTGCCCGTGATTGGGCAGACCAGAGCTGCTATTGCCGCTGCGGGAGCGGTGACCATGCCCCGCCAGTTGCTGGCTCAGGCCGACTACTGCTCGCAGGAGAATCTGGCCGCACCGGGTGGGCAGGAGATGCAAATCCTTCTCACCTTGTCCTGCTCGACCACGGACATCAGTGCTCTCTTAACCAGGATTTCGAAGCCGAGGTGATTGAGTGGGCGAGCCCCTGGGGCTCGCCCACTCCCGGCTTTGTCTCAGACCGCCACCGGGGTGCTGGCCGCCTTGGGGCTGTAACTCTCCATCGAAGCTTCCTCGAGTGTCCGGCCCATCGGCTCCGGCAGGGCCCAGAGTGTCAGCGCCACCCCAGCCACCGCCACCCCGGCGAGGATACCCAGACTCCCAGGTAGTCCCAGGTACTTGACCGCGCTGGGCATGAGCAGGGCAGCCACAAACGCCCCGGTCTTACCCCCGGCGGCGGAGATCCCGTCCGCAAACCCCCGGAAGGCGGTTGGGAAAATCTCTGAGGGATACACGAAGGTTGTCTCATTGGGCCCGAACTCGATGAAGAAGTAGGTCAAGCCATAGATGACCAAGAACAGGACGGGGATCTTGACAATCCCGGGGACCACCCAGATCAAGCCGTAGCCTACCGCCATCATTGCGAATCCTTGCCACTGGATACGCTTCCGCCCGATCTTGTCCATCAGCCACACGGCGACCCAGTAGCCGGGCACCGCGAAGACCGCGAAGATGATCGCAGCCACGATTGTGTTGTGCAGCAACGAGGCCTTGCCGAAGAGCGCCTTCAGGATGATCTGAGAGGAAACCCCGTTGCCGTAGAAGGCGACGTCCATCAGCATCCAACAGCCGGCTGTCCCGATCAGCCTCTTGATGAAGACGGGACTGGTGATGGACGGTCCACGGCCCCTGGCGCCATTTCCAGTCACCTCAGGTTGGACCGCCACCGACTGGCCAGTGGTCCACTGGACGGCGTCGGCGGTGGCCGCCAGGTCACCCTTGATCGCCAAGCTGTACCGGGGGGTCTCCTTGATCCTGCGGCGAAGGTAGATCACCGAGATAGCCGGGACCGCCCCAAAGGCCAGCATGATCCTCCATGCGATCCCCGCCGGCACCCCAGTACCAAGCAGCAGCGAGGCGAAGAGTGGGCCCGCGAGGAGCCCGAATCCCTGCATCGCGAAGACAGTACCCACCAGCCGTCCGCGGTTGGGCCGGTTGGAGTACTCGGACGTGATCACAGCAGACGTCGCGTAGTCACCCCCGACCCCGATCCCCACCACGATCCGGCAAAGGAAGAGGGCCAGAAAGTCACCAGTGAAGGCCGAGGCAAGCGCACCTATCACCAACAGCGCCATCTCGGTGCCATAGATCGCCTTGCGCCCAAAGACATCCATTAGACGCCCGAACAGCAGAGCTCCGATGACCGAGGCGAGCAGGGAGATCGAGTTGAGCAACGAAAGTTCCGCGAGAGACAGATGGAAGATCGGAGTGAGGATCGCGGTGACCGTGCCGATGATGAAAAGGTCGTACGCATCGGTGAAGAACCCCATTCCCGCGGTCAAGACGGTGTACCAATGTTTGGAGTTCAGCGGGGCGTTGTCCAACTTTCCGTAGAGCGCCTGGGCACTGTTCGAACTGTCACTGCCGACTGGCATCAAGACTCCTCATATAGCTGGGCGCGGCGAATGCCGCGCACTGACAGGAATGACGTCACCGCTAAAAGTTGCTGCAGCCAAGGTTCCGGCCGCTCGGCCGTCCCAGCCTCGCTCGGTGTTCTATAGAGGTCCTCCCCAAGTGGCCGATATACAACCACGTCAGTTTCCGGCGGCGTGGTTATGAAGTGGTTAAGTGACAAATCACGAGACGTGCGCTAACCACTTGCCCCTCACTGGGCTGGAACGTCTTGTGGTTCGGCGTGCTGCTCGCCATCCCGTGCAACCGCCGAAGTGGATCAGCCTAAGGCTACTTTCCGACCGCCGCTGACCCTCGCCGAATCGCCGGATATCTCCTGCCACGTCCCTCAACCATCTTGTCCCTCCCTCATAACTCCTCCTTAACGGTGGCCCCGGTAGCTTTGCGCCAGTCGGCTGACGGCACGGCGCTTAGTAGCGCCACCGCAGCACCGCACGCTAGGACCTGGGAGGGACGGATGAAAATCGGACTTAGGTTACGCCACCGACTAAGGCCACTCGCTGCCAGCGCGGCAGTGTTGGTTGCCACGGCCATCGCGCTCAGCGGGTGCGGGGCCACCACCACGCAGGCAAGTTCCAAAAAGGTGCCCCTGATTGTGTACGCCGCCGAGGGCTACGACGCCAACACTGTGGCCGCATTTCAGAAGAAGACAGGCATTCCCACTAAGCTCCTGGACGACTCCACAGGTCCACTGCTGGCCAGGATTGAGGCCGAGATCAACAATCCACAATGGGGGCTGCTCTGGGTGGATGGCGACGAGGCCTTCGCGGCTCTCGACAGGCAGCACTATCTGGTGCGCGGCTTCGAGCCCAAGGCCAACTGGACGGCAGCGGCCCTCAAGGTGATTCCCTCGGATCACAGCTATA
This sequence comes from bacterium, assembly GCA_021809895.1. GTDB lineage: Bacteria > Chloroflexota > Dormibacteria > Aeolococcales > Bog-877 > AG-12. Next base: position 22,412 of record JAJZJU010000008.1, read on the forward strand.
TCCCCACGGGCTTCACCGCCATGCCAGCGGTGGTCTACAACTCCAAGGTAGTGACGCAGCCGCCAACCTCGTGGTCGGACCTGCTCCTGCCGCAATGGAAGAACGCCGTGGGCATGAACAATCCGGCCATCTCCGGCCCGACTTATCCTTTCGTAGCCGGGATGATGCAGCACCTGGGCGGAGTGAGCAACGGGGAGAACTACTTCCGGCAGCTGAAACTGAACGGGCTCAAAATCTTCGACACCAACGGGGTGACTCTCACGGCTCTCACCCAGGGGCAGATCAAGCTGGCTCTGGTCCAGAACTCGGCCGGGATTGGGGCCGCCTACCAGAACCCCAACCTGAAGGTGGCATACCTCAGCCCCGTCACCCTGCTCCCGTCGGTGATTGGGATCGACGGCAAGGCATCCCACCAGGAGCAACTCGAGGCGGAGGAGTTCGTCAACTACGTGTTCTCTGCGGCCGGCCAGCACCAGCGCCTGATCGGCGACCCCCACGGGGACTCGCTCTTCTGGCCGGTGGTGGAGGGGTACCCGCAGTCCCAACTGGTCCCATCGTTCTCCTCGGTCCCGTACCAGATCCTCAACGCCTACACCTGGGGCCCGCGGGAGTCCGCCATCGACCAGTGGTTCACCTCCAACATCGTCTCCTGAGAACAGGTGGCCGTGATCGCTAGGTGGCATCGATGGACTCTCACAGGCTGGGGGCTGTGGACAGCAGCCCCCAGCCTGGTGGTCGGGGCAATTCTCGTCGTCACGCTCGCTTTCCCGGTGGGGTTCTTCCTGCTGGTGGCATTCTCGCCTCGTCTCTTCTCCCAAGGCCCCGCGTGGTTGACCATCGGCAGCTTCGTCTCCGCGGTGCATGGCGGCGTTCTACTGGGACTGGTCAACTCCATTTTGGTGAGCTCCATAGCGGCACTGGGCGCGTTGCTGGTGGGACTGCTGCTGGCCTGGTTTACCCACCGTTCCAACCTGGTGGGCCGGTGGTTCTGGCCCTTCTTGATCTGGGCGGTGCTGATGGCACCCTCCTACCTGGTTTCCCTGGGCTGGGAGCAGCTGCTGGTCAGTCATGGCGCCTTCTGGGACCTGGGTTTCCGGGTCCCCTGGCTGACCTCGATCTTCTTTGGACCGGTAGGGGTGGTGTTCGTTTACGTACTGAAGGGGGTCCCCTTCGCCTACCTCACCACGTCGCTGGCGATGGCCGCTCTGGGAGGCGAGTTCGATGATGCCGCGCGGATCCACGGTGCCGGACGCTGGGCGGTCTGGCGGATCCTGCTCCCGATGATGGCACCGGCCGTCTGGTCGGCCTTGGCTCTGGTCTTCGCCGAGACCATCAGCGACTTCGGGGTCGCCTACACCCTCGCCGCCACCAGTAAGTTCCAGCTCGCCACCTACACCCTCTTTGGGGCCGTCGACAACTTTCCCAGCCAGTTCCCGATTGCGGCGGCGGTGGGATGGATGCTCATCGCGGCGGTGGGGCTGGCGCTCTTCGCGCAGTCCAGAGCATTGCGGGGTCGGGTCTACGGCGCCCTCAGCGGGAGGACCCGGCAACCGGTGCGAGTGGTGCTGGGGAAACGGGGACAGCTCGCTGGCCTGGCGCTGCTCGGGACATACTTTGGCCTGGCCCTGGGGGTGCCGACCGTCGGGGCGGTGGTTGCATCCCTGCTCAAGACCTCCAGCAGCGGGTCCGGCGTGAGCGGGCTCACGCTGCAGTACTACCAGGGGCTCGGCCAGCTGGGGCACTACCAGGGGCTCGGCGAGGCCGGGGCGCTCTCGTCGTCCATGGGGTACTCAGCTGAGCTGGCCACGGCTGTGGCGACCCTGGTGGCGCTCACTGCGGTCCCCCTGGCCATCTACTTGACGCGGGGACGCGGAGGCATCACCGCCCGGTTCGTGGATCTCCTGCTCCTGGCAACGGTCGCTCTCCCCGGCATCGTCCTGGGCGCCGGGTACATTTTCGCCTACAACCTGCCACTCATCAATCAAATCGGGATCCGCCTGTACGGCACCACTCCGCTGCTGGCCATGGCGTACTTCGCGGGCGCGCTCCCGACCGCCACTAGGGTCCTGATGGGCCCGGTGGCCCAGGTCGACCGCTCGCCGGTCCAGGCTGCCCGCGTGCATGGCTCATCGCAGATCGGTGCGGTGAGGGATGCCGTGGTTCCGGTGGTGAGCCGCAGCCTCGTCTGGGCCTGGATCCTGACCTTCACGGGAGTGCTGTTCGAGCTGCCGGTTTCTCAGCTCCTGTACCCGCCCGGCTCGCCCACGCTCTCCGTGGCGCTCACACACGCCCTGGCCCTCAACTCGTACGGTCCAGGTACAGCGATGTCGGTGGCCTCAGTGGTCTTCGCCCTGGCCGTGGTGGGGTTGGTTCTGGTGGCCTACCGGCTCCTCACCCCGAAGGGATGGCGGCAGGTGGGGGCGACGCGATGACCCTCTCCGAGACCGCGGACACCCAATCCCTCGAGCCGGTACTGGTCGCCGTCGGACTGACCAAGTTTTACCAGGATGTGCGGGTGCTGGACGGCATCGACCTCGCCGTTCTCCGCTCCAGCTTCGTCGTGCTCCTGGGGCCGTCCGGCTCGGGGAAGACGACTCTCCTGCGCTGTATCGCCGGGACCGAGCGGCTGAGCTCAGGGACCCTCCACATCGCGGGCCGGGAGGTGGCCGGTCCGGGGGTCCACCTGCCCCCAGACCGCCGCCACCTCTCGATGGTCTTCCAGGACTACGCTCTGTGGCCCCACATGTCCGTGGCCGAGAACGTGGGCTTCGCTCTCCGACGGCTCGCGGTGCGGGGGAGTGAGCGACGCACTCGAGCGCTCCAGATGCTGGAGCGGGTGGGCATGTCGCACCTGGCGGACCAGTACCCCGGGAGGCTGTCCGGGGGGCAGCAGCAGAGGGTGGCGCTGGCACGGGCGCTGGTGGGGGAGTCCCCGCTACTCCTCTGCGACGAACCGCTCTCCAACCTGGACGCTCACCTCCGAGAGCAGCTGAGGGTCGAGATCGCCACCTTGACGCGGGACAGCGGCGCCACCGTGATCTACATAACCCACGACCAGCAGGAGGCCTTCTCGCTCGCGGACCAGTTGGCGGTCATCCACCAGGGCCGGATCCTGCAGATCGGGCCGCCTGAGCAGGTCTACCGCCTGCCCGCCAACCCATTCGTGGCCCAGTTCACCGGTCTGGCCGGTTCCATGGATGCCCACGTGGTCGGCCGCACGGGTCCGGAGCGGGTTCGGGTCCGCTGCGGAGAGGTGGAGCTGGAGGCCACCGCCATGGGTGATCCCCGGCCCGGGGAGGCGGCCCAGGTGCTGCTGCGGGCCGACGCCCTCTCGCTCGGCCCGAGTGGGTTCGGGGCGCTCTGCGGAGTGGTGAGGGATTCCTCGTTCCGCTCCGGCGCCTACGACCACGTGGTGGACATGGCACAAGGTTTCCGACTGACCGGGGTGCGGTCCAACACCCGGGCGGCCAGGGGGTCGAACGTGGTGGTGCTGATCGACCCGGTCGGTTGCCTCGCCTTTCCCTACCGGGATGGCGTCGAGCGCCTGGACGCCGTCAGCCCCGACCAGCCGCGCCTGCCAGAGGGAGTGCCGGCGTGGCCGACCGAGAGGGCCGATCTCATGGGGTCGCCCGGGTGACCGCCACCGTCCTCGTCGGGTTAGCGGTCTTCGCCGCCTGTGCTGTGGAGATGGTGGAAGCCCTCACCATCGTCCTCGCTGCCGGCCTCACCCGGGGCTGGCGGTCCGCCCTGGAAGGTTCGGCCCTCGCGGTGCTGGTGCTGGCCGCGATCGTGGCCGCAGTGGGTCCGGCCCTGATCCACCTGATTCCCATGTCGGTGCTCCGCGTGGTCGTGGGCAGCCTCCTCCTTGTCCTGGGCCTGCAGTGGCTGGGGAAGGCGATCCTGCGGGCCAGCGGCCACAAGGCGCTCCGCGACGAGGTCGCCATCTACAAGCGCGAGGTGACCCGGCTGTCGGGCCTCCCCCTGCGGGGCTCCGGCCGGGATGCCGCCGGCTTCGTGATCAGCTTCAAGGGCGTATTCCTGGAGGGCCTTGAGGTGGTGATGATCGTCCTTACCCTGGGTCTCAGCTCCGGCAATCTCGGTGTCGCGGTGATCGGGGCCGGGTCAGCCGTCGTCCTGGTGGGGATCGTCGGCGCGGTGCTGGCGCGCCAACTCAGCGAGGTGCCCGAGAACTCCATGAAGATGGGAGTCGGGCTGATGCTGGTTACCTTCGGCACCTTCTGGGGTGGTGAGGGCGCGGGGCTGCAGTGGCCGGGTGCCGACCTGGCCCTCTTCGGGCTCTTGGCCCTGTATGGGGTTACCGCCTGGGTTGCGGTGGGGTTGCTCACTCGAAGTCGCCGGCAGTCGGGCGCTGCGGAGACCACATGAGATTGGGTCACTGGCTCGCAACCTTCGGCCGCTTCTGGTGGGAATTCATCGTCGGAGATACCCCTGAGATCGCGCTCGGTGTCGCCGTGATCGTGATCGCCGGTTGGCTCGTCGCCAAGTCCGCGCCGACGGCGGCGCTGGTGGTCGTTCCCCTAGCGATCATCGCCTTGTTGGTGGCGAGTCTCAGGCGAGGGCTTAATGCCGCCTGACACACTAATGCGAGCGTTGGTTTGCCGACCTGTCACAGGATGTAGCGGAGACCGGGAGCGTAGACGAAGCCACGGTTGGCGGCGGGCAGCTTCTGCAGTCGGCGTATGGAGCAGCAACTGGGATATCCGCCTCGGGCCGTACCCCATCTGGAGCAGCCTCAGGACCGTGCGTATCTCGACCACTGGCACCTCTCGGAACATCGGCAACGTCCTCTACGCTGAAAGCGAGAAGGGCGCCCCATTGCTGCCCCGAAGGTCCAGGCGGTCCCTAGTTGCTGGCTAGAACCTCTTCCGGTGGTCCTTGGTTATCGGCCAAACCACCGTTCCTACTACGACAGATCACGTTTTAAGCGACACACCACCGGATTGCCAGAATGGCCTCTCTGCTGGTCCCCGGCCATGGCAGTGAAACGCCGCCGCGCCCGGCAGCGACCGCGGGCCTGGAAGGTCCATGGGCTCTGGTGGCGCGTCAGCGACGGCTCATCCGCCCTGCTCCAGGACGGTGAGTGCCTGGCGCAGGACAGTGCCAAGGCGCTGGTCGGCTTCGCTGACCGAGGCGGCCGCCTCCAGCGCCGCCTGCAGTATCTGGACGGCATCCAGGATGGCGAGGCGAAGCGCTGTGCTCTCGGCCATCGGGATCAGGTCCTCGGGCCCGAGGTCGATGTCGGCCGCCAGGCCTCTCATCAGGGCGCCCCAGCGGTCCCGGGCCCGCTCCAGATGAGACGCGGCCTGCTCCATCGCGCTCTGCGCCTTGGCGCTGGCTCGGCGAGCGCCTGAGATAGGCCGCGATCGGACCACCGCGTTGGCTCCCAGGCGCCCCGGGTTGTCGAGGATCCGGCGCGCGGTGCGCGCGGCCACGAAGGCCTCCACAGCTGCTTCCAAGGCGCGCTGGGTTGTGGATGCTGAGTGCGGATCTTCGGCTTGAGTGCTGATGCTGGACTCCCAGGTTCGGTGCCGACCGTTCCTATAATCCACTCTTGGTGGCTGTTGAGAATGCGCGCGATCAGGAGGCGCCGGTGTTCGAGCCCGCCCAGGTCGCTCACCTGAGCCGGCTTGCCAGGCTGGGGCTGACCGACGAGGAGCTTGAAAGGCTTCGTGCCCAGCTCGGAGACATCGTGCGCGCCGTCGGAAAGCTGGCCGAGGCGCCCACCGGCCAGGTCGACCCGACCGCCCAGGTGGGTGGCCTCTACAACGTCATGCGGGAGGACCGAGTGGTCGACGGCTTGACCCAGGACGAGGCTCTGGCCAACGCCTCCAGCCACGAGGCCGGCCTGATCCGGGTCCCGGCCATCCAGTGAGCCTGCTCGACCTCTCCATCGCCGAAATGGCGCGCGGGCTCCGGGACCGCGAGTTCAGCTCAGTGGAGCTGGTGGAGGCTGCCTACCAGCAGATAGACCGGCTCGACGGGGAGCTCGGCGCCTTCCTGAGGACCACAAGGGACCAGGCTCTGGCCCAGGCTTCGGTGTGCGACCGTGAGCTGGCCGTCAGCCCCGACGGGCGGGGAGAGCTCTATGGGATCCCGGTCGCGTACAAGGACGTGCTCTGCACCCAGGGGGTAGAGACCACCGCGGCAAGCCGGATCCTCAGTGGGTTTATCCCGCCCTACAGCGCAACGGTGGTCGAGCGCATGGAGTCCCAGGGCGCCATCGCTCTTGGCAAGCTCAACTGCGACGAGTTCGCCATGGGCAGCTCCAACGAGAACTCCGCTTTCCAGCAGACGAGAAATCCCTGGGCCACCGACCGGGTACCGGGCGGCTCCAGCGGCGGTTCGGCCGTCGCCGTGTCTGCGCGGATGGCGGCTGCCACCCTCGGAAGTGACACCGGTGGCTCAATCCGGCTGCCGGCCTCCTTCTGCGGCGTGGTCGGGGTCAAGCCCAGCTACGGGAGGGTCAGTCGCTACGGGCTGATCGCGTTCGCTAGCTCCCTGGACCAGGTGGGCCCGCTCACCAAGACGGTCGCGGACTCAGCCCTGGTGCTGGGCGCCATCGCAGGTGAAGACCCCCACGACGCCACGTCGTCACAGGCTCCTGTCGCAAGCTACCAGGATGCCATCGGCCAGGGCGTCTCCGGGCTGAGAGTCGGCATTCCCAAGGAGTATCTGGCCATGGGCATCGAGCCTGGGGTGCGCCGGGTCTTCGACCAGGCAGCCCAGTGGCTGGAGGCAGAGGGGGCGCGGCTGGTCGAGGTTTCGTTGCCCAGCACCGAGTACGCGCTGGCCGCCTACTACGTGATCGCGCCGGCAGAGGTGAGCAGCAACCTGGCGCGCATGGACGGGGTTCGCTTCGGACCCGGCTTCGGAGGCGCGACCAACCTCGGTGATGCCTATGAGCACGCCCGACACCAGGGCTTCGGTGGGGAGGTGCGGCGCCGGATCACGCTGGGCACCTACGTTCTGAGCAGCGGCTACTACGACGCCTACTACCTGCGGGCCCAGAAGGTGCGCACCCTGGTCGCCCAGGACTTCGAGCGGGTCTTCAGCGAGGTGGACTGCGTCATCTCGCCGACGGCGCCGACGGCTGCGTTCCGTCTGGGAGAACGGCTGGCCGATCCGCTCGCTATGTACGCCACCGACCTGCTGACCCTGCCCGCCAACCTGGCGGGCATCTCCGGCATCTCGGTGCCGGCAGGCTTCAGCGATGCCCTGCCCGTCGGGCTCCAGGTGCTCGGCCCGTATCTGGGGGAGGCGACCTGCTTTCGTGTGGCTGCCCAGGTGGAGGCGGCCGCGGACATCTGGCGGGTCGGGCCGGAGACCGCCGGGGCGGCTGAGGAAGGCGTGTGAGCAGGCAGTGGGAGGCCGTCATCGGGCTGGAGGTGCACGCCCAGCTCCTCACCGAGAGCAAGATGTTCTGCGGGTGCCGGGCCCAGTATCTTGGCCTGCCTCCCAACAGCAACACCTGCCCGGTGTGCCTGGGCTTGCCGGGAACCCTGCCGGTGATGAACCGGGCGGCGGTGGAGATGACCATCCGGACCGCTCTGGCCCTGAACTGCGAGATCCCGGAGTTCACCAAGTTCGACCGCAAGAACTATTTCTACCCCGACCTTCCCAAGGGCTACCAGATCTCTCAATACGACCTTCCCCTCTCTCTTAACGGCTGCCTCGAGTTCGAGGTGGGGGGAAGGGTGGTCCGGGCCGGCATCACCAGAGTGCACCTGGAGGAGGATGCCGGGACTCTTCATCACGCTGGGGAGATCCATACCTCCTCCTTCTCCCTGGTGGATCTCAACCGAGCCGGGGTTCCCCTCATGGAGATCGTGGGCGAACCTGACCTGCGCCACCCGGAGGAGGCGCCCGCCTACCTGGCGGCGCTGCGACAGACCCTCATGTACCTGGGGGTCAACGACGGCAACATGGAGGAGGGCAGCCTGCGCTGCGACGCCAACATCTCACTCCGGGAGAAGGGCTCGTCCGTTCTGGGAGCCAAGGTGGAGGTCAAGAACATGAACTCCTTCAGGAGCATCCAGCGTGCTCTGGAGTTCGAGTTCCAACGCCAGGCCGACCTCCTGGAGCAGGGACGAAAGGTGGCCCAGGAGACCAGGGGGTGGAGTGATCTGGAGCAGGTGACGGTGTCCCAGCGCAGCAAGGAGGAGGCCCAGGAGTACCGCTACTTCCCCGAGCCTGACCTGCCGCCCCTGCGGGTCGCCCGGGACTACGTGGAGCGCATCCGGGAGGCCCTGCCCGAGCTGCCCCGTGCCAAGAGGGTGAGGCTCAGAGAGAGCTACTCCCTGGCCGAGGATCAGGCGCGGGTCATCGCCGAGAGCCCGGAGGACGCCGCTTACTTCGAGGCGGTGGTGGAGGCCGGTGCCGACCCCCGTTCGGCGGCCAACTGGCAGGTCCAGAACCTGCAGGCGCTATGCAACGCTTCCAAGATCAGAGTGGCAGACTGCCGGATCCCGCCCGTCGCTCTGGCTCGGCTGGTGCAGCTGGTGGATCAGGACCAGGTCAGCGGGGTCGTGGCCAAGGATGTGCTGGCGGAGTGCTTCGTCAGTGGGGATGCCCCGGCCGAGCTCATCGCCAGCCGGGGCCTGGCCCAGGTCAGTGACCAGCGGCAGCTCCGGGAGCTGGTGGAGCAGGCGGTCACCGCCAACTCCAAGGCTGCCCTCGACTACCAGGCTGGCAATGACAAGGCGCTCAACGCCCTGGTCGGGTTTGTGATGGCGGCATCGCGAGGCAAGGCGAACTCCAAGATGGTGAGCCAGCTTCTGCGCGAGCGGCTGCCACGCTCGTGAGGCCGCCTCGCGCGGCGTGAGCGCCGTGACCCCAAAGGAGGCGCCCCAGCTCTGCCTGGGCCAACTGCTCCGGATTGACTGCGAGCGGATGGCCCATCGGGGCCTGGGACTTGGGCATTTCAACGGCCAGGTGGTGTTCTTGTTCGGAGCTCTGCCGGGGGAGGAGGTGACAGCCAGGGTCACCGGAGTGCGCCGCCGCCACGCCTTCGCCGACACCGTGGAGGTGCATCGAGGCTCACCGGAACGGGTGGAGCCGCGGTGCCCCCACTTTGGGGTGTGTGGAGGCTGCCAGCTGCAGCACGCCTCCTACGACTTTCAGCTGCAGGCCAAGCGGCAGCTCCTGGAGGAGGCCATAACTCGTCGAGGCATCGCCCTGCCTGAGAGCGTGGAGGCGGTGGCGGCGGAGCAGCCGTACGGGTACCGCTGGCGTGGCGAGCTGCATCGCGGGGAAAATGGCCGGGGTTTGGGCTTCACCGCCAGGGGCTCGTATCGGGTGGTGCAGGTGGGGGGATGCCCCATCCACCATCCGGTCATAGACCGGGCGATCGAGCCGCTGGGAGATCTGGCCGAGGGATTGGAGAAGGGGGCTAAGACCATCCACCTCACCGTCGGCGGTGACGGGCGGGAGCTTCTGATCCAGAGCCGTCCAGACCCCAGGCCGGGGGAGGAGATGGTCTCGACCTGGGCCCTGAGCTACCCGGGCGCGCCCAGGCTGACCGCCGAGTCGACCGATCTCGAGTACCGTGGACGCAGCTTCAGGGTGCACCCTGACTCGTTCATTCAGGTCAATCAGGGTAGCCTGACGCGGCTTTACGAGACCGTCCTCGAGTGGCTGGCCAAAGAGCTCGATGGGCGAAGCGTGGTTGACGCCTACGGGGGCTCGGGCTGGCTCGGGCTGCGACTTTGCGATGAGGGAGCCAGTGTGGTTGTGATCGAGCAGAGCCCCATCTCCGCCCGGCTCTGCGAGCTCCATGCGCAGATGTACCAGCAACCCCGGCTGGAGGTACGCTGCGGGCCCGTGGAGGAGCTCCTACCAGAGGTCGGCAGACCGGATGTGGTGGTGGTTGACCCGCCCCGGAGCGGACTGGCTCCCCAGGTCAGCGGCTGGCTGGCCATGGCGGGTCCGGCCACCGTGGTCTACCTCAGCTGCGAGGTCTCCGCTTTGGGCCGGGACCTGGACGCTCTGTGTCGCCTGGGCCCCTACCGGCTCGAGAGGCTGAGGCTGGTGGACATGTTCCCGCAGACCTATCACTTCGAGACCGTGGCCCTCCTCCGGCGCACCTGAGGTGCTCAGCCGATTCCGGCATCACCACCTGCCGATCCCCGATACTGGAGGCTCCACTGCCGCCCATTCCAGGTCCTGAATCAAGTCATGCCCTCTGTTGAATTCGCCCATCTTCACACTCACTCCGAGTACTCGCTGCTGGACGGGGCGGCGCGTCTGGGGGCGCTGGTGGAGCGAGCCAAGGCGCTCGGACAGTCCGCGATCGCGGTCACTGACCACGGGGTGCTGGCGGGAGCGATCGAGTTCTACGAGGCGGCGACGGCCGCCGGGATCAAGCCGATCATTGGCTGCGAGGTTTACATGGCGGCGCGCTCCCGACTGCAGAAGGAGGGGCGGGCCGATCGCGATCCATCCCACCTGATCCTGCTGGCTCGGGACCAGGTCGGCTATTCCAACCTGGTCAAGCTGGTGAGCAGGGCCCATCTGGAGGGGTTCTACTACAAGCCGCGCATAGATCGTGAGCTGCTCGGTGAGTACGCCCAGGGCTTGATCGCGCTCTCCGGGTGCATCGGTGGTGACGTCCCCCAGCTGGTGTTGGCCGGAGACCTCGACAGGGCCAGGCGGCTGGCCGAGGAGTACTCGGAGCTCATGGGCCCGGACGGCTACTTTCTGGAGATCCAGGACCATGGGATGGAGGAGGAGGAGCGGGTCCGCGAGGGGCTGCTGGAGATATCACGGCAGACCGGGATACCCCTGGTGGCGACCAACGACTGCCACTACGTGGAGGCTTCGGACGCAGACGCTCACGACGTGCTCCTCTGCATTCAGACCGGCAGCCGGGTGGAGGATGAGCGCCGCATGCGCTTTGCGGGGCCGCACTTCTATCTGAGCTCCGGAGAGGAGATGGCGCAGAAGTTCGCCCACTGTCTGGAGGCTGTCACCAACAGCGCCGCCATCGCCGCCCGCTGTGGCTTCGAGCCCGCTCTTGGCCAGCGGCTGCTGCCGCGCTACGAGGTCGCCAGTGGTGAGGACGCCGACAGCCAGCTGCGCCGGGCGGCTGAGGAGGGCCTTCGCAAGCGCTGTCAAGGGGATCCGCCCGAGGAGTACCGGCAGCGGCTGGAGTACGAGCTGGAGGTGATAAGGCAGACCGGGTTCGCGGCCTACTTCTTGATCGTCTGGGACTTCACCAGAGCTGGTCGGGAGTCCGGCGTCAAGATCGGGCCGGGCCGGGGATCGGCAGCCGGGAGCCTGGTCAGCTACAGCCTGGGGATAACCGCTCTTGACCCGATCCACTACGGTCTTATCTTCGAGCGCTTCCTGAACCCCGAACGGGTCTCGATGCCCGACATCGACATCGACTTCGATGTCCAGGGTCGAAGCCGTGTGATCGAGTACGTGACCGCCAAGTACGGCAGTGACCGGGTGGCCCAGATCGTCACCTACGGGACCATGGCCGCCAGAGCGGCGATCCGCGATGTGGGTCGAGCCCTGAACGTCCCGCTTCCGGACGTCGACCGCCTGGCCAAGCTGGTGCCCACCCGCCCGGGAATGACCTTGGCCATGGCGCTCAAGGACTCCAAAGAGCTTCTGGAGGTCTACCAGCAGGAGGAGTGGGCGCGTCGCCTGCTCGACACCGCTCAGAAGTTGGAGGGCATCTCCCGCAATGCCGGCACCCATGCCGCCGGAGTCGTGATCGCGCCCGGGCCGCTCATGGACTACGTCCCTCTGCAGCGGGCCACCACCAACAAGGACGCGGTGGTCACCCAGTTCGACATGAACGGGGTCCAGAAGATCGGGCTCTTGAAGATGGACTTCCTGGGCCTGGAGAACCTGACCGTGCTGGAGGAGACTCTCGATCACATCGAAAGGCTGCGCGGGGAGCGCCCCGACCTGGACCGGATCCCGCTCGACGACCCCGCCACCTACGAGCTCCTGGGAAGAGGAGACACCATCGGGGTGTTCCAGATGGAGGCGGAGGGGGGCCGGCGCGTCCTCATGGACCTGCGGCCGACCTCCATCGAGGACATGGCGGCCGCCAACGCCCTCAACCGTCCGGGCCCGATCGAGGGAGGGGTCATCGAGCTCTACATGAGCCGGCGCCGTGGCGAGGAGCCGATCACCTACCTGCTGCCGGAGCTGGAGTCGGTCCTGGCGGAGACCCACGGGATCATCGTCTACCAGGACCAGGTGATGCAGATCGCGTCGGCCGCCGCCGGTTTCACCCTTGGGGAGGCAGACCTGCTCCGGGCCGCGATGGGCAAGAAGGACAAGGGCAAGATGGCGGCTCAGCGAGAGCGATTCATGGCAGGAGCCCTGGGTCGAGGGGTGGATGAGAAGACCGCCAACGAGCTCTTCGAGCTGATCGACTTCTTCGCTGGCTATGGCTTCAACAAGGCCCACGCGGTCGCCTACGGCCTGATCAGTTACCAGACCGCCTACTTCAAGGCGAACTACCCGCTGGAATTCATGACCGCTCTGCTCAACAGTCGGGCTGGCGACTTTGACCGGATCAAGCGGGTGATCCTGGATGCCCGCGAGCGCCAGATCGAAGTCCTGCCCCCTGACGTGAACCGCTCCGAGCCCGCCTTCAGCGTGCTTCGAGAGGAGGAACCGCCGGAGGGCTCCCGGGGCCGGATCATCTACGGCCTCCAGCAGATCAAGAATGTGGGAGATGGCGCTGCTCACGCGGTGGTGGCCTCCCGGGAGCAGGGCGGGCCATTCCGATCACTGGTCGACCTCTGCCAGCGGGTGCGAGGCCGGGACCTCAACCGCCGAGCTCTGGAGGCTCTCATCCGGTGCGGCGCCTGCGACACCCTTGGGGATCGGGGCTGGCTGCTGGCTGAGCTGGACCAGGCGATGCGCCGGGCCGAGCAGGCGGCCCGGGACCTGGAGTCCGGCCAGATCCAGCTGTTCGACCTGGATGACGAGCGCGGAACAGGCGACGTGAGCGGTGGGCTGACCCTGCCCGGTGAGGTGGTGCTGACGGCCGAGGCAGAGCGGGAGCGGTTGATCTGGGAGCGTGACCTGCTGGGAATGTATCTGAGCCGGCATCCCCTCTCGCACCTCGGCCCCAAGCTCGGACGTGTGACGGACACCAAGCTGCTCGATCTGGCCGGTCTCGAGGGGCGGATGGTGCAGGTGGGTGGCTCACTCCGTGAGTGCCGCAGGGTCCAGACCGGCAAGGGCGACCAGATGGCCTTCGCGTCCCTGGAGGACATGACCGGGGTCTGCGAACTGGTGATATTTCCCAAGGTCTTCCGCCGAGCCGAGGAGCTGCTCCATGCCGACGCGGTGGTGGTTGTGCGCGGTCGAGTCGAGGTCGGATCAAGGACGGGTGCCGGTCCCCAGAGCCAGCGTGCGGGCGCTTGGGAGCCTCCGGATCCCTCTGGGGATGAGTCAGGAGGGGACGAGCCTGAGGAGGCTCGGGTGATAGCCGAGGAGGTCTTTGGGCTGGATGCGCCGGAGCTCGCTGGGTGGAGCCCAGATGCGCTGGTCCACATCACCCCGACAGTGGTGTCCGAAGGCTCGCTGGACGAGCTGGCGACCGTGCTGGCGGCTCACCCTGGGGGGACCAGGGTCGTGCTCCATCTGCGTGACGACCAAGGGGCTCACGAGATCGACCTCGGCGAGGCCTACAAGGTGGGCATTGCTGACGGGTTGGCAGATGCGATCACGCGCGCCTGCGGACCGGGCTCCTACCACGTGGAGACCCGTAGGCCCGTGGCACCCCCCCAGCAAAGGTTTCGGCCGCGGGTGGTGGCGCAGGCCTCCTGAAGGCCGTTCAGAGCCGGTTGGCGCTCTGTTGGATGAGCGGGAAGAGGATCTGCGCGAGGCCGATATAGATAACCAAGAAGATGACAAAGGCCGCCACCGCAGACCTCTCGCCGCGGCTCCTGGTGAGCTTGGCGATGGGGTCGATGAAGGTGTCGGTGATCCGGCGGATTGCGAAGGCCAAGGGATGCCAGGGGTCCACGTGCAGAAAGCCCAGCAGCACCCGGATCAGCAGCAGCAGCAGGACGATGAGCAGGACCGCGGTCAGGAACTCCAGCACGACGGAGACCAAAGCCCCGATAGGGTTCACGAATCCGCTGAGTGCGAGCCCCTGGAGGACATCCGCGAGCGCGTAGGTGATCACGATCGCCAGCAGCGGTGAGAGGTCCATCCCCGCCAAGGTCGGCAGCAGCCGTCGCAGCGGCCGGATCACCGGCAGCACCAGGTCGTCCAGGAGCCGGCCGATGGCGCTGCCCGAGGCGCCTGGAAAGAAAGTTAGGAGCGCCCAGGCCAGGATGCACAGGGCGTATATGTCCAGTAGGGTCGCGAGATCCCCAACCAGGATCGCTGCCAGGTTCACCCGGGCAGTATAGGCGGGCCGGTTGAGAGGCAGATGGGGGCGGACGTGGCGGACAGAACGGTCGCTGCAGCCACGAGCGGCCGGGGCCGCCGCGGTGCTCGGCTAAGCCGGGTGCTCAACCGCTCAGCCCGCGCCTGCCCGGGAGGACTCACGCTGACGTAGATCTCGGTCCCCAAAGGCTCTCGAGTCAACGGCTGCAAGCTCATCCTTGATCACCTGGTAGCACTCGCACGACGCTGCCTCTAGGCCCGCACGATCGAGTATCTCCACATGGCCGCGGTGGTAGCGGATGAGGCCGGCCCGCTGCAGGAGCCCCGCCGATAGGGTGACGGTGGCACGCCGCGCTCCCAGCATCTGGCCCAGGAACTCCTGGGTGATAGGGAACTCGTCCTTTCCGACTCGATCATGGCTCATCAGCAGCCAGCGGCTGAGACGCTCTTCGGTGGAGTGCAGGCGATTGCAGGCGGCTGCCTGGGAGATCTGCCCAAACAACGCCAGCACATAGCTCTGCACCAACCTGGCCAGGGGCGGACAGGTGGATATCTCGTGAAGGAAGGCAGTGGTCGGCATGGCGAGAGCTCTGCCCGCGACCTGCGAGATCGCCCGCACACGGAGGCTGCCGCCCAGAACAGTCGGCACCCCGACCACCCCCTCATTGCCCACGGTGGCCACCTCGACGATGTTGCCATCCTCCATTGGGGCAACCAGCGACACCACGCCGTCGAGCGGGAAGTACACGCCGTCCACCACCTCTCCGGGCTCGAAAAGGACGGTCTTTAGACGCAGAAAGTGCGGGACCAGCTGGTCGTGTAGCCGGGACCTGTCCTCCTCAGGGAGCCGCGCCAAGAGCTTGTTTGTCAGCCAGTGATCAGCGCCATTAGTACCGTTTGTACCTATCGCCAACGAACGCCTCCGGAACCGGCCAGCCTTACGTCGCTGGATCTCAGCCACTCTGTACGGTAGAGGACCGACACCAGCGGCGCGTGCCACTATCCTAAAGTCAACGAGGCCCCTCTGACAAGCTCTGTGCCCCGCCCGTCCACATGCAGCTTGCGAACAACGCGGAGGAGCTCCTTGACACTCACAATCGGCCCCAGCCAGATCACACCAGCGGTACCGGAGGCCTCGCGACCGCCACCGGACGGCGGCTCTCTTCTTGGGATCATCTCAGGCCCTGGCATCCAGTCCGAGGTTGCCGGGATTCCCATACAGTTGAGCGGCGCCACCAACCAGATGGTCAGCCTCTGGATTGACCTGGTGCGACAGGCTTTCCCATCCGCCGCGCAGCCGCCGACGACCGTCGCAGCCGCTGGCTTGACTCCGCGCCAGCTGAATGCCCTTGACTGCGTCTCCCAGGAAGGGATCACCATGACCCAGCTGGCCCGAGCCCTGAGGGTCACCGAGTCCTGCGCGACCGCGTTGGCGGATCACCTCTTTGTCGCCGGGGCGATCTCGCGCGAGCGCGATTCCGTGGACCGGCGCCTGGTGCGGGTGTCCATGACGGAGGCTGGCAGCGCTCTCGCCGCCAGTTACCGGAGAGACCTGGAAGCCGGACTGCTGCAGCTGTTGAGCCAGCTGGCCCCTGCCAAACTCACCGCAGTGACTCTCGCAATGACCCAGCTTGGGGACCGGGACCAGAGCGGCCCCGGAAGCCCTTGGGCGAACGAAGCGGTGCCCAACCTGGCGCGTGGCACTGCCTCGGAACAGCTGCTTGATGACGCCTGACGATGGGTGACGCTGCCCTTTGGCGGTCGGTCGGGCCCGCTTCTAGCAGGGCTGGCATCAAGCAAGCGGATCATCAAGCAGCCGCTCTTGTCCAGAGCGGCTGGGCCGTGGCTGCCCAGGCGACGCTCATGCCTCCGCGCTCCGCTCCGAAGGGGCTCGCTGAAACGCATCTGAAGGCACTGCGATCCGTGTTGAGGATCGTCCGGCTGCCCTGACACGATGGTCAGGCTGGGGACTGCCGGCGCAGGCGCAACAGATCCTCGAGCACCACCTCCTGCCAGTCCAACAGCGCTTCGTGCAGCGTGTAGGTGTCGGTGGCGGCTCGCACTGGTTGCGGCGGCTCGATGCCTCGCGACAGCAGCACGTCAATCACCACCTGGCAAGCCGATTGCGATCGCGCCGGCCCCTGCCTCACGTGCAGGCATTCCAGTGCGTCGAGGCAATAATCGATTGCCGCCAGGCTGCTCCGTGACTTCGGCCGGTCGATGACAGCCGACGCCGGCCGAGTTTGGAGCGCCTGACGGCAGCCTGCGAAACCAGCCATGTCGTCGCCGCCTGGGAGCGGTTGGCGCTCAGCCATTGGCATCGACCAGGGTTGGTGGCCGGCGGCGGAGCGGGCTCGTGGCTCGCCCGCCAGCGTCCACCGGGATGCCAGGGCGCCGAGCCGAAGGCGCTCTTCCCACGCTGGCGGCCGCAGCGGCCGCCAGGGGGAGGATAAGCTGCGCTTGGGTCGGGGGCCGGAACACGGACCGCGGTTGGGGGCGTGCATCTGCCTCAGGCGTCCGGACATGAAAGTCGCGGCGATGGTGCCTGGCGCTCTGGGCAGTGAGTCCCAATGGAGTCGCCGTAGCGTCGCGAGACCGGGAGCTCTGCCTGGTCTCCACTTGGGAACACACCACCACATCTCGCCCTGATGAGGAGGCGCCTCCAGGTGTCTGCACCGACTCCTGGAGGTCAGTGGAGTTTCCATGCTCGCACGACCTGGTGCTGAGCACAGCCGGGACCGGACCAGCGAGTGCCTGAAGTGGCAGCTGCCAAAGGCGGTCGGCAGTTCGGACCACGGCCGCTGGGTTGGGCAGCTCAAACTCGACCAGTGACGCGCTCCGACCAACAGAACACAGCACTGACCCCAGTCGCTGTCGCAACAACCCCGGTTCGATCAAGCTCTGCTTGCCCCTAAGCATGTCCACCTTCTGCCACCCAGTAGCGGATTCAAGCATCTCTGTCCAGATCTCGTCGGTCCGGCACCGTACCGAGGTGCGTATTGCCCAGCTGCGGGGCTACCGAGCTTGCCCGGATACCTTGCTGCTGAGATGGCCGCGGACGAGTCGAAGAAGTTTCGGCCCGTCTGGCTCGTGGGAACAGTCGCCGCCGCAGCGGGCTACCACGGCAGCATGGACTGTCCCGGCTGCCACCAGCGAGAGACCGGGGGCCGGCGAGGTGCCAGCCGGGTGGGGCGGTTCCGGACGATCCCAAGGTGCGGGTTGCCGGTGCGTCAGTTGCCGATCATGCGATCCGAGCCGGATCAGGCATGGTCGGTGAAGCTCCGCAGAGGCGACCTCTTAAGGCAGATGGTCGGACTGAACATTGCTGCTTGCGTTGGCCGTGGCGTTCAGGGAAAGCGCACCGTCCTTCATCAGCCCGAGGACCTGATCCCTGAGCTGTCGATCCATTCGACCGAGTAAGTTCGCCAAGATGTCGCTCTGGGTCCGAAGCAGGACCTGGATCAGCTCGTCGGCCTTCTCGGTACGGTGTACCGTCCAGGATCCGTCTTGGTGTCGCTGGCGCCGGACCAGCCTGCGCCGGACCAGCCGGTCCACAACAGACTTGGTCGCCGCCGGGGACGCGTCCAATGTGTTGGCCAGCTCGGCCAGGGTCTGGCCATCCGCGCTCAGCTGGGTCAAAGCGTCCATCTCCAGGAGGCTCAGGAGCCGAAGGTTGCGCCCTGCCTGCCGTCCGAGCCTCTGGAAATACTGTCGTTCCAAAATCAGTTGGGCGCTCATCCATCGCTCGACGATGGTGGCCGTATCAACGGGTGCCGAAATCGGCTCTGGGGCCTTTGAATCAGCCACCTACCTGCTCCAACACGTTAAAGATCTCCTCAAAAGCGGCCAGCCACGGTGGGTCCAAGCGGGTCATCTCTGAGTCTATCGTCCCTAACTGTACCGAGTGAGACCGCGCCAAGAGCGCGGTTACCGCCTGCAATCAGCCACACGGCTCGCCGCTCCTCCGATTCTGGCGCCGCTCCTGCGGACTCTTCACGGCAACTTTCGCCAGTGTTCGATATCTCTTGTGGGCGTCCCCACGGAAGCCGTCTCGAATCGGCCGGGTCGCCTCGATTGCACGAACGGCTACCGGAAAGATGATCCGCGGCATAGTCATGAGCTGCCTGGGCCAGCCTGGCCAGGACTCACCGGCGGTTCAGGCCAACTCGCTGGGCGGGGCAAGAAGGAGCGGGGACCCGCTCCGTCCCGCCCCGCCGGTGCCGTCAGGGCATCCCCTACGCAGAGGTCTGCACGGAGCTCGCCGACAACGATCCATCTCTGCTCGGCAACTCGGCAACCAGAGCGGCGCGAAGGTGCTTGATAGCCCGATGGATCAGCAGCTTCACAGCCTCGACGGTCTTGCCCATCAGCAAGGCGATCTCTCTCAGCTCCAATTGACGCCCATAGCGGAGCCACAGTGCCCTCCGTTGGGTCTTTGGCAAAGCCTGCGAAACCTCCCAGATCTCCGAGATAGCCACCTGGCGCAGCACCAGATCATCGGGGCCCGGCTCTGGGGATACGACCTCAGCGGCGGCATCCAGTCCGCAGGAGGGGCGCTGACGCCGATAGTGATCCGCCACCCGGTGGGCGGCTATCCGATACAGCCACGGCAAAGGGGTCTCTCTCATCGCCCGATAGGCGCCCGCGGCGCCTAGGGCTCGGCAGAACACATCGGCCACCAAGTCCTCGGCGACTTCGCGGGTCGCGACACGGGCACGCACATACCTCATAACCGATTCATAGTGATCGCGGTACATCGACTCGGCGTCGACTCCGACGGCGACTTCGTGCCCCGCTGGAGCAATCGCCATCACCCGAATTGAAGTCAGCTCTGCGTCACTCTTGACCATGAGTCACCTCTCTCAGTTCAGTGGATATTGACGGTCGCTAACTGAATGCACCCTAACACAAACAAGGCCGCTTGTGTCAACATGTAAGTTATGAAAACATCCATCTTTTTATGGTGTATTGGTTATGTGGCGGATAGTTTGGGGGGTTGTTAGTGCAGGTGTGCGAGGGTATCTCTGGCGAACCGTTAGGCTCGTGGCTAACTGAAACTTTGTACTACTTGTGTTGTAAACACTTCGTCTTTGGAAGCATCTCTGGCGGCAGCTGCAGCGCTGGGGTCGGGCTGAAACCACACGCTGGGGCGGGCGTTAGCGCAAACAGGGCGCAGGAACGTGTGACCGCCCGGAGCGGTGTGGGGCACGCTGTAGGACTGGATCGCTTCCCCTATGTGGGCGAATGTTAGGAGATGGACATGAGTGTTCTGAGTGAGGCATGCGAAACCGTAGGGGCGTGCTTTCAGGTGGCGGAGGTGAGCGGTCGGCCCACCGCTAGGCGTACTGCGGCGCGCGCCCTCCTAGAAGCGATCGACGACTGCCTGAACCTGCTCGAAGAGCGCCACGTAAAGGGAGGCTGCATCGGGCGGCAGCGCGCCTGCAACACGCTGGTGGCCGACTTGGCTGCAGCGGTGGGCGCCAATCCCCCTGAGGCGGTGTGGGCGGCGCGAACCTCCTATGCTCTTCATGCAGCCCTTCTGGACTGGCAGTCGAGCATCCTGGATCAGGTCGTCCCGGATCGACGCTCACGGTTCCCGGACTTGGAGGCGGACCGCGACGATTGGCCGGTTCCTCGGCTGCGCAGGGCCCGCCGCAGCGTCCGGGGCCGGAGGCCGGCGAGAGCGTCTTTGGCGGGTGCGGCCTGAGGCAGAGGGGGCGGGCCTTGGGGCCCGCTCCGGGCCTCTAAGCAGGTGGCCAATAGTTTTGTCCAAGCACTGGGGAGACGGGGCCACGATGGGGAGTGACTGGGCGAGCCACCCGCGTCATCCAGGGGAGGGTTGCACCGCCAGAGGGGCGAAGCGAAGGGGGA
>JAJZJU010000099.1 GCA_021809895.1 bacterium
GGTACCGCGCCTGGTCCTGGGGATCTCCAAAGTTGATCGAAGACGGCAGGGTGATGAAGGGCAGGTGAAGCTGCACCGCTTGGGACTCGAAAGCGCTGGCGGCGTCGAGCTGACCAGCCTGCAGCTGAGCCTCCAAAGCGGTCTCAGGGTAAATCTGGGAACCGGGATCGCTGCCTCCCAGGTCCTGCGCCGCCAAACCTGGGGGAAGCCGGTAGAGCTTCACCGCCAGCCCGACCATCATGGCGAACGCCTGCCCCTGAGGATCCGTGGCGGGATCGGTGCGACCGAGCCGAAAACCGGGCTGGGCCAGCAGGGTGAAGAGGTCGCGCAGGGGCAGCTTGTGGTCACGGATCTGGCTCAATCGATGCGCGTAAGGACCGCTGGGATAGTACGCGACGACCAAGGGGCTGGAGGCAATCCGCAACGCCCAGCGCGTGTACCGCGGTTCCAGCAGAGCCAGCGGCCCCGGTCCCACCGAGATGAACACATTTGGGGTTATCTCCCCGGACAGGACCTCCTGGGCGAGGCCAAGGCTGCCGCCGCCGCGCCCCTGGTAGGGATACCCGTCCGCCCTGGTGAACTCCGGCCCAAGGTACTTGGACATGACGAGCTGGAGGGAGCCCGCGAAGGCCGCGTCGACGCTCCCGGATCTGGAGGCTGGGGCTGGAACCGGGTTCGAGCCGCAGCCGGCCACCACCACAGATGTCAGTGCCGCCGCCACGGCCAAGGTGATCCTGCTTCGCACAGCGCAAGCAAGACTAGCATTCGTCATGCGTACCTTGCTCAAAAGATGGCGCCGCTACCCTCCGGCGCGATGACCATCCGGCGGCCCGTTGCCGGAGCTAGACGGGCACCGCACCAATCCGTCTGGCAGACGGATCTTTCCGGGGTGGCGGTGATGGGCAGCAAGGATCCGCTGGGAAGGTTCCGGCCGATACCTGCCGGAATCACCCAGCATCCACGTCACCCGCTGTGCCGTGCTTGGAGAGGTTCAGGCGCAGGTCAGAGGTCCGCCCGACACGTAGATGGGCGCTGGCCATGATCCCCACCCCACGCTGGCTCCTCAGACGGTGCGCCGCCACCCACCACCGCCAGCGCCTTCGTGACGACTGAGCGGGGCCCTGGCGACTCTCTCACGCAGCGGCAGCCGACCCGTCCCTGGATCCCTTTGATGCCGGACCTACGCCCGTACCAGATGGCCAGGCGGAGGGCAACCAGCAGCCGTCCCCGCTCAAGTCGGCCCGACCCCCGGTACCTGGACCTCCACTCCTCGGCCAGTTCGTATCGCTACCGGATGCGCACGGTCCCTGCCCCTCACCGCCGCACTCCGGCGACCGACCTTCGGTGTCATACCTTGGTGAGGGAACGATCGCCCTACGGTGCGCTGCTCGCTGAGCCAACGCACTTGCTTGCGACCGTTGGATGGGCGTGCGAGAATGCGCTTCGGGAGGTGGGTGATGACCGACGGCGCGCGCAAGGACTTCGCGGGCACGCGCTTGGAAGATGCCGATTTTTCCGGCGCTCGGTTGCACAGTTCCAACTTCGAGAACCTCAAGATCACGGACAGCTGGCTGTACAACGCCGACATCTCAGGCGAGATTGACGGGCTCCGCATCAACGGCGTCGAAGTCGCCCCGTTAGTCGAAGCGGAGCTGGATCGCCTCTTCCCGCAGCGACTGAAGTTACGGGCCAACGACCCGGCAGGACTGAGGGTCGCCTGGACGATGCTCGAGGGAGTGTGGCAGACCACTGTTGCCAGGGCCCGGGCGTTGCCAGGACCAGTTCTGGATACGCGGGTGGACGAGGAGTGGAGCTTCACGGAAACCCTTCGCCATCTGATCTTCGCCACCGACTGCTGGCTGCGGCGCATGGTCCTGCAGATCGAGCGCCCCTACCATCCGTGGGGAATGGCCGGTTCCTGGCTGACGGATCCGGCCGCTCTCGGAATCGACCCTGCCGCCACCCCATCGCTCGAGGCGGTGCTCCAGGTCCGGCGCGAGCGCATGCACTCGGTGAAGCAGAAGATCGACGCGGTGACGGCGGAGGAGCTGGAGCGGGTCTGCGTCCCACCGGACGCGCCAGGGCACCCCAACGAGCCACGCTCGGTGCTCCACTGCCTGCATGTGATTCTCAATGAGGAGTGGCAGCACAGCACCTACGCCAACCGCGATCTCGCTGTCCTCGAGGCGCGACCCATCTGAGGCGGCCCAAAAGCGTCGGGTGGACTAGGGAGCGCTGCATCATCCCAGCACGCCACCGCGGCCGCGGCATGACATGCCCCGCTCCACAGCGCTGGAGCGAAACTGTAAGTGGCGCGGCGGAAGGGAGAGGTACAACCCGAAACAGATGTCAACGGGCGAAGACCGGGGCCAGCTGGGAGCACCAGCAAGGTGGGACCAGATTTCTGTCTCTGCCCAGCTCGTGACATTTCCACGCATCAGGTGGGTCGAGCGCAACCTCCGACCCCTGGCCGATGCCCCGTCCAGGTTTCGTGGGTGCCACTGGTCGGGTCCCACTGTCCGTTGACACCAATCGAGGCCGGACCAAGGTCGACCCTGGTCCGGGCCGATCTTGCCGCCATGATCGAACTGCCAGGGGAACACAGAAGCGGGCATGCCTCAGGCCGGCTCGGCTTGGAGAAGCTCCAGGCGGTTTCGGAAAGGATCCTCACTGCAGAAGCGGTCGTAGGCGGGGAATCCACTGTCCCAGGTGACCCGATATCCGGCAGTCACCAGCCGCTCAGCTAGTCCAGGCGGGCCGCGGTCGGGATCAGGATCCGTTGTTCACCCGGTCTATCCGGTGAGGTCGGCCAGGCTCACCTCCGGCAGCGCTTGGATGTCCGCCTTTGAAAGGCTCACATGGATGCCGTCCTGGGCGCTCACCACCTTGGAGATCGGGATCGAAACCCGCTTGTGCCCCCAGAGGTGACCCTCATCGAGGAGCACGTGGGTCACCTTGTGGTCCGCCGGGTCGATGACCAGCCCCCGCACGCTGCCGATGGCGCCGTCGGTGGCCTGGACCTGTTCCCCCTTCCTCACCGTCGTCTCTCCCAGAGGGACCTTGTCGTACGTGATCGGAGCCGCCACCACACCGCCGACGCCACCCATGCCAAGGCCGTAGTAGGGCCACATCAGGACCTGGCCAGCGGGGTATCCGGACTGCTCGTCGCCGGGCAGGAACTGCGTCTCCTCGGCCTCTGGTAGGCGGTCGAACTCAGCCCGGGTGCAGCTCAGCTGAAGTCCGGCGGCGTCCTCCCCGGCCAGGGTGACGGGCACCAGCTTGGCCAGGCCCGCCCTCCCCTTGGGTTCCACGGAGAGATGGGTGACCTGTCGCTTCACCGGATCGAACACG
The DNA here is from genome assembly GCA_021809895.1 of bacterium. Classification (GTDB taxonomy): domain Bacteria; phylum Chloroflexota; class Dormibacteria; order Aeolococcales; family Bog-877; genus AG-12. The sequence continues at coordinate 3,352 of JAJZJU010000099.1, forward strand.
ACCCGGATCAGATCTCCACACACCCCGTCGCTGCACACTACCTCCGCGCCGATCTGAAAGCTGGTAGCTGGAGTGGTCATGGAATTTGGGCGCCTCCTTGGACAGCGGACGGTGGACGGATGGGGCCATCAGGCTCGGGGGCCTCACACGACCACATCCCCGATGCTACGCCCAGACAGCCAGCTACAACCGGACCATCTCGCATACTCCGCCAAAGCTGACAGACGCCCTGCCTGTCCCTCGACTGCACCCAGCGGCCGCCGAAGCTGCATTCCTCCTGGTCGATCGGGGCCGTTTTGGAGCGCGGCAGCCGTGGACGACCGGAAGGAATAGGCGCGGCTGCGCACCCAGGAGTTGTAGGCGCGACTCGACAGGGGGCGGACGGTTGGGGGCCGCAGGGACATGGCCGTGACTTCACTCGCGCTCCGGCGGCAAAGGTTGACGTTCGCCATCGGGGCGGTCCGTCAGAACCTGGCCCGTGGACCGGTGGCCCTCCCTCAACCATTGGCCTACGATGCACGGATGGCATCCCCTGCAGCCACCCCCGACCGGGCACTGGACACCCTGTGTTCAGAGCTCCGGGAGATCGTGGGGCCAAGCTGGGCGCTCACTGGTGCGGACGACCTGCGCACCTACGAATGCGACGGTCTGACCGGCTGGCGCCAGCCACCCCTGGCCGTGGCTCTGCCGGCTTCAACAGAGGAGGTGGCCCGAGTCGTCCGGCTCTGCCACCGGCTCCACGTCCCCTTCGTTCCCAGGGGCAGCGGCACGGGACTCTCCGGAGGAGCGCTACCCAGCGCCGACGGGATCGTGATCGGCCTGAGCCGGATGCGCTCCATCCTCCAGATCGACCTCGAGAATGAGCGTGTGGTGGTCCAGCCCGGGGTCCTCAATCTCGAGGTCACCCGCGCCGTGCAGGCCGAGGGGTACTTTTACGCGCCGGACCCCTCGAGCCAGAGGGTCTGCACCATCGGTGGCAATGTGGCCGAGAACTCCGGGGGGGCCCATTGTTTGAAGTACGGCTTCACCACCAACCACGTGCTGGCCGCGACCCTGGTCCTCTCCGACGGCCGCATCGCCCACCTCGGGTCGGCCTGCCTGGATGCTCCTGGCCTTGACCTGCTGGGCGTCCTCATCGGCAGTGAGGGAACCCTTGGGATAGTGACCGAGGTCACGCTTCGGCTACTGCCCCAACCGGAGTGGGTGGAGACCCTGCTGGCGGCGTTCCCTTCAACTGACACCGCCGGCGAGGCGGTGGCCGCGATCGTGGCCCATGGGGTGGTGCCGGCCGCCATGGAGATGATGGACCGCGCCACCATCCAGGCGGTGGAGAGCACAATGCACGCCGGTTATCCCGACTGCGGCGCCGCCCTGTTGGTGGAGTTGGACGGGCCGGCAGCGGACTGCCGGTCGCTCTTCCAGGCGGTCGAGGAGCTGTGCCGCGCGGCGGGGGCGACGGAGGTGAGAGTGGCCCGGGACGAGGCCGAGCGGGCACTTCTCTGGAAGGGCCGGCGGGGAGCGTTCTCCGCCATGGGCCGGGTGAGTCCGGACTACTACGTCCAGGATGGAGTGGTGCCGCGTTCGCGCCTTGCCGGGGTCCTGGCGGGCATCCGCGAGCTTGAGCAGCGCCACCAGCTGCGGGTCGCCAACGTCTTCCATGCCGGCGACGGCAATCTCCACCCCCTCATCCTTTACGACCGCAAAGAGGCCGGGGGAGCAGAGCGTGCACGCGAATTGGCGGAGGACATCCTCGGCCTCTGCCTGGAGGCGGGGGGCTCTCTCACCGGCGAGCACGGGGTCGGGCGCGACAAGATGTGCCAGATGCCGCGTCTCTTCTCGGTCGCGGACCAGGAGGTGATGGACCGGGTCAGATCCGCCTTCGACCCCCACCGGCTGGCCAATCCGGGCAAGGTCCTGCCCACTCCCCGCCTCTGCGGCGAGCACCCCGGCATCTACCGGCCTCACCCAGCCGAGCTGGCCGGCCTGGCGGAGCGGATGTGAGCGCGCCCCGGCCGACCGAGCTGGCCCAGCTCGCAGGCGCCGGCCTGGAGGTCACCGAGTCGCCACCAGGATCCGGCCTGCCGGATGGATTGGCGCTCGCCCGACCGCGGAGCGAGGAGGAGGTGTCAGTGCTGATGCGGTTGGCGACGCAGCACGGCTGGGCGGTCACCGTCCGGGGCCAAGGCACCAAGAGCGCCTGGGGGCCGGACGTAGAGCGCTGTGACCTGGTTCTGGACACCACGGGGCTGAACCAGCTGGTGGAGCACGAACCGGGTGACCTCATCTGCGTGGCGGGAGCGGGAATGCGCCTGAGCGAGCTCCAGGAGCTGACCTCCCGGGCCCACGGTTACCGCCAGCGATTGATGCTCGACCCCCCCGGGAGCGACGCGGCCACGCTGGGCGGGCTGGTGGCAACCCGGGCCGCCGGGCCCCTGCGGACACGCTATGGGACGATGCGCGACCTCCTCCTGGGGGCCCGCTTCGTGCTCGCGGACGGGACCATCGCCAAGACCGGGGGCAAGGTGGTCAAGAACGTGGCCGGATACGATTTGGACAAGCTGCTGGTGGGGTCGCTGGGTACGCTGGCGGTGGTGGTGGAGGTGGCGCTCCGGCTCCACCCGCAGGCTGAAGCGCGCGAGTCGGTCCTCCTGGAAGGGGTCGACTCTGCCACGGCAGCCAAGTTCCTGATCGCGTTGCGGGCGGCCCCTGCGGTCCCCAGCGTGGCGGAGGCGCTCTGGCCAGAGGGTGCGGTGCTGGTCCAGATCGACGGAACGAGGGACGGGGCCATCCGCCAGGCGGAACTGGTGGCTGAGCTGGACCCCCGGGCGCGGGTGCTGGATCTGGCGGAAGCGAGTTACTGGGAAGAGGTCCTGAGGAACCGGCCGTGGGACCGGCCAGGGGTGGTTCTCGGAGTTTCGGTCCCGCTGAGCGCCACCCGGGCAGTGCTGGACCTGGTGGCGGATACGGCTATTCAGGAACACGCGGTCGCACTCTCCTTGCGAGGAACCATTGGATGCGGCGAGCTGAGGGTTGCGGCCTCGTCCGACAAGGTCGAAGGTGTCCGTCGCGAAGTCGAGCGCCTGGGCGGACAGGTGGAAGTTCACCGGGCCGAGCCTGAGCTGAGGGGGCTCGGGTCCCGTCCCCGAGACCCACTGGCCGGCGAACTCATGGCCGCCGTGAAGCAGGCGCTGGACCCGGGCCACATCCTGGCGCCCGGCCGGCTCGAGGGCCTTTATCAAACCGCCGCCAGTCCCATCGCAGGAGCGGCCGGTGGCTGAGCCACGCCCACCGACTGCCGGGACTGGCCCGGTGCTCCAGCCCGCGTTCGACGAGCACCACCCTCCGGATCCCTCGCTTCTCTCCGACTGCGTGCACTGCGGATTCTGCCTGCCCGCCTGCCCCACCTACGCTCTCTGGGGCGAGGAGATGGACTCCCCCAGGGGACGGATACTCCTGATGGAGCTGGCCCAGAGCGGCGAGCGGCCGATGGGGCCTGAGATGGTCTCGCACTGGGACTCGTGCCTCGGCTGCCTGGCCTGCGTTCCAGCCTGCCCGTCCGGGGTCGCCTACGACCGCCTCTTGGAGCAGACGCGCCAGCAGGTGGAGCGGCGATATGCGCGCCCGCTCGCCCAGCGGCTCTGGCGCCGTGGGCTGTTCGCGGTCCTGCCTCATCCCACTCGGCTGCGCCTGCTCACCTCGGTCATGTGGGCAGCCGAGCGCATGGGAGCTCGCTCCCTGGAGCGGAATGCCCTCGACCATGCCCCGGAAGAGATCCGGGCCGCCCTGCGTCTCGCCCCCAGGGCCGGCCTAAGAACCGCCTGGACCAAGCTGCCGGCACCCCGCCGCCCGGCAAACGGGCGTCCCGCCCGGCTTCGGGTGGCGATCCTCGCCGGCTGCGTGCAGCGAGTGGTGGAACCGCAGACCAACCTGGCCACTGCTGAGGTGCTGGCCGCATACGGCGCCGAGGTCAGGGTACCATCGGGGCAGGGCTGTTGCGGAGCCCTGGAGCTGCATGCGGGGAGAGAGGAGGCGGCCCTGCGTCGGGCTCGGCAGTTCGTCGCAAGCTTCGAGGATCCAGGGGTCGACCGGATTGCCATCAATGCCGCCGGATGTGGCGCGATGCTCCGCGAGCTGGGCAGACTGCTGGCGGACGACCCGGACTGGGCCGAGCGCGCCAGCCTGGTGGCCGCCAAGGTCCGCGACGTCAGCGAGGTGCTGGACGAGCTCGGCCCTCCCGACAGCCTGCAGCCCCTCCCCCTTCGAGTTGCCTATCACGACGCCTGCCACCTCGCCCATGCCCAGGGCATAAGAGACGCGCCGCGCCGGGTCCTGGCCGCGATCCCCGGCTTGGAGCTCCTGGAGGTCCCCGAGGGAGATCTGTGCTGCGGCAGCGCCGGCACCTACAACCTGACCCAGCCTCGCGCAGCCCGCGACCTGGGGCTGCGCAAGGCCGCCAACGTGCGCTCCGTGGCGCCCGACTGCGTGGCCGCCGGCAACCCGGGGTGCCTGCTGCAGATCCGCGCCTCCCTGGCGGAGCAGGGCAGCGCGCTGCCGGCGTTCCACCCCGTCGAGCTGCTGTACGCGTCGCTGCGAGGGACTCGCCCCGTCGGAATGTAGGCCACCTCGGGCCTACGCGGCGGGCGGCGATCCGGGCAACGGAGCACACACCAGGAGCGCGCCGGGCAGCACCCTGGCCGTCAAAACGGAGGCTCGAGGCAACGGCTCGCCATCGGCCTCGCATAGGCGGGGCAGGTCGGTGACTATCTCCACCACTCGACCCGTCATGGACTCCAGCCCTATGCCGTCGGGGTGGCGGAGGCCGATGCGAAGGCTGATCTTCGCCCAATCCCGCAGGCGGCGGGGCGCGATCAGGACGACATCCAGTTGGCCATCGTCGGCGGACGCGCCCGGCAGAAGCTTCATCCCGCCAGGCAGCCTGCCCACGTTGGCGACCAGGACCGACCTGACTTGCCGGACAACGGGGGCGCCCTCGTCAACAGTTATCTCAACTGTGAACCCAGGTTCGGGAAGGTGGCGCAGGACCGAGGGCACATATGCGACCCAACCCAGCGCACGCTTGGCAAGCTGGGGCGCATCCGCCAGCATCTGGGCGTCGAGCCCCATCCCGGAAGCGACGCAGAAGCGGACACCGGCGACCTCACCGAGGTCGATCCGCCGACGGGTCCCCGCAAGCGCCACCTGGATTGCGGCCGTGGGCTCAAGGGGAAGCTCCAGGTTGCGCGCCAGCATGTTGCCGCTACCCAGTGGCACCACCGCCAGAGCCACCTCCGAGTGAGTGGCCAGGGCTCGGACCGCCCTTGCCACCGTGCCGTCCCCGCCGCAGGCAAAGAGGACGTCGACACCGCCGTCGAGAGCCCGGTCAAGCCCGGCACGCTCACCGCCAGCGGGGTCGGTCTCGATCCAGATCGGATCAGCCCAGCCGGCCTCCTGTAGGAGCTGCGGCAACTGTCGCCGAAGAGCCAGAC
>JAJZJU010000100.1 GCA_021809895.1 bacterium
CCGGCTCTTTGCCTCTGGGCCGTGCCCGATTGGGACGATCGCCCAGAAGTGTGCCGAGGGCAGTGGCCAGTGATCCGCCTCTGGCCATCCTGTGGTCACCACCACCAAAAGCAGTTCACGCGGCCCCCTCTTCCACCGGCCCGCCCGCCAATTTCCACTCCGGATACCCCAACGCCATCCTCCGAGCCGAGAACCCCCTGCGACGGAGCTTGGCCACCGCGTCCCGCGAGAAGACGCAGTAGGGTCCGCGGCAGTAGGCGACGACCTCACGATCCCTTCGAAGGCTCCCGATGCGCTCTTCCAACTCGTCCAGTGGGATCGAGACCGCGCCAGCGACATGGCCTGCCGCAAACTCGAGCCTGGGCCTGACATCGACCAGGGTTACCTCGCCATGGGCGAGACGCTTCTCCAGTTCCTCCAGGCTCACAGGTTCCAGCGATTCCTCCCCCTCAAACTCCGATGCCACCAGTGCGGGGATCTCAGGGAGCCGGCCGGCGGCGAGGTCCCGCAGGGAGATCCAGAGCTGCGCGACGCCAGGCTCGGCCAGCCGGTAGAGCACCTGGGTCGCCACCTTTCGGCGCTCAACCAGGCGGGCGCGGTGGAGCACCTGCAGGTGTTGGGACGCGCTGGCGACGCTGAGCCGAGACTGGGTAGCCACCGCCTCTACGCTCCGTTCGCCTTGGCAGAGGAGATCGAGGATCTCCAACCGGTGTCCATTGCCGAGCGCGTGCCCGGTTCGGGCCACCTGCTCATAGAGCGTGTCCTTAAATCCTCCATTCATCAATTGAGGATGATAGCGTGCTCGTGGGGTGGATTTTCCGCTGCTGGTTATGGCCAGCCCACGGTGCGAGGCGAGGCAATCCCAATGTCCGCGCCCACAGCCGTTGCCGATACGCTCCGAGCTGGTTGCGGGGTGTCGTTTGCCGCTACCGCCTCCGCCAAAGGAGCCAGTTGCCGACACCCCAATCGAGACGCCCTGGTGGGTTGGGGCTACATCCACCGCCCCAACATCGTTCGTGCTGCCCAGGCACGGAGCCGCCAGACACCATTACGGTGTTCCGCGATCCGATCCTGGTCGCCCCCGCCATCTGCGCTGGCACCGATCCCGGCGCCCTGGTCACTCCTCCGGGTGGAGCTTGCGAACGCGAGAGGCTCTGGCCCCTGGCTTGCGAGCCGGCGGCCGGCGAGCCCTGGGAGCTTGAGTCGGCGTGATCGCCCGCTCCAGCTCATCTCCGAACTCGCTCATGGCGTGCGCGGACCGGTGGAGAAGACTGAGCAGGCGATCGGCGACCATCCCCTCCAGTCCCGGGCTGTCTGCCCGCCGACGTAGTTCCGACGCGAGCACGCTCGCCACTGTGGCCACATCGAGCCTGGTGGGCGGGGCCAACCTGTGGGTGCGGCGACGGAGGGGGTCAGCCATCAGCGCCAGCGCTCCGGGGAGCTCCGCTTGGCTCGGCGCCAGAACGGCTCCAAAGCGGCTCCTGCTAAGAGCAAAAGTATGGCCCCGCCCATCGCCTCTGCGATGGAGGTCAAGCCGAAACTTCCCACCAAGACGGCCGCCACCACAAGCAATGGGATGAGAGCCATCACCATGCGGCTACCCCACCGTCCGAACAAGGATCCGATCTGCAACTTGGGTCGCGGTTCACCCTGCTCACGTGGCAGGCGCTCCTCCCAAAGCGAAGCCCACCATCCTGGTTGAGTCGATGAGCCCGGATCAGGCGACTGCTGATCGGGCCCGCGGCGGGGATCGGAGCCTGGAGGCATGGGGCGCCCTGATATTGCCGGGGACCGCTCTGAACGCGGTTACGCTGGCGCTTAGGATAGCACCCGTTGACCGCTTCTTCGAGGCCTATGAGCACTTTCGCAGTAAGCTCGCGGCAATCTGCGCTGCCGGACCTGCACGCTCGAATCGTGGCCTGCCGTAGATGTTTTGAGGCAGGCCTGCTGCAGCGCTGCGCCCCGGTTCTGCCCCATCCGATCCGCTCTCAGGTCGTTCTGGTGGGTCAGGCGCCGGGACGCCTTGAGCAGGAGACGAGACTCCCATTCAGCGGGCGCGCCGGCCGTGAGCTCTTCCGGTGGCTCAAGACCGCCGGACTGGGGGATGAGGAAGAGGCACGTGCCGCGGTTTACCTGACCTCCATCACCAAGTGCTTCCCCGGTCCGGCTCGGTCCGGGAGCGGCGATCGCCGTCCCACATCGGCGGAGATCGAGCTTTGCCAGCCCCATCTGGCCGACCAGTTGGAGCTGCTGGACCCGTGGCTACTGATCGCGGTCGGCCAGATGGCCATCAGCCGCTTCCTGGGGGATCACGCCATGGACGAGCTGATCGGCCACGTGTATCTGCCTTCGGCAGAGGAGCTCCCTCTGGAGGCGCCGGTCCCTCTTGGCGTTCGCCCCTTGGTGCTCCCCCTGCCTCATCCGTCGGGGGCGAGCCGCTGGCTGAACCACGAGGGCCACCGGACCCAGCTGGCGACAGCTCTAAACCGGCTCAGGCGGCTACTGGATGAGCTTCCGGTCCCCATCTGAGTTTGCTTATACTTGCGGCAAATCTTGGGCGGAAAGCAGCGTGCGCGCGGCGTCGGCTCGCAGCCCCGGGGTCGCTCGGCCGCGCCCGAGCCCAGGGGATCGAGTGAGGGGGAGGTGAGCACCGTCCCCAAGGTCAGCTCTGTGCGATCCGCAGACGAGATCCTTGAACTCATCTTCACTCCGACTCCACGGGCCAGCCCGGCCGAGCAGGCGGAGCGCACCCTGCGGCGTCCCAAGCCGCTGGTCTACGTCGCCATGAGCAATCGCAACTTCTTCTGGCGCCAGCAGCTGACCAAGTATGTCCTGGACGAGGGGCGGGTGCCAGTGACCCCCTTCATGCTCTTCGACTACTACCTGCTGCACACCGTCCCCAAGGATCTTGTGCGCGAGGCGATGAACAACCTGATCGCCCGCTGCGAGGAGATGTGGGTCTTCGGGGACATGTCGCTGGGACTCAAGGTGCAGGTGGGGATCGCCAAGCGCATGCGCAAGACGGTCCGTTACTTCGACATCAGCGAGCTGCCCTACCAGATCAACTCGGTGCCGGAGTCGATGGTCTCCGAGGAGCGCTGATCGCGGCGCTCCAGCGAGCCGTCATCGGGCGGTTGTACCGATATCCCCGGAGCTCACACTCGCTGGGCAGCAAATCCTCGGGGCGCCGCCCATCCCAGCCCACAAGTTGACCATGAGCGACTTTGCCATAGTCGACCAGTTGCCCAGGCCCGACGCCGCGGCCGCTGTTTACGAGTCCGGCTGGCAATCCTGGAGCCCGTCCGGGTTGTATCGGCTCGATCAGGCACCGCCCCGGCCCAGCACCGACAGATCCGCCGCCATCTCATACAGGCCCGGCCGTCGGCCGGAGCCCGGTCGGTTCCAGGGAGAGGGGCTTCTGCTTCTCGACCTGCCCGAGTCGCAGCAGTGCCGGGTCTGGTCGTCGACCAACCCGGGCCTGGAAGTCCCGACCATTCGACTCAGCGTCGAGGGGCGCTTTGTCCAGGTCGAAGCCGACGGTCCGATCGTCTCGGAGACGGTCGCCGGCTCGCCAGCCCCGGTCCTGGCCCGGCACTTCTCCGGACTGGGAAGGCAACTTGGGGCAAGGCTGGCTGATGTGTCCTTCCCTGGGGTCTGGTGCTCTTGGGGCTTTCACCGTCGGGGCGTGGTGGCGGCCGACGTGGATGAAGCGGTCGACCAGGTCGAGCGCTGGGATCTGCCCGTCGACATCTTCTTGGTGGACGACGGCTGGCAGCTGGAGATCGGCGACTGGCGCCCTGAGCGCCCCGGTTTCGGCGGCCTCGAGGCTCTGGCAGGCCGGCTGCGCTCGCGTGGGCGCCGGTTGGGCCTTTGGGTGGCGCCCTTCTTGGTGGGAAGTCACAGCCACTTGGCCAGCAAGCATCCAGAGTGGCTCTTGGATGGCCCCACGCATCCCAGGTGCTGGGGCCAGGGTATCGCCGTCCTGGACCTCACCAACCCCGATGCCGGGCGGCATCTCCAGTCCCAGTTCCAGCGGCTGTGCGAGCTGGGTTGCTCCTACTTCAAGCTCGACTTTCTCTACGCGGGGGCCTGGCCGGGGCGGCCGTCCCATGGTGCTGGCCCGCTGGATGCATATCGTCATGGCATGGGGCTCATCCGCGCAGCGGTCGGCCCCCAGACAACCTTGGTCGGATGCGGGGCACCGCTGCTCCCCAGCGTGGGACTGGTTGACGCGATGCGAGTCAGCCCGGACATCGCCCTCCACCGCCATCCGGCCGCGGGCGATCTCAGCCAGCCTGCGCTGGACTCTGCCTTGTTCACCGGTCGAGCCAGAGCGGGCATGCATCAGCGGCTGTGGGTAAACGACCCCGACATGCTGCTGGCTCGTCCCCGCATGCCAGATAGGGACCTCTGGGCAGAGCACATCGCCAGGGTCGGCGGTGTCGTGGCCTCAGGAGACCGGCTCGCGGATCTCGACAGCCACGGTCGCGACCTCTTGAGGAGTGCCCTCCATCGTCGTGCGCACCGACCGGTCGCTTGGCTACCGAGCCTCGACGGATCCCAGGGCAGCCTCGGCTGAGCCGGGGCTGCTCCCTTGTGCTCGTGGACTCCGGGTTGAGACACTGCGCCGATTGACTCTCAGTTCCAGTTCAAGTGGGGGGCGGTGTCTTGATGCACACTGGGGGGCCATGAGGCGCAACCTCACAAGCCTGGTGACCGAGCTCAACCGTCCAGTGGCAAGACTGGTGGTCGGCGCTCTGGTGGCTATCGCCCTGCTGGCCCTGGTGCTGAACAAGGTCTCGATCCCCCGGGTGGAGGCTGCTCTCGGGCACGTATCGGTGCCGCTTTTGGCGCTCGCGGCTGTCATCGCCGTCGCCTACGTTGCCATGCGTGCCTGGCGCTACCACCTGCTGCTCGGCAGGGGTTCCTGGTTTGCCACCATGGGGGTCACAGCCGCGAGCTGGGGGGCTGGGCAGGTGCTGCCCGGGCCCGGGTCCGACGCCGCCTTTGTCTGGTTTGCCAGATCGGATCTTGACGCCTCGGTCTCGCGCGGCACCGGGGCGGCGCTCGTTGCCAGGCTGCTGGATCTGGCCAGTCTGGCCATGGTCCTGCTGGTCTCGGCGGACCTCGCCGGAGTCCGGCTACCCCGTCCCGTCCGGATAAGCGCAATCGCTATGGCGGTGGGCTTGGTGGTCCTGCTGGTGTTGTTTTTTGTTCGCCAGAGCAGAGCATGGCTGCTGGCCCGGGCCGAGCGGTTGCCCGTTCTGGGATCCTTCGCAGTGCGGGCGGAGGTGGCGCTTGCCGATCTCAGCAGCTCGCGGATGGTGGCGGGGCTGGTCGTGTCGACGGTCTGCGCCAGGGTTCTCGCGGCCCTTGAGTATCTCTGTTTCTTCTGGGCGCTGGGGGCGCATCTCACGATCTGGCAGGTGTGGCTGGCGCTGGCAGTGCGAACCCTGCTGTTCGCACTGCCGGTTCAGGGTCTTGGGGGGTTGGGCACCTCCCAGGTCTGGTGGGCTGGCGGTCTGGCCCTGGCCGGGCTGCCGCTCACAGCAGCTCTGACGCTGGGGCTCGAGGTCCAGGTGCTAGACCTTGTGGTGGCCATTCCGGAAGGGTTCCTCGGCTGGTTGGCGTTGCGGGTCCGACGACACACCGGGCCAGGGGTGCCGAGACCGTTGCCGTCGGCAGCGACCGTCTCCTCGTCCGTTGAGGCGCCGATGCCCGGCGAACCTGCCGGAGCAAGCCGCGAACTGACTGGGTCGCGGGGAGGAAGGTCGCAGACATGACGAACGAGACCGGCGCCGCCGTGGCGGAGCAACCCGAGGTCGGCAGTCGCTTGGGGTAGCTCCTTGAATGCCACGACGATGCGGTCGGCGCTGCGCCTCCGGGTGGCCTCCAGAAGAGGCACGCGTCCTAAGAACTGGTCGGAAGACAGGGGAGCGGCGGACTGCTGTCCAAGCTTTGGGTGTGGGCTGAGATCCTGACCTCCGCTTGTCACCCGCTGGTGGGCTCGTAGCTCGGTGAGACTCACGCACCCGCGCTGAGAGACCAGGTCGAGTGTGCGCACCTCGGTAAGAGTGATGCCCAGACGCTGGGGGGCGTCGCTGAGCTCTTGCATGGTGGTGTTCAGAACCCCGATCGCGCACGGCAGAGTGACAACTGCCGCTTTACCCGACCGGCGAGCAGGCGACTACATGATGACCATGACGCGGGCAGTGGATGCGAGCGCATTTCAACCCAGGGTCGCTCTCACGCGGAGCCATTGGCTGTTCGCCGCCGGCGATGCCCGAGCCGGCTCCACCAAGCAACTGGCATCGGCGGTGGGCGAGGGCGTGGCGGCTCTGCTCTCCATTCGCAGTTACCTGCAGAAGCACTATCACCTCCCGGTGATCGATCCCAACTCGTAGCCGCTCGCAGGACTCGGGGAGCCGACGGGAAGGAGCTCTCCCCACGGTCGGTTACCATGTTGCGGCGGGGAGCGATCAGGGAGACACATACCATGCGCATTGCTGGCGAGACCGTCGGCCGTCGCGGAGCGGCCGCGATTTCACTGGCGGCGGTGGCGGCGGCGGTTCTAGCGGTGCATGGTTACTCGAGTCCCGGAGCGCTTTCGCTGGCGGGGTCCTCGGCGTTGGGGCCCGGTCACGGGTCCAACCTCAGCCCCACCGCGAAGACGACCCCGTCTCCATCGGCCGCCCCCACGAGCTCGGCCTCCGCGTCGCCGCAGCCCAGCGGAACCGCCACCCCGGGTCCGCTGCTCTCATCCACCGCCTATGCCTCCTACACCTACCAGCTCTATCCGGGCAGCCCCAGCACCCAAGCGCGCCTCGCCCTGGCGGGGTTCAGCTACACAGCCCACAGGTCGGGCAGTTCGGTGGCCTTCACCCTGTTCATTTCGGGGGGTGGGCAGGCTCCAGTCAAGAACACATATCCAGCCAGCGACCACATCTACTTTGTGGAGGCCAACTTGGGCGACGACTCTGGCAGCGCCGAGTACAACTTCGGCGATGACGGCCTGATCGCCACCGACTCGACCGGACACGTGGTGCCCTAGGGATGGCCAGACGCAACCGCGTCAATCGCGCGGCCGCTCGCACCGCGAGCCCCTCTGCGGCCCTGCCAGGGGCGCAGTTTGCGGGCGCAGTGCCCGCGACCAGGAGTGCGAGCTGGCCGCCCCAGACCTGGGCCCCTACGGCCGCGCGGGTCACCCTGGGCTTGGTGCTCCTATGGTTCGGAGTCCACGAGCTGACGCAACCCAGCCTGTGGACCGGGTACGTGCCCCTGATCTCGCAGACTTCCAAGCTGGCGATTGGTCTGGTCCTGTTCCATGGATGGGTGCTGAGCGTCTTGGGGGTGGCTCTGGTACTGGGAGTCGTCCCCCGGTTGGGGGCGGCGGTGAGTGCTCTGTTACTGGCCGAGATAGTTGTCTCCTTGACCCTGACCGGCGGTCTGTCCGACATCGTCGCTCGTGACTTCGGGGTGCTCGGACTCGCGCTGGCCGTCTGGGCGACCAGTGAGCAGGGGCTGAGACTGAGGAACTGACCGCTCTGGACCGCTGCCGTGGGAGGAGACATGGCGGGCAGAACCAATCATCGACGCACGGACCTCCTGGGATGGTTCCGCCTTCTGGCAGTCGCGGTCGGAAAATGCCGGAGACTTGGGTCGGCTCAGGTCAGCCAGCCCACCCCGGTGGTCGGCGCTCCTTGAATGCGGCCATGCCCTCGGCCCCTTCGGGGCTGGAGAAGAGGCGTTGCGAGAGCGCCACCATCTGCTGGTAGGCGGATTCCTCCTCAAGGCGGGGTACGTCCCACACCAGCCGTCTGATCTCCCGCTGTGCGGCCGGAGCGCCCTGCGCCAGCTCGGCCACCACCTCTGAGGTCTTTGCGAAGGCACCCTCAGAGTCCACAACCATGGTCACCAGCCCGCCTCTCATGGCCTCGTCGGCTCCGAAGGTGCGCCCGGTGAGGAATAGCTCCAAAGCCAGCCCACGCGGCATCTTGGCCAGCACTGGCACCGCGATCACAGCCGGGGCGACCCCGACCTTTACCTCACTGAATGCGAAGGTGGCCTCTCTTGTCGCCAGGACGATGTCGCTCTGCGCCACCAGACCCATCCCTCCGCCTCGGACCGCACCTCTCACCTCGGCGATCACCGGCTGGGGCAGCTGGCTCAGCAGCCGCAGCACCGGAACCAGCGACCCCGCGCCCGGGCTGGAACCGGTATCCGTGCGGGCTTCGAGCTGCTCCTTCAGGTCCGCCCCGGAGCAGAAGGCGGATCCGGTGTGGCTCAAGACGACGACCCTGACCTGATCGTCCGCCCCGGCGCGGATCAGCTCAGCTGTGAGCTGTTCGAGGAGCGCTGCGGAGAGGGCGTTGCGGTTGGCGGGTGAGTCCAGGCTTATCCGGCGGGCCCGTCCCTGGTCCTGGACCGATACAAGCGTTGCGGACACTGTGAACCTCCCCGCCCTTACGGACGGGGCTTCTGGGGCTCCGTCCGCTTGGTAGGGGTTGCGCGCCATCGCCCGGCTCACGCCACCGCGGCCAGTGGGCCTGACGCGGAAGCGCCGGTGGATGGGTTGGCTAGAACGCGCTCGCTCCCCGCAGTTGCCTGCGACAAGGCCCGGTTCGGGGCGATACTCAGGGCTCTGGCCTTGCGGCGCTGCACCAAACGGTGCGCCTGGCGCT
>JAJZJU010000101.1 GCA_021809895.1 bacterium
CGACAGGTCGGACAGGATGTCGCCGAAGAGGTTGCTGCAGAGGAGCACATCCAGCCCCTGCGGGCGCTGCACCATCCGGGCCGCCATGGCATCCACCAGCACCCGCTCGGCCACGACATCGGGATACGCCGCGGCGACCTCCTCGAATACCTGGTCCCAGAGCACGTAGCCGAAGCGCATCGCATTCGACTTGGTGACCAGGGTCACCTGCCGCCGCCTGTCCTGGGCGGCGGCGAAGGCAACCCTGGCCGCATCGCGAATCACCTGACGGGAGTGCAGGGCCACCTCCACGGCCACCTCCTCGGGGGCCCCTCGGTGCGCCACCCCGCCCGCTCCCACGTACTCACCCTCCGTGTTCTCCCTGACCACCAGCAGGTCGATCTCCGGCCTGCCGCCGAGCGGGGTCCGAACCCCAGGGAAGGATCGCGCCGGCCGCAGGTTGACCGAGAGCGCGAGCTCCTGCCGGAGCCGGATGATGAGCCCCCACACCAGCTCGTGGTCGGGCACGTCCGGACGGCCCACCGCGCCGAAGAGCACGGCGTCATGGTGGCGCAGCTGAGCAGAGGCGTCGTCGGGCATCGCCGAGCCGCTGCGCAGGTAGCGTTCTCCCCCCCAGTCGAGAAGCGAGGTCTCAAACTCCACACCCTCGCCGGCGGCGGCCGCCTCTATGACAGGTTGGCACACCTCGGCAAGTTCAGGACCGACCCCGTCACCGGGTATCACCGCGAGCCGAAGCGTCCGCACAGCACCTCCTCGACACCACCTGGCCTTCGGCTCTGATCCTAAGGCACCAGAATGAGCCCCGGCGGCTCGGTGCCTCGATCCCTTCACCACGCTGCTAGAATTCGCTGGCCATCTGGTGCGACACGGCAGGGCAGGAAACGCAAATGCGAGAGCGACCAACGTTGAAGCGGTGGCTCACGGTGCTGGCCGCAATGGCGGCCGGGTCGGTGCTGCTGGCGGCCTGCAGCTCGGCTCCCGGCAACACCACCACCCAGTCCTTGAAGACCCTGACGGTTGGGTCATCCAACGTTTTCCCACCCACCCTCAACCCGACCGCCAACGCGTCTCAGGCGATCGACGAGGTGATCGACTACAACGTGCTCCAGCACCTGGTCGAGCTGGCGCCGGACGGCAAGATCGTGCCGGTCCTGGCAACCTCATGGACTGTGAGCTCGGCCAACAAGGTGTTCACCTTCACCATCCGCAAGGGGGTCAGGTTCTCCAACGGGAATCCGCTCACCCCCAAGGACGTGGTCTACAGCCTGAAGCGCGTCTCCGCCCCCGGCTCCACCTACCCCTACGCCAAGATCTTCGATGTGGCATCGGTCACGACCCTCGGCTCCGACCAGGTCCGGGTCACCCTGGCAGATCCCAGCTGGGAGTGGCTGTACAACCTGGCCGCCTACTCCAATGGGGTGATCCTCGACCCCTCCGCGATCTCCAGCATGGCCACCGACCCGATCGGGACCGGGCCCTTCAAGGTCACCGGCGAGGTGACCAACTACAGCGTCTCCCTGGCTCGCAACAACCTCTACTGGGGCTACAAGCCCCACGTGGCCGGGGTCACGTTCCGCTATTACACCAACCCCAACGCCCTCAACTCGGCGCTGGAGAGCGGCCAGATCAACATGATCGACAACCTCTCCACCCCCTCTGACCTGTCGCTCTTCAAGTCGAACCCCAAGTACCGGGTCATCGCCGGGCTCACCAACGGCAAGGTCCAGCTCACCCTCAACAACGCCTACGGCCCGCTCAGGAACAGGCTGGTCCGCCAGGCCATCCTCTACGCCACCAACCGCCAGGCGATCATCAAGGCGGCGTCAGGTGGCTACGGGATTCCCGCCGGCAGTGACACCGTCCCCGCCGACCCCTACTACCTCAACCTCACCAATGTCTATCCCTACAACGTGGCTAAGGCCAAGCAGTTGATGGCTCAGGCCGGCTACCCATCGGGGTTCCCGCTCACGCTCACCCTGCCTCCTTATTACTACGCGCAACTGGCGGCTCCCCTCATCGTCTCCGAGCTGGGGGCGATTGGCATCAGGGTCACCGTCAGCACCATCGACTTTCCGCTCTGGATTTCCCAGGTGTTCGAGGCCGGCGACTTCGAGACCACCATCATCGACCACGCCGAAGGGCGCGACATAGGCAACTACGGAACTCCCGGTTACTACTGGCACTACGCGGGCACGGCGCAGGTGGCCAAGGAGCTGGCCGCAGCTGACGCCGCTCCCACCCGGGCCCAGTGGATAGCCGGCTACCGCCAGGTGCTGCGGCAGATCACGGCCGCCGCTGTCAACGACTGGCTCTACATAATCCCCAACCTGACCATCGCCCAGAAGGATGTCGTGGGGCTGTCGTCGACCGCTTACACCGAGGCTTTCAACCTCACCTACGTCGGCATCGGTGGGAGCATTCCGGCCTCAGCGAAGGCGCTCGGCTACAGCTCGTAGGCACGCAGCTGAAGGCATGGCACCCACTCGCATCCACTGAGAGCTGTGCAGGCTGATCCCATCGCGGCGGTGGCTGGTCCGGCACCGCCGCGACGGCGCCCCGCTGATGGGTCCGTGGTGCGCTTCGCGGTCCGTCGGCTGACGACGGTGCTGCTCACCCTTTGGGCCGCCTCCATCCTGGTGTTCACCGTCCTCAACATCCTGCCCGGAACCCCGGCCCAGGTCATCCTGGGCACCCAGGCGACACCCGCCTCGGTGCGCGCCCTGACCATCAAGCTGGGGCTGAATGAGCCTCTGGTCTTGCAGTACCTGCACTGGATGCAGGGCCTGCTGACCCTGCACCTGGGCAACTCGTACATCTCAGGCCAGCCGATCGCCCCCGAGCTCGGAGCCGCCCTGGAGGTGACCGCGCCCCTGGTGGTGCTGGGCCTGTTGGTGGGTCTTCTGATCGCGGTGCCGGCGGGGCTCGTGAGCGCCGTCCACCATCGAAAGGCGTCGGGGGCGGCCCTGGCCGCCGCCACCCAGGTCGGCATCGCCATCCCCAACTTCGTGCTGGGGATCCTGCTCATCATCGTGGTCGCGGTCTATCTGAAGTGGCTGCCCGCCAGCGGGTTCACCCCCTGGTCCAGCAGTGTCGGAGGTGCCCTGCAGTCGCTGATCCTGCCCTCGGTGTCGCTGGGGCTGGTCGAGGGTGCGATCCTGGCGCGCTACGTCCGCACCGCCGTGCTAGGGGTGCTGCGGGCCGACTACCTGCGCACCGCCAGGGCCAAAGGCATGCGCACCGGCCAGGCCTTGGTCCGGCACGGGATCCGCAACGCCGCAGTCCCGGTGGTGACGGTGCTGGGACTGGAGCTCTCCGGGCTGATCATCGGCGCGGTGGTGATCGAGGCGGTCTTCACTCTCCCCGGGGTCGGCAGCCTGCTCCTCTCCAGCGTCGCAAACCGCGACCTGATACTGGTGCAGGACATCGTCATGCTGGTGGCCACCGTGGTGGTGCTGACCAACCTTCTGGTCGACATCCTGTACCGGGTCATCGACCCCCGAATAGGGCTGCGGTCGTGAGCGCGCTGGCGGCCGGTCAGTCCCACGCCGCAGCAGGCGGCCGGGCGCACCGGCTCTGGCGGCTTGTCCGGCGCAGCCCGAGCGCCATGTTGGGGGGCCTGGTGGTCCTGGTCATAGTGGCGGTGGCGGTGCTCTCGCTCTTCTGGACCCCCTACGGGCCACTCACGGTCTCCACGGGCCACGAGCTCCTGGGACCGAGCTTCCACCACCTCTTGGGCACCGACGAGTACGGCCGGGATTTGCTCTCCCGGCTCATGTCCGGCACCGACCTAACTCTGCTCTCCAGCGCCGGCGCCGTCTTAATAGCTGGCGGGATCGGCATCCCCGCGGGGCTGATCTCGGCCTCAAAGGGGGGTGTCACCAGCGAAGTGATCATGCGCGGCGCCGACCTCATCTACTCCTTCCCGGCTCTGCTGGCGGCGATAACGCTGGTGGCGGTCTTCGGTGCATCCACCACCACCGCCACCGTTGCCATCGGGATAGCCTCGATCCCGTCCTTCGCCAGGGTGACCAGGAGCGCGGCGTTGGCTGTTCTGGCGACCGAATACGTGCTGGCGGCCCGCGCCTACGGACGCTCGCCACTGGCGATCCTGCGCCGGCACGTGCTGCCCAACATCCTGCCATTCATCATCGTCCAGGCATCACTGCTGCTCTCCGTCACCGTGTTGGCGGTGGCCGCCCTCTCCTACCTCGGCCTGGGAACCCCGCCGCCGACTGCGACCTGGGGAGGAATGCTCGAGAACGCCCAGAACTACCTCTACCAGGATCCCCTGATGGCGGTGTGGCCCGGTCTCGCCATCGCCATCTGTGTGCTGGGCTTCAACGCGCTGGGAGATGGGCTGAGAGACCTTCTGGACCCCACTCTGCGGGGACGGGAATGAGCCTTCTGGAGGTCTCCCAGCTCACAGTGGATGTCCAGGGGATCCCGGTTGTATCCGACGTTCGCTTTGCGATCTCAGCGGGCGAGCGGCTGGGGCTCATCGGCGAGTCCGGGTCGGGCAAGACCATCACCGCTCTCGCGATCATGGGGTTGCTGCCAGAGGGCCTCCGAGCCCGGGGCTCGGTGGTCTTAGATGGCACCGAGCTGCTTTCGCTGTCAGAGCGCCGCCTCTCGGCCGTGCGCGGCAGCCGGATCGCGATGGTCTTCCAGGAGCCGATGACCGCGCTCGACCCCTTGATGCGGGTGGGCACTCAGATCACTGATGCGATCCGCATCCACGAACGGGTGGGACGGCGGGCGGCTCGGGATCGCATGCTCCAGCTCATGCCGAGGGTGGGATTCAGCAACCCCAGAGAGCAGTCGCGGCGGTTTCCGCATCAGCTGTCTGGGGGCCAACGCCAGCGGATCGTGATCGCCATCGCGATCGCCTGCGGCCCGGCCCTGATCCTGGCCGACGAGCCCACCACCGCCCTGGACGTGACCGTGCAGGCTCAGGTGCTGGCGCTCCTGCAGGACCTGGTCCAGGACCAGGGCTCGGCTCTGCTCCTGATCAGCCACGACCTGGCGGTGGTGTCCTCGGTCTGCCAGCGGATCGTGGTCATGTACGGGGGCAGGGTGGTCGAGTCAGCATCCACCCCTGAGCTGCTCACCCGGCCACGCCACCCTTACACCCAGGCCCTCCTGCACACATCTCGGGGGATTGGGGGCAATGGGGACACCCCGGCCGGCCACCTTCCGACGATTCCCGGCTCGGTGCCGGAGTTGGGACGGTTTCCCTCCGGATGTGTCTTTCGGGGGCGGTGCGACCGCGAACAGGACCGCTGCCTGGAGGCGCCGCCCACGACGGGCTCCGACCACCTGGTCGCGTGCTGGTTCCCCCTCACCTCCCCGTCTGATCCAACCGCGGCCGTCACCACCGGTGGGGTTGGTGCATGACCGCAGCAGGGGCCATCCAGGGATCGGACCCGATCCTCCAGATGCTGGCTGTGACCCGCCGCTATGGCACCAGGAGCAACCCGGTGGTGGCGCTGTCCCAGGTGTCCATGGAGGTCCGACCCCAGGACCGGCTCGGGGTGGTCGGCGAGTCTGGGTCCGGTAAGTCCACCCTGGCCCGGCTCCTGCTGATCTTGGAGGATCCCGACGAGGGCGAGGTCAGATTCCAGGGTCGCTCCATGTCGGGTAAGAGCCGGTCCGAGCTGGCCGAGCTCAGAAGGGCGGTGCAGATCGTGTTCCAGGACCCCTTCTCCTCATTGGACCCCAGGCTCAGAGTGGGCGACTCCATCGCCGAGCCGCTGCGCTCGCTGGGCATCCAGGGTGACCACAGGAGCAGGGTCCAGGAGCTCCTGGATGCCGTGGGATTGCCGGCTGGTTCAGCCCGGATGTACCCCCACCAGTTCTCGGGAGGGCAGCGCCAGCGGGTGGCCATCGCCAGAGCCCTCGCCTCCCAGCCCCGGGTTCTGGTCGCCGACGAAGCGGTCAGCGCCCTGGACGTCTCGGTGCGTGCCCAGGTGCTCAACCTGCTCGCGCGCCTGGTGGAGCGCTTCGGACTCACCCTTGTCTTCATCTCCCACGACATGGCGGTGGTCCGCCACATCTGCACCAGGGTCGTGGTCCTCTACCGAGGACAGGTTGTGGAGCAGGGCCAGGTCGAGCAGGTCTTCCGCGACCCCCAGCACCCCTACACCCAGGCCCTGATCAGCTCGGTGCCCACCCTGGGGGGCCGGATAGTGGCTCCCCCAACATTCGACTGGGAGTCGCCATCGTCATGAGTGCTGGCTTCGGGCGGGCACCGAATGATCCCCCCTGGTCGGACAGCGCGGACCCCCAAAAAACATATGCCTCCCTACTCCTGTTCGAGCAGAGCCGGAACTCCCAGCCATCGTCTTGGTACCGTGATCCCAATCGCTGATCGCCCTCAACCAGCGGCCGCGGCCGGCCGCGGCCGGGCCCGAGGGCGAGCGCGAGCCTAGACCCTGACAGCCAAGAAGAGGGCCACGACAGACAGTAAATTCAACCCGGCCGTGCCCCCGAGCCGAATGCTAATGTGCCCTGAAATTCGGAAACCGCCGTCATGCGCGGATGGCCCAAGGGAGACTTCAATGAGGCTGATGGGATCTGGCAGGGCGAGGGGCTGGCGCCCCCTGGCTCTTACGGTCGGCGCCGGACTGCTGCTGGCGGCATGTTCTTCGAGCACCCCCACCAGCTCGGCCGCGAGCAGCACCGTAACCTTTGCGGAGGCCGCGGGCGGAGCGCCGAACTACATCCTGCCGCTGGCCAGCGGCAGCTACTTCACAACCAGCAATCTGTCCCAATTCTCCATCGTCATGTACCTGCCTCTCTACTGGTTTGGCAACAATGGCGAGCCCACCGTCAACTACTCCCTGAGTGTCGCCAAGCCACCCGTCTTCTCAAATAACAACACGGTCGTCACCATTGATCTCAAGCACTGGATCTGGTCGAATGGGCGCCCGATCACAGCCCGCGACGTCATCTTCTGGATGAACCTGCTCTCCGCCGTGACCGATCCCCTGGCTCCAACAGTGGGAAGCAGCACAGCGCCGGGCCCCGGGTGGGGCGCGGAGGTGCCGGGAGGATTCCCACAGAACGTCGTGAGTTACAGCCAGACCGGGCAGTATTCGGTCACCCTTCACCTCAACGGCTCCTACAACCCCACCTGGTTCACCTACAACGAGCTGAGCCAGATCTCACCACTGCCGCAGGCCTCCTGGGACCGCCTCAGCAGCGGCGGCGCCGTCGGTAACTACGACACCTCAGCCCAGGCACGGGTGCTGGCACCCGCCTCGGCCAGCCTCCCCTCCAACTCCTACCTGCCAGCCAATCCTGGGACCGCGACCAGCGGGGCCCTCGCCGTCGCCCAGTTTTTGAACCAGCAGTCACAGGACCTGGGGACCTACAGCAGCAACCCGCTCTGGCAGGTCGTGGACGGACCATTCAGGCTCAGCCAGTTCACCACCAGCGGATTCGTGAAGATGGTCCCCAATTCCAGCTACTCGGGAACACCCAAGCCGAAAATCAAAGCCTTCGAGGAGCTGCCGTTCACCAGTGACTCCGCCGAGTTCAACGCCCTCCACACCCAGTCGCTGACGATCGGGTACATCCCGGTGCAGGACCTCAGTCAGGCGTCCAGCCTGGAGAAGAGTGGCGGCTACAAGTTGAGCCCGTGGTACCTGTTCAGCTTCAACTTCGCGCGCTACAACTTCACCAACCCCACCGCGGGGCCGATCTTCCAGCAGCTCTATTTCCGGCAAGCCTTTCAGTCGCTCGTCAACCAGCTCCAGTACATCAAGGACTTCGGCCATGGGGTTGGGGCGGTGACCAACGGGCCGGTGCCGTCGTATCCGCCCGGGAACCCAGACCAAAGCCCGCTCGAAGCCAAGGGCGAGGTGTACCCCTACTCCCCCTCTCGAGCCGTGAGCCTGCTGCGCTCCAACGGCTGGACTGTCACGCCGGGAGGCACGAGCGTCTGCAGCAAGCCGGGGAGCGCAGCCGGCGACTGTGGGGCGGGCATCGCCAAAGGACAAACGCTCACCTTCAACTTCCTCTATGCCAGTGGCATCACCGAGCTGGCCAATGAGATGGAAGCGTTGCAGTCGACGGTGAAGTCGGTGGCGGGAATCACCCTGAACCTCTCCTCAGTTCCGTTCTCGGATGTGGTCAGTACCATCCACAACTCCTGCAGCTTCAGCCACCGCTGCAGCAACTGGGAGATGGCGGCCACTGGCGGCGGTTGGGTGTATGGGCCCGACTACTTCCCGACGGGTGGGGAGATCTTTGCCCCTGGGGCGGGGAGCAACGCGGGCTACTACTCGAGCACCATCAACGACCAGAACATGTCCAGGACGCACACCGCTCCCACCGCGAGCGCGGAGACCCAAGCCCTGTACACCTACGAGGACTATCTGGCAACCCAGCTACCGGACGTGTGGCTGCCTACCAATCCCACTGAGCTCACGGTCTACAAGTCAAACCTGCGCGGGCTGGTGCCCCAGGGGGTCTTCGCGGAGGTCTATCCACAGGACTACTCGTTCGGCGGCTGACCACGGCTGCCTCCTTCCTGGCGAGAGGGTCAGAGGGGACAG
>JAJZJU010000102.1 GCA_021809895.1 bacterium
GACCACATCCGAACAGAGGATCGAAGCGGCGGGGCAACCCGCTGATGTGGAGAGCTACTCAGGGGGCAGCGCCGGCGTGGCAGGTACCGGGTGCGAGGGCCAGTCCAAGTTCCGAAGGCGTGAGGGCGACCACCGAAGTGGCGCAAGACCCGAAACGGCGACGGCAACCTTGGGCAGCGTCCAGGTCGGGAAAGACCGCTCGTCCCGACCGGGTGTCTTATGGGCACTCAGCAGGAACGGTTTCCTACGACCGGCTGAAGCTGCCCGTCCACCACCACGTACAAACCCGTGACAGGCTGAATGGCGTTGGCGAGGTCATCGATCCCAGCCGAAGATCCCCGGGAGCCCCAATCCATCGCGATCGGATGCTCCCAGGGCAGCGCACTGTGCGCCGGGCCGCCTGGCGGCCTCAGCTGTCCTTACTGGTCTGTGTCTGCTGCTGGCTCCCCGAGGCCTGGTTCGTGTCCGGGGAGTCATTGGAGGTGCTCTTGGGCTCAGGAGTCTGGGTCGCCTCCGGGGTGCTCTTGGGCTCAGGAGTCTGGGTCGCCTCTGGGGTGCTCTTGGGCTCAGGAGTCTTGGTCGCCTCTGGGGTGCTCTTGGGCTCAGGGGTCTTGGTGGCCTCCGGGGTGCTTGTGTCCGTCGTGGTCTGGCTGGTCTTGGTCTCACTGAGCTGCGCAGACAACACCGAGTCGTTGCTGGCCTGGACGGACAGGGAGTAGGTGCTCCCGTTCGGCGCCGTCACCTTCACGTCATAGACGGGGATTCCGTGCTCGGTGTCTGACTCCGTCTTGAGGACCACTGCGGTGCCTGTCCCGGGGTACTTCAGGTCGACGTAGCTGAGCGCCGCGTTATCGGCGGCAGTCGCCGCCGGTCCGGACGCCGAAACCAGCTTGACGCTGGTGGGTACCGTGGCGTGCGGCCCCCCTTGGGCGAGGGCGATCGCTCCGGCCGCGCCCACCACCGCGAGGGTGCCGACGGCGCCCGCTGTGACTACCAATCTCATTTCCAACTCCTTGTGTGCGGGTGAATCCCGATCTCCCACTCTGGAGGCTGGTGATGAAGGCCCAGTGGGATGGGGATTAGAGATCCCTCACCCACGCTCGCCACCGCTTGCGACCAGTCGATAGCCCGCCCCCCGCACCGTCTCGAGGAGAGGAATCAGTCCCGGGTGGTTCAGCTTGCGGCGCAGATAGCTGACGTAGACATCGACCACATTGCTCCCCGGGTCGAAGTCGTACTCCCAGACCCGATTGAGGATCTGGGTGCGCGAGAGGATCTGGTTGGGGCTGCGCATGAACAGCTCGAGCAGGGCCCACTCACGATGCGCCAGTTCGATGCGCCGGCCGCCCCGCCAGGCCACCTTGGACAGCAGGTCGAGACGCAGGTCACCCACCACCAGCTCGGTCGACACCGCCTGGTCGACCGAGCGCAGCGCCGCGCGGATGCGGGCCAGCAGCTCGTCGAAGGAGAAAGGCTTGGTCACGTAGTCAGTGGCACCCGCATCCAGCCCGGCTACCTTGCTCGCCAGGTCGTCCCGGGCGGTGAGGATGATGACCGGATGTCGCAGGCGCTGAGCGCGCCATGCGCGCAGCACGCCCATGCCATCACCGTCGGGCAGGCCGAGGTCGAGCAGGACCAGATCCAGATCGGCTCCGCGGGCCTCCATCACCCCCATGGCGGTGGCGGTGTCAGGCGCCACCGCCACCGCGTAGCCCTCGGCCTTGAGCCCCTTGGCGATGAAGGAGGCGATCCTGGCATCGTCCTCGACCAGCAGGATCATGGCTGGCCATCCCTGGCTTCCGCCGGCTCTGGCGGCTGCAAGCAGCTCGGGGGCAGGATGATGGTGACGGTGGTGCCCTGGCCAACCGCACTCTCGAGCTGCACCGACCCACCGTGGCCTTGGGCGATGGCCCTGACCAGGGCCAGCCCCAGCCCGGACCCGCGCTGGTCAGGGGGGTCGGCCCTGCGGAACCGATCAAAAACCACGGCTTGAAGTGCCGGATCGATGCCGCTTCCGGTGTCGGAGACTCCCAGGGTCACGCCCCCGTCGCAGGTGGCGAAGAGTTTGATCGAGTCACCCTCCTGGGTCGCCTTGACCGCGTTGTCGATCAGGTTGAGCAGCGCCCCTCGGAGCTTGGCCTGGTCCACCAGCAGCACCGCGTCGGGCACCTCCGCCAGCGCCCAGTTACGATCCGCCAGCACCGTGGAGGCGGCCTTGAGGTCCGCCATGAACGACCTCAGGTCCACCTGATCGACCTGGATGAAGTCGGACTCCAGGGAGTGGCCCAGCAACAGGAGCTGGTCCACCAGAGAGCTCATCTGGTTCAGTTCCTCGATCACCAGAGCGGTGGTCTCCCGCACCTCGCCGGGATCGTCGCTGCCCGTTCGCCGCAGCACCTCCAGATGGCCGCGGGCCACGGTCAGTGGGGTGCGAAGCTGGTGGGAGACATCGGCCAGCAGCTGGCGCTGGGAAGACACTGTCGCCGAGATCCTGGTGAGCATCCCGTCAAAGGCCGCGGCCATACGGCCCACCTCGTCGTCCACTCCCTGGTAGCCGATCCGCTTGGTCAGGTCGCCCTGGCTGGCATCCACCGCGGTCTCGGTCACCGCGCCGACGGTGCGCAGCACCCGGCGCAGGATCAGGTAGGCGCTGATCACCGCAACCAGGAGCGCCACCGCCGCCTCTGAAGCGGCCAGCAGGGCGACCTGGGCACTCTCCACCTGGAGTCGGGCCAGGCTGGCCGCCACCACCACCACCCCCAGGGTGGAGCGGCCCTCCCGGATCGGGCTGGCGACCGTCAGGTAGCTGACCGGCCCGACTCTGACCTCCAGTCTCACCGTCCTGGCGGGGGGAGAGCCGAGCCAGCGGCGCACCTGGGGCACTCCCGCCAGGGCGGTGGCCTGGGCGCTGCCGAGGACCGGCTGGCGGGGTAGAGCGATCAGCATCACCTCCCCGCTTGGGACTGGATGGGTCAGCAGGTAGCTGTGGCTGAACGCCTCCAGGCTCTGACCCGCGGGCCGCGCGCCATAGGCTGCGGCGTAGCCGCTCAACTCCCCGCCCATGTCGGCCACCATGCTGTCCTGATAGTGGATGGTGAAGTCGCGGATCACCTGGACCGAGACCACCCCCAACACCAGAGCGACCACCACCCCATGGAGGATCAGGAGTCGGCCGACGGTCCCCAGTCGAAACCTCCTGGATGCCGCTGCGGGGTCTCCCGCAGCGGCCCGAGCAGGGGACGGATCTGTCGGCAGCGATGAGGAGGATGGAGCCGACGCGGCGGTCATCCCCCACCGGATGTCTTGCAGGTCTGGTTGGCGGCTGAGCACTGCGAACTCTGCTGCTGGTCCCCACCGCCCGAGTCCTGCGACGGCAGGCTCACCACGGTCCCGGGTGGATTCACGGTCTCGACAGGCTCGGTGGTCTGGGCCCGAGGCACGCCGGCGGGAGTTGGTGAGCGGGATCCGATGGCCGTCACCCCGACCGCCGTCCCGGAGCCCGATCCGCCCGACCCGAGCGTGCCGAGCTGGACCGTCTGCGGTAGGCGGACGTGCGAGTAGGTCAGGCCGGGTCCCACCGCGAGGCCGACGGCCACGGCCGCGGCCAGCGCCAGCGCCAGCCCGGGTCGGGTCAAGCTCTTGATGCGTTTGTGCAGTGCCAGCCAGGACATCAGGAAATTGGGCCTCCGCCACCAAACGCTGACGGGCTCCGGTGAACCCCACATTAGCTCATCGTGAGACTCCTATCATGTGGCCCCTCCCCCAGCCGCGACGCGCAGCTGGCGGCCGCTTCAAAGCTGCGCGGAAGGGGCCATCCGGGCCACGCGTGCCAGGGTGGTCAGCTCCCCCGGTTCAGCGGCCGAGAGCGGGATTCCCCACCGATCGCCAGCAGCAGGGTTTGCAGCGCCTCCAACGAATGGCCGCTGACCATGGTGTGGACATGCGGCAGGGCTGCCGCCATCCCTGCGGTGGTCGGCTGGAAGCTGGTGCGAGCACTGCGAGGGTTGACCCAGACCACCCGGTGGGCGAGCAGGCTGAGCCGGCGCATCTGACGCCCCAGCTGGACGGGGTCACCACCCTCCCAGCCGTCGGAGACGATGACCACAACCGCGCCTCGGGCCATCCCGCGGCGACCGTAGCGATCGTTGAACTCCTCCACCGCCTGGCCGATGAGGGTTCCTCCCGACCAATCGGGGGCTCGCTCGCCGGCACGCCTCAGCGCTTGGTCGGGATCGCTCCCGGCCAACTCATCGGTGAGCCGCGTCAGCCTGGTCGCGAACACGAAGCACTCCGCCCTGGTGGCCCGGACGGCGCCGTAGAACAGGTTGAGATAGACCCTGGTGTACGGCTCCATCGAGCCCGAGATGTCGGCCAGCATCACCAGCCGCCGGGATTTGGGAACGTGATGCCGCAGGACCAGTTCGACCGGGTCCGCGCCGGTGCGGTGCGCCCTCCTCAGCGTCGCCCTCACGTCCAGCTCGTTGCCGCTGCGGCTTTGCCGGCGGCGCCGGCTCTGCCTGCGTAGCAGGCTGAGCGGCAGTCGCCGGATGAGCTCCAGGATCTGCCCGGTCTCCTCGGGGGTGCACTCACTGAAGTCCTTTTTCCCGAGGCGCTCACCTGCTCCCAGCATTCCCACCAGCAGCTCCTCGCCGTCCTGCCCGCGGTCCTGAGCCGGTCGCAGATCCGGCCTACCCTTGGGCTCGGACCCTCCACCTGGGCTCGCACTCCGGCGGCTGACCGGGGCCGGCAGCTGCGGGGAGCCCGGGTCGCCCCGGGACTCTGCCGGATCGGTGAGACCCCCGAACACCTGCTGGAAGACGAGCTGGAACAGCTCGGCCTGGTCGTGGCCGCAGGTGAGGGTGGTTCGCCCGATCAGGGCCAGGTCGGAGACGGTCAATGGCCTGGCGGTGGAGACCGCCCGGGCGAACCGGCCCTCCATCTCGGGGGTGACCGCCAGGCCGTGCTCCCGCAGGCGCAGACCGAACGATGCCGCCAGCACCGCCAGATCGACCTTCAGGAGCAGGTCGTTTGGCGCCCCGTCTGCGATCAGCCGCGAGCCACCCACTCCAGCCCCCGGTCGGAAGCCTCCTCCAGATCCTCCGCGTACTTCAGGACACTGCCGATGGTGGTGCCGGCCGCCGCCTGGTCGAGCTCGGGAAGCCCCAGCACCTGGAGGGCCGACAACCAGTCGATCGCCTCAGCCACCCCGGGTGGCTTCTGGATGCGCAGGGAGCGCAGACGGGCGACCGCGGCCGCCACCTGCTCCGCCAGGCTGAGCGTCGCCTGGGGCACCCGGCGGCGGATTATCTCCACCGTGCGCTCGAGCCCCGGGTACTCGATCCAGTGGTAGAGGCAACGCCGCTTCAGAGCGTCGTGGAGGTCGCGGGTGCGGTTGGAGGTCAACACCACCACCGGCGCCACCTGAGCCCGGACCGTGCCCAGCTCAGGGATGGTGACCGATCCCTCGCCCAGCAGCTCCAGCAGAAAGGCCTCGAACTCGTCGTCGGCCCGATCGACCTCGTCGATGAGCAGGATGGCCGGCCGCGGGCCCTGATGCTCCAGGGCACGCAGCAGGGGCCGGGGGATGAGGTACTCGCGCTGGAAGAGGTCGGCCTCGGCGAGCTCCCTGCCCTGGGTCTCCGCCACCCGGATCGCCAGCAGCTGGCGAGGGTAGTTCCATTCGTAGAGGGCCTCGGCGGCATCGACGCCCTCGTGGCACTGCAGGCGCAGCAGGGGAGACCCAAGGACCTGGGCCAGCGCCTTGGCGGCCTCGGTCTTGCCCACTCCCGGCTCTCCCTCAAGCAACAGCGGCTGGGGAAGGCGGACGGCCAGGAACAGTGAGGTCGCCAGGCCCGGGTCGGCCAGGTAGTCGACCGCCTCGAGCTGCCTGGTCAAGCCCTCCACGTCGGGGATGAGCGCCTTTAGATCCGCTCCCATTTCAACCGGGGGGGCTGCTCGCCTGCGCCTGGACGAAGGCGAGCTGGCACCCCGGTCCGCAGAAGTACTGGCGGACTCCGAGGTGGTCGACATGCAGGGAGCCATCCACAGCGGCCACCTGCATCCCGCAGATGGGGTCGACCGCCATCGGCACCGGCGGGGCTTCTTTGACCACTCGGCCCTGGGTCCGGCAGGCGATGATCTCGGCCAGGATCGAGAGAGCCACCTCCTCCGGGCCCCGGGCCCCGATGTCCAGCCCGGCCGGCGTGTGCACCAGCCGTGTCAGCTCGGGGTCAAGGTCCAACGATGCGACCACCGCCGCTCCCCGGCGGCTGCTGGCCACCAGGGCGACATAGGCGACCCCAGCCCTGAGGGCCGCGGTCAGGGCCGGCTCCTCATCGGTGCCGTGGCTGGCCACCACCAAGGCGTCGAATGAGCTCGCCCTGGCCTCGTCCCACTCGGCCATCTGGTAACCGAGGCTGCGTCCAACCTCACCGAGAGCGCGGGCGGTTGGACTGTGGCCAACAACCGCCACCAGCGGCGCGGGCACGACCGGCTCCAAGAAGATCTCCAAGGTTCCTCCCGAGAGGCAGGGATTGACCACCGTCACCCTACCCGGCTGGGCCGCTTCCTCGACCGGGCTGACGCGCAGCAGGATCGGTCGGCTCTCCTGGAGCGCCAGCAGCCCCTGAGCTCGAAGGGTCGACTCAACACAGTTGCCTCCCACGAAACCCTCGATCGACCCGTCCGCCAGAACCAGTGCCTCGTCGCCCGGCTTGGCCGAGGTCGGCCGCTCCGCCAGAACCACCTTGGCCCGGACGAAGGGGACCCGGGCGCGTCGCAACTCGGCGGCGCGCCCGAGCAGGTCCCCACCGCTCACGACGCCACTATGTCTGTCCGCAGCGGCCTCCCCCGCATCGCCAGCCAGACCTGAGCTGGAGTGAGGGGCATGTCAGCGTGCCTCACCCCGAATGGCTCGAGAGCGTCGATGACAGCGTTGACCACCGCCGGCGGCGAGCCCACGGTGGCCGACTCCCCCACGCCCTTCAGCCCCAACGGATGGTGGGGAGACGGGGTGACCGTCTCCCCCAGCTCCCAGCTGGGGCACTCCATCGAGGTGGGCAGCAGGTAGTCCATGAACGAAGACCCCAGGCAGACGCCACTCTCGTCGAAGGCGATCACCTCCATGAGGGCCATCCCCACGCCATCGGCCAGGCCGCCATGGACCTGTCCCTCCACGATCATGGGGTTGACGCGGGGCCCGCAGTCGTCGACCGCGATGAAGCGCTCGACCTTGATCCTGCCGGTGCCGGGGTCGAGGTCCACCACGCAGATGTAAGCCCCGTAGGGATAGGTGAGGTTGGGGGGGTCGTAGACGACCGAGGCGTCGAGGTGGCCCTCCACGCCCTCGGGCAGCTCCAGCGTGCCGTGGGCCAGCATCGCTATCTCCTGGATGGTCCTGCCCTTCTCGGGGTCGCCCTTGACCTGCCAGCGGCCCAGCTCCCACTCCAGGTCGTCTGGGGAGCACTCCAGGGCCGCCGCCGCCACCACCCTGGCCTTGTCACGGACCCGGCGGGCCACCACCGCGGCGGCGGCCCCCGAGACCGGGGTGGAACGAGAACCGTAGGTGCCCAGCCCGAAGGGGGTGTTGTCGGTGTCCCCGTGGATCACCTCGATGTCCTCTGGCGGGATGCCCAGCTCATGGGAGACGATCTGGGCGAAGGTGGTCTCATGACCCTGGCCCTGGGTCTGCACCGAGAGCCGCAGCTGGCCCTTGCCGGTGGGGTGGACGCGCAGCTCGCAGCCGTCCGCCATCCCCAGACCCAGGATGTCCATGTGCTTCTTGGGACCGGCGCCGACTCCCTCGGTGAAGAAGCTGAGCCCGATCCCCATCAGGTGCTCGCCCCCGGCCTCTGGGTGCTCCCTGGTGCCGCCCGCCTCGCTCCAGCGGCGCCGGCTCTCAGCCTGGCGCTGGCGCAGCTCCTGGTAGCCGGCCTTCTCCAGCGCCACCTCCAAGGTGCGGCCGTAGTCACCGGAGTCGTACTCCCAGCCGGTCTTGTTCAGATAGGGGAACTGCTCCTTGCGCAGAAGGTTCTGGCGGCGCACGTCGGCGGGGTCAAGCCCCAGCTCATCGGCCAGCACATCCACCATCCGCTCCACCAGGTAGACCGCCTCGGTCACCCGGAACGAGCAGGCGTAGGCGACCCCGCCGGGGGCCTTGTTGGTGTAGACCCCCGTCACCTCGCAGTGGGCGGCCTCCAGGTCGTAGCTGCCCGGGAAGATGTGGAAGAAGCCGGCCGGGAACTTGGTGGGCTGGGCGGTGCCGTTGAAGGCGCCGTGGTCGGCCAGCACCTTCACCCGGAGCCCCAGGATCTTGCCTGACCTGGTCGCCGCGATCTCGCCGTGCATGTGATAGTCGCGGGCGAAGGAGGTCGACATCAGGTTCTCGGAGCGGTCCTCCACCCACTTCACCGGCTTTCCGGTCACGATCGAGCCCACCACCGCCAGGACGTATCCGGGGTAAATCCCCACCTTGTTGCCGAAGCCACCCCCGATGTCGGGGGAGATGATCCTGAC
>JAJZJU010000103.1 GCA_021809895.1 bacterium
AATACAGACTTGGAGCTGGTGATCGCAGCAGACGGTCCGATTGGCACTGACAGCGCGCCGTGCACGGACGAGTTGAGATCGAGATCAACCGGTCAATGGCCGGGTCGAGAGTCGCGCCCAGTTATCCACCAGTCCTAGTCGCGCTCGGAGCGATCATCGGCAAGGATGCGGCGCACCCTGCGGCGGTAAAAAAGCAGCAGGATGGCGGCCAGTGCCAGGGCGACCTCATCGATGGGGCCTGGTATGGGGAGCAAGCCGACCAGTAGGAGCCACCGGACCGGAGCTGGGATGCGCGGATCGGTCGCCAGCTGTCTCAAGACGCGGGTGATCCGGCGAACCCGAGCTATCACCGGCGGAGGGTCCTTGCCATGCTGTAGCCGAAGCAGAGATCAGATGAAGACGGGGATTTCGTGCGCGAAGCGAAACGCCCAAATTCCACGCTCCCGTGCAGATTGTCGAGGCAAGCGCCCTTGCCCGGGTTGAGCAGCTCAATCCTCAAGCGGAGATACCGCGAGGCACAGCCGATCCGCCGCGCGGAAGCGAGACCTTCTCGGTGTGCGTAGATGCCATGCCTCACGGGCAGGTGGACCGCATACGCATCTAGATCAGGCACTGGGTGCAAGGCATTGGGCCCTCAGTTTGCTCCGGTGATGATCCGGGCAGGCTTCCAATTCCCGGCGAGTGCCGCTTTTACTAATCCGAAAGGAGGTAAAGCGACACGTGCCAGAAGCGTCCCGTTCTCGTGTCGGCGGGTCCCATAGCGACGATGATGCTCTACTTTGCTTCGCTTGAGTGCCTCATGTATGCAAACGCATGGTGCAGGACCCATTTGGTCCCAACATCCAGCCGCGCCTGCGATTGTACACACGGGACTCTTGCGCACCGGCCCCAGGATGGCGTATCACGCTCAGGTTACCTTCCCAGTCGGGGCAACTCGTGGGGCGGTGGCCGCGCGTGATCTCCACTTCACCCTCCCACTCCAGGGCCACACACCAGCGATCTCAGCCGTCGGCGGCTAGGCGACCCAGGTGTCCTTCCCATGAGTCACCCTGAGCAGCATGGCTCAGGGGTCTAGTGGCCCCCCACCTCTGCCACTGCTGGCACCGACGCACTCCCTCCCCAGCAGCGTCCAGCGGCTCAACATGGTAATAGCTTCGCATACATATCACCTACCAGCTGCACCGGCTGTGACCGGTAAGGGCGGGACCGTCAATGTCGCGGTGGGCGGTGGGGAGGGATGCGCCAGGCTTCGCGCGCTGGCTGCCTCCTGCTGTGAACCGGTGGAGCTTTGAAACCACCCCTTGCGAAGTCAATGAAGGGCTCGACTCACTGATTCAGGTCTGGGGGCGCTGTCACCGGCGAGTCGGGCTTAGCCACCTGTCCCACTCCGCAGCGTACCATGGGTGGAGACCGGCCCAACCCCTACAGACCCGAGGCGGCAACCATCGCGATCAGCCGTGCGCATGAGTCCTCCGGACCTGATTGGGTCGTGTCCAGTTCCAGGTCGTATTGAGCGTATCTGTGGACGATCTCACTCAAACCAAGCGCAAGGCCAGGATATCGATCGCGTCGTGCCTGCTCGCGCGCCTGCGCAACCAACGCGTCGCAGCGCACTGCCACCCAGTCGACTCGCAGACCATCCAGAGCCTCCTCCCAATCGAGGACGTCCGCTTGGTCAATGGCGACATCGTCGACAATAACGTTGAAGCCAACTTTGGCTACTGCCGCAACAGTCCGGTGGTACGCACTTTGCAGCCGACGACCGACGTCACCAACGCGAACCTGCACGCCGCCGGCGGCCGGCTCCAAGCGAACCCCATCACGGCAATAGGGGCCCTCGAAGTCGCCGGCGCTAAACCACTGCTCGGGTAGCTTCGCATTGAAGTCATCGGTTCCGATTGGAATCCACAGGTCGCCCACACTCGCACGGGCAGCGCAGAACATTTGGAGAATCGTTGACTTACCTGCACTCGACGTGCCATTGAGAATGACGACTCGACCCGCCGCGACCACGGGCGCAGAGTAGCTAGGCCCTCCACTCCGTGTCAAGGGCACCGGTGGCGCCGGCATTGACGCCCGTGGCGTCGGGGCCCGAAGTATGATCCCGGTCGCTGGAATCTTCCGCGGACCCGACCGGTTTTGGAGTCAGTAGATAGTACCAGGGCCGAATGGCCGCCACGCTGCCATTCGGCCCCTGCGCTGCCCTAGCGCTTCCATCCCCACTGCTGCTACGGCGTCATTCCTTCCTGACTCAAAGATCGCTCGAAAGTGCGATTCCTTCGTGATTGGCAACGTGCTCCCGAGCGTTCCCGGAGCCAGATCG
This sequence comes from bacterium, assembly GCA_021809895.1. Lineage (GTDB taxonomy): Bacteria > Chloroflexota > Dormibacteria > Aeolococcales > Bog-877 > AG-12. Next base: position 2,324 of record JAJZJU010000103.1, read on the forward strand.
TCTCCCGGCGCTCCAGCAATGGTCACATCCCCGGGCCTGCTCGGGTGCGTGAACTGCCCATGATCTCCCGCGGTCCTGGGCCGTACCTCTTCCCGTCCGTCGCTGGTCAGCTCCCGGAGCACCTCTCGAACCTTCACGATCCGGCCTCGTCAAGTGGCGCGCTGGAGCAGCCGTCCTATGCGGTCCGGCAACCGGAGCTCAGGCGAAGATGGGGATATCGTGGGCCGCGAGGAACATCCCAACTTCCTCACTCTGCGGCAGGTCATTGACGTCTACGCCCTGGCTCACGTTGAGGAGTTCGATCCCCAAGGGCTCACCGGAGGACTCATAGTCGATCCGCCGCTCTGAACCGAGGTCGTCCCCGTACGCGTAAGTGCCTTCCCTTAGGGTGATGTAGACCGCATCAGCTTCTCGATCATGCTCTAGGTGCATGGCATATGTTCCTCAGTCCGCTGCTGCGATGCTCCGGGGTGGGTTCGAATCTTTGGCAACCACCACTTTTACACGACGGCCGCCGGAATGGCCTATCACGATCGAGTTACCTTCCCGGTCCGGGTAGCTCGTGTGGTGGTCGGCAAGCACTGTTTCCACCTCCCCCTCCGATATCTGGCGCTGCCTCATGCGATCACGGACGTGGGCCGTGTAGGCGAGCCTGGCTCCCTCTGCATGAGTCACCTAGAGCAGGATAGCCGAGGTGTTCAAGTGGTCCGCTGGAGCAGCGCGCTCAAGAGGTCGGCCACCCGGCCCCGATGAAGGGCCCCCGGACAGTCAAGGCTGACAGCCACAGAGGTCTGGATTGACGGCCACAAGGCCCTGCCCGCGGCTCCAGACTTGACAGCCACTGGGTCGAAACTCCCCGATTCTGAACGTAAGCCGGCGGCACGCGCCGGAGATCCAAAAGGGAGCCGACGGTCAGATTCGAATTGACGGCCAGCTGTTTACAAATCCGAAAACAACTGTTCGCCGACGTGCGTCAGCGACCATGGCGAACTCCAATCGGGAGGGCAATCGGCCCGGATGTTCGCCTGTGACCGCCGATGACCGCCCCAGCTGGGGTCAAAAATGGGGTCAGGTGCGTCCTGATACATCCCAGCTGCTGGCCATCTGCCAACCTACCGGCTATTGCACGCTGCCCAAGTCCGAGACGGTGGGTCTGGAGGTCCGCACCGTTGGAGTGGTCCGTAGCGTGTCTAGAGGGCACTGGAGTGCCGAGGGGCTCGTCCAACCTTCCGTGCATGGGTCCCCTCGAACGCCCGATCAGGTCCTTCTCGCCAAGGAGTCGACGGCCGCCTCCACGGCGGCGTGGTGACGGCGCACCATGGCCGTGACCTCCTCCGGCGACTCCGATGCTGGGGCCTCCTCCGCCGCCAACCTATCGAGCACCCACTCGCGGACCAGCTGAGTCGCGCCCGTACCCCGCCGCTGGGCAACAGTGCGGATCCGAGCGACGGTTCGACGGTCAAGTCGGGTTGAGAATGTCACGGTCAGCAGACCATCAGGCTCCGGATCGGGCACGAAGGGGAGTTCTGAGAGGTCGTGGGTCCCCAACCACGCATCCGCCTCGGCATCATCGCTAAAACTCGGAATCTCCTGGGCACGAAGCGTGGGTTCAGTCTTCATCTGCTCCTCCGGAATCGGCGTCTCTCAGCCTCGGTCATCGGCCGTGGCGTGATGTGAATCACCAGCCCTCCTCGATGCGCGTAGATGGCCACAAGGTAGCGGCCAGCAGCAGAGTGTCCCAAGGCGACTATGGAACCGGTCCGTCCGCGGGCGAGCAACCGCTGAAGGTCGACGAGTACATCTTCGAATTCCGCGGGACTGACACCATGACGTGATACGTGCACCTCAGATTGCTCACTCCGGGCCACTTCGAGCACAGCCGCAATGTAGCACACCGGTGCTACGACACCGGGCATCGGGCCTCTCCCCACGATGCCTCAGGTGCCGATCCAAACGAGGCAACGTGGCTCAGCTCTGGAAACTGCCTCACCCGGCCTGGCGGGCGGCTAGTCACCTCGGGTCGCGTCGGACTAGATGTGTCACCCGACTGGAGCCCAGCGCCTGCCACCGTCAACCGTCCGGAAGACCACGTCGGTAGCGGATGATCCACCGGGCTCGCCCACGACACCAGCGAGCGCCCAGCCGCTGGTCGGCCCTGCGAAGGCAACCGCCGCCGCCCCTGAGCTGCCCGCCAGCAACGCGGATGGGATGGCTGCCTCCCAAGTCCTGCCACCGTCTCTGGTCACCATCAGCGTGCCCCGAGCGAGTGCCATCCACGCGACTGTTGGGCTGGTCACCACAAGCTGCTGTAGATAGCCAGCAAGCGGCACGGTGCCGCGAGCTGGCGGCCCCGCACCGGCGGGCCCGCTCGAGCCAGCCAGCTTCCATGTGCGTCCGGCATCCGTTGAGGTGTAGATTGCCTTGGCCTGACTTCCAGCTCCAGGCTCGCCGGCGCAGCCAAGCCAGACCGTGGCGACACCGACGGCCGCCATTGGATCGGCACCCGAGCCCGGAACTGCGAATCGACAAGGGTCCTCACGCAGTTTCCAAGTCGTTCCAGCATCAGACGTCCCATACAGGATGAGCGGCGATCCCCCGCCCCCTGCAGAGGGGCCCGCGACTTCGAGCCAAGCTTCCTCCGAGGACGTGGCCACCAGAGTTGCGGCCGTGGCCCGGACCGGCGGCAAACCCGGCGTGGAGGTCCAGGCACCGCCGCCTATTGGCGCACTTTGGAGGACCAACGGGCAAGCGCCGCGGCGCGTCTGACTGGTGCAGTCGGCCTCTACCGCCCAGACCTGCTTTCCGACAACGGCTAGGGCCAAGACCTGGCCAAGCGTCGCGATCCGCCGCCAGCTTGCAGCTGCGTCGGTCGTGGCGTATAGCGAAGGCCCCCATGCCCAGCCATCCAACCTGTTGGCGAAGGTGATGTCGGTCACCGCCGAGACACCTGGCCCGCCGGTGGTGGTTACGGGGCCATCTCCTGCGGCGGCCGAAGGGGGTGCGGATGCCTTCCAGGTCTGCCCGCCGTCGAGTGTCGCCATCACGACGGTCTTGCAGGTTGGGGCCGAACCATGGCAGCGTGAACCGAGAACGTAGCCATCCTTGGGGGTGACAAAGCTGAGGGCGGTCAGGTTTAGGTTTGACGCGATGGTCGGCAGCCCACTGGACGGTCTGCCGCGAACCGTGCCGGTGTGCTGGCCCAAGGAGCTCCCACACCCGGCCGCTAGCACCGCGACGCCGGCGAGGGCGACGACGTGTGAGCGCCCGACGCGACCCACGCGCCGCACGATCACCCTCGCGTGATCCCTGCAAGGGCGACAGGGGTCCGGCGGGGTCGAACGCTCCCCCGGAACGTCATCACCCCAGATAGCCGGCGCTTTGGTACCAGGTGAGCCAGGTCCCGGAGCGCTGCAGCACCAGGGAACTCGTAGAGACGCCGGGATCGCACAACGCGAACCGGGTTCCCGGAGAACAGTACGACACCATCCAACTCCCATCCACGAGAGCGTGCCCGCAGGCGTTATTGATGAACTGGGTGAATGCTCCCCTATGGGCCCAGAGCGGCACTACCTGAATGTCAGCAGCTACGTAGCGACCGCGGGGAAGACGTGGCCCAGGCGCCCAGCTCGTGATCGCATTGGGCCAGACGGCCTGGTCCATATGAACGAGCAGACCGGGTAGCGACGCGGCGTCCAACTGCTCATTCAGGAGGCGCACGAAGGTCGTGACGCTGGCTGCTGGATGAGCCACGACCCCGGCGGGACTCGCGCAATTTTGCTCCGCGCTCGTCCCCGACGCTAGTGGCCGAGCGGGAGGGTAGATGTTCTCCGGAAACGACACAGAATTGGGCGCCGAACCGCCTGAATGGGCCACCGAAGCGGCGGCGCCACATCCGGTGAGAAGTGGGAGAAGGACGACGGCCAGCATGACAGTCATCGCCAGGGTGGGCAGCTCCGACAGCGCACTACGCCGTCCTCGGTCATTGGGTCGGCAATGGACCGACTTCATATCAGTCGGCAACGGGGATTCCGAGGTGGTAGTTACGACCAAGACCCCTAGCCGACAGTCCGGGCTGGATACGAAGGACGGTCGTGCTAGGGGGCGCCAAGTCCCTGTCCGCTGTCGGGTCCCTGAGGCTGGTCGTAGGGCTCGAGGGGCAGGTGGTACAGCGTCATGGTCATCCCGGCTCGTTGAAGCTGGCCGTCCTCAGCAAGTAGACGGCTCCTCATTTGAATCCAGCGAGAGGGCTCGCCGATGGTTCGGCCAAAGGCTCCGGCCGATGGGATCAGACCGCTTGAGGCGCTGGTGGAAGCGCCGGCTGGAAACGTGGCCACACTGATCGGGAGCGCGGCTCCGACGACTAGGCAAGATAACCTGTTCCCAAATGGCAAGGCTGGGCGACGTGCTCGAAGTGATGCAGGCCAGCCATCCGTGGGCAACCCTGCAGGTCTCGGGGGTCCTTTGGCTGAACCCTCATCGTCAAAGGGCGGCCCGGGAGATCGCCAATCCCGCGTCGAAGCTAACGCACGCCATAGGTTGCGATGCGGCAGGTGGCGCTGAGACCGAGGAGATCCGTGATCGCTGGAGTCTTTGGAGGTCTGAGCCGGACCAGATGAGGAGCGAGTACCAAGCCGGTGAGGTACGGGTCACAGCGGTCTGGCATGGGGCCGCATGGTGGTCGTGGGACCCGGCTAGGGGACTACTGACCAACGATGGGGATCCCAACCACCAGCATGGGGCGGGGCCGGGAGAGGTGGTGATAGAACCGGCCCAGTTCCTCCCAGAGCTCGACCTGACGGTGAACGGCACTGGTACCCGGGCCGGGCGGCAAGCTTACGAGTTGATGGGACGGCCTCGCACCAAGTCCCCAGGGCTGCCCCTGTTTCTGCTGGGGTCGGGTGCCGATCAGTACCTGCTCTCGGTCGACGCAGAGCGCGGCCTGCTGCTGAGATCAGAGGCGCGGCTGCGGGAAGAGCCGATTCGGGTCGTCGAGGTGGAACAGGTGACCTTTGACGCCGTGTTGCCCGGGGAGTTGTTCCTCCCTTCGTTGCTACCCCCTCCAGGGTGAGTCTGGGGTCTCATCTGGCGATACCTGACGCTCCGGCGCGTGGCGACTGTTGGCACGAATGGCGGTTTCCCGGCCGCCGCGCTCTAATAGAACTGTGCACCGGCTCCGGGTATGCGTTACCAGTCTTGTCCTGGGACTGGCGGTAGTCGTGTCTTCGACCCAGGGAGCGGGCCATCGGGCCCGCCTCCGGTCGAACGAGCGGCGCGGCTGGCGAACTTCCAGATCGACCACCTGCATATGGTGAGCGCCAGAGTCGGTTGGGCGGTGGACGGGGTCACTGGTGATCCTCTCCACACCGTCGGCAACGCCGATTCGTGGGAGGTGGTAGACCCTCCCGGCTCACCACCCACCGGGTACCTGTCGGTGCCGGCGTTCTTCGCGATGAAATTGCGCCGCCGCGCACCCGGCGAGTGCCCCTACTAGCAGGCATCCCGCAGTGATCGCGGCCACCGCCGCCGGTCTAGAACTCATAGCCCCATTCAACGACGGCGATCTGGCCACGGTTATCCCGGCATGGCAGAGGCGTCGGCTGGCAAGCATGCCCTCCTCCGGCATCTGTGGGGCGCGCGCCCAGAGGACGGCGAACGGGCAACAGCACCTGCCTCCGCGCTCAGCTCGAGGCACCGGGAGTCCGCCACTTGTTCCGGTGCGGCCCGGGCGCTCAAGACGCCACCCAGGCGTCATTGAGTCGCCTGGGATGGCACCTGTCATCGGGGGCAGGATGAGGTCGAGCATGAGCG
>JAJZJU010000009.1 GCA_021809895.1 bacterium
CTTCGGGCCCAGGGCCTCCGTCAGCTCCGCCTCCCAGAGCTCCCGGTGGTGATGCACGAGCATCGGGGCTGGGAGGACACCGAGGAGGACGAACGCGATCGGCTCTCCCGGCTCAACTTCCGCCGCTTCTACGAGCGCTGGCACCACCGCCCCGACCTCCTAGTGGCCAGCGAGCGCGCTGCTCCTTCCAGCCGACCAGATGCCTAGCTGGCGAATCAACCGCTGGGGCTGCTCCCGGACAGGGCGCCGTCACTGCCTGCTCAGGTGAAAATGATCTGGCCTCCGGCTGCCTTCTCGTAGAACTCCCCTACGGTGATGATCTCTTGGGCTTGGTCGATCAGATCAGCCTTGGTGAGGTGGAACAAGTCCACCGACGCCTTGCAGGCGAACAGGCCAGCGCCGGTGTCCGAGATCATCTCGATGAACTCAGGGATTGAAGGGATGTCCAGTGCCGCAATGTTCTTTTCCATGTACCGAGTCATGAGACTGGCCATGCCGGGCAACCCAGCGGCCCAGGTGGCAATGTGCAGGCCGGGATTTCCTACCGTGGCCAGTTTGATGTGTTCGTGGTACTTGCGGTTGATCGCGTCAAGTCCGAAGAAGGTGAAGAACAGGTTGGTCTCGATACCCTCGGCTCTGGCCCCGTTGGCCATGATCAACCCCGGGTAGATCCCGTCGAGCGACCCCTTGGAGATGATCACAGAAACCTTCTCAATGCTGTCACTCATGGTGATGCTCCTCTACTGCACGCGCAGCGTTTAAATGCAACTGCGGGGTCGGGGAATCCCCGCGATCTTGGCGGCCAGCTTGGCCGGCCCCTTGGGGAATAGCTCGTAAAGCTCCTTCACCGGGACGCCGGAGGTCTTGCCCAGCAGGCGCACGCTCGGCCCCTCTCCCTTCTCCAGATACTCCTTGCGCATGAACTTAATCACCTGCCAGTGACGCTCAGTGAGCTCGGGGATCCCGGCCTCCTCGGCAACGGCCGGGGCCATGGCCTCGTTCCATTGCTCAGGATGGGCGAAGAAACCGTCCTCACCCACCTCGACTTCGGTACCCGCATAGCTTCGTTTCGACATCGCCCGAATCCTCCTTGCGTCCGGCTAGGACTGGTGCACCTTTCCGGCCTGAGGCATGTCCGAACTCACACCAGGGATGTTGCGACCGGGCAGCAGCGCGTGCCAGTAGAACCACTGAAACATCAGCTTGCCAAGATGGTTCAGCCGGGAGTCCTTGAGCAGAGGCAGCCCAACCTGGCTGGGGAAGTGGCCCGGCAGTGGCTCAGTTTCGTAGTTGAAGTCGATCAGCAACGCCTTCCCGAAGCCGGTCTCGATGAAACAGTTGGCATGACCGTCGAAAGAGGCGCTCAATGGTTCACCAGACAGGAAGTGCTGGACGTTCTCGACCACAACCTCGCCTTGAAAGTGGGTTACGGAGCCCGCCTTAGACGCTGGCAGATTTGATGCGTCGCCGATCACGAATACGTTTCCCTTGGCCTTCGACTGGAGCGTGTGCTCATCGGCGGGCACAAAGTTCAACTCGTCACCAAGGCCGGGCGAGGCGCCAACGTAGTCGGCTCCGCCATGGAGCGGAATCACCACTGCCAGATCGAAAGGGATCTCACGCCCGTCGAAGCTCACCAGGCGACCGTTCTGACCGTCGACCTGCCCCGTGTTGAACTCGGTGATGAGGTCGACGCCACGCTCCGCGAGCATCCCGGCGAGTCGCTTGGCGCTCACCGGCTTGGTGAAGGCGGCATCGAGCGGAGTCACATAGGAGAGTTGGACTTTGTCGCGGATGCCCCGCTCACGAAAGTACCAGTCGGCCAGGAAGCAGAATTCCAGGGGAGCCACGGGACACTTGATGGGCATGTCGATTGGGTTGACGACCACCCTGCCACCACTAAAGGTAGCCAGCCCACCCTCCAACGCGGCGGCCCCCTCAGGGGTGTAGAAGGTGAACACCTTCTCCATCCAACCCTGTCCCGCCATGCCTTCAGTCTCCCCAGGCTGCAAGACTGCTCCGGTGGCGATCACCAAGAGATCGTAGGCAAGCTCCTGACCGTCGGCGAGAACGACGACATCGCGCGATGTGTCGACGCGCTCGATGGACCCAACCCGGTAGAGGATCCCCCTGTGCAGCTGTCGGCCCCGGGGTCGGATGATGTCCTCTGGATGGGTCAGCCCGAAGGGGACGAAGAGGAGACCTGGCTGGTACACGTGACAGTCGTCTTGGTCCACCACCGTGATGGTCGCCTGGGACTCCGCGTAAGCGTGCCGGAGCCTGTTCGCGGTCAGCGTGCCCCCAGTGCCTCCACCGAGAACTACGATCCGATGTGGAATTTCGCCATTCATCCTGGCCCTCCTAGTGGGTTGTACCACAACCGGCCCCACCACGACCTATCCTGAGGGTGCGAACCCTGCTGGCCATAGGCGATTTCCCCCTACCAACATCGACGATTCCACCTTCTTTGACCACTGCCAGCGGTCCCTTCGCACCTGGATCAGTAAATAAAAAGCAGGAATTTCCACACAAGCGAAACCAGACCTGTTGACATAGCGCCAGAGATGACGCAGTCGGGTATGGCCTCGATCGGGGTGGGCCTGATCGCGAGGAAACTGCTGGACGCCCCGCGAACCTTGCATGGCACGTCGCACGCTGGCGCTTGACTCGTCCCACTCGCAGGGTCCCATCTGAGCTCGCTCAGCTACGACCAGCCCCCTATGTCAACAGATCTGGAAAATGCAAATTAAGAAGTTATTGCTGAGTCGGCACTTAGCTCCACTAGCACCCTGGCAGCCTTGATGGGGCGGTCGAGGTGGTGTTCCAGATGGGCGATCAGGATCGCTTGCAACTCGTCGCGAAGCTGCGGGCTCCACCGCAGCCGGAGCACTGTGGACTCGTCGGCAGCTGCTATCCGCCGGAGCACCCGCAGGGTGACGGCGCTGCATGAAAGTCCCTCAACGCCGGTTTCACACTGCCCCTGCACCACCCCACCCAGCGTGGGCACGAAGCGGCCATCCCGGTTTTCCAGTTCCCGACCGCAAGCGGCACAGATCGTGAGCTCCGGCTGGTACCCACCTGCCGCTGCCAGCGCGAATGCTGCCAGGGCCAGCGCCAAGCGCGGATCGGCGGCCGGCGACCCTATCCGGGCTGAGGCCTCGGCCAGGATCTCGTAGACCCGAGGCTCCGGGTGCCCCTCCTCGACAGTGGCGTCCACGAGCTCCGCCAGCACCGACGCACATGCCAGCCTGACCGGGTCGGCCGCCCCAGCGATGGGGCCGATGGGGCGGGCCTGGGCCAGCACCGCCAGGCTGCGACCGGGGATGAGCTGCAGCTGGCTGCGGGCGAGCAGGTCCATTCCGGCCGCGTTGCGGGCGCGCGCTCGGCGCAGGCCCTTGGCCATCACGCTCAGCTTGCCGTGGTCCTTGGTCAGGACCACCAGAATCCGATCGGCGTCCCCGAAGGCGCGGCGCCTGAGCACTATCCCCTCGTCGGAGAAGGGGGCGGCCACCCAGATCAGGTGGAGCCGCTCGGAGCTGGCGCCGCCCCGTCGATTGGAGTCGCCTCGCGCATCACCTCGAAGGGTTCGTTCCGGCTGAGACGGACCGTCTGGATGGCCTGCCTATCGATGGACTCGACCGTGATGGTGAGGCCGTCCCCGGCGTCAACCTGCTCGCCCACCTGGGGAATCCGTCCCAGCAGCGAATAGACCAGACCCCCGATGGAGTCGAAGTCCTCTCCCTCCAGATGGAGCTGGAGCAGCTCGTTGACATCGTCCAGACTGGCTGACGCCGACAGCAGCGCCTCGTTGGCGGCGACCAGTTGGACCTCCTCCTGCTCCGCCAGGTCGTACTCATCCCGGATGGGGCCCACGATCTCCTCCAGGACGTCCTCGATGGTCACTAGGCCGGCGGTGCCCCCGTACTCATCCACCACCAGGACCAGGTGCACCTTCGCCAGCTGCATCTCCTGCAGCAGCTCTCCCAGGTGCTTGGCCTCAGGGACGAACATAGCGGTCCGGGCCAGCTCCCGCACCTCCGCCGGAGCGGGACCGGCGCCGGCGCGGGCGCGCAGGAGGTCCTTCGCGTAGACCACCCCCACGATGTTGTCGACGGTCTCCTCATAAACCGGGATCCGGCTGTGACCGTGCTCCAGCACCACCTGGACCGCGTCCTCGAGAGAGGCGTCACTTGGCAGTGCGACCATCTGCACGCGGGGCACCATCACCTCCCTGACCGGCTTGTCGGTCATCTCAAGGACGCCGTGGATCATCTCCCGCTCCTCCTCCTCCACCACACCCTCGACCGAGCTGGCCGAGACCAGCGCCTTGAGCTCCTCCTCGGTCAGGAAGGGGATCCCCCGACCGCCCTCCCCGGGCAGCAGTCTGGTGATCCCTGAGGTGATCCAGCTCAGGACCGCGACCAGGGGACCGAGCGCGGTGGTGGCGAAGGCAACCCCGGGCGCGACCACCCGAGCCACCTCTTCGTTGTGCTGGAGGGCGTACGCCTTGGGCCCGATCTCGCAGAACAGCATCACCAGAACCGCCAGCGCCACCGCTGACCAGAAGCCAGCCCCGGTGCCGAAACGGCTGGCGGCGAGCAGGGTTGCCGAGGAGGAGGCGAGCATGAGAGCCAGGGTGTTGGTGACAAGGATCGCGCCCAGGTAGCCACCGGGGTCGGCGTGCAGCCGCTCGATCTGGGCCGCGCGCGGATCCCCCTCTTCGGCCCTGGCGCGCACACGAATCCGGTTGACCGACGTGAGCGACGTCTCAGCGGTCGCCGAGATCGCGGCCAGGAGGAGTGCCGCCGCCAAGACGACGATGAGCCAGACCGTCATCGCGGGCGGCATCGTGGCCGGCGCGGATGGCGGAAGCGATCCGGGGCGACCAGGAGATCGCCGAAGCCGTATCCCGCGCGGCGGCTCAGGGCGCAGGGAAGCGGCCTGCGTATTCGACCTGCGGGTGAGCCAGAGCTCATCTTGGGCCCGAGTCTATCAGCCGCGCAATCTCATCGGAACAGGGCGGACACCGACCGCCCCTCGTGCACGCGCACGATGGCCTCGGCGATGAGCGGTGCCACTGACACCTGGGTGACCTTGGGGTTACGCGCCGCCTCCGCCGACAGCGGGATGGTGTCAGTGACCACCACCTCGTCAACAAAGGCATCGGTCAGACGCTGCAGGGATCCGGCGCTCAGGACCCCGTGGGTGGCTAGCACATCCACCGAGGTTGCCCCCTCCTGCTTGAGGGCGTTGGCCGCCCCCACCAGGGTCGAGGCGGTCGAGATGAGGTCGTCCACCACCACGCAGGTGCTGCCCTCCACGTCACCGATGACGTTGAGTACCTCGATGTCGTCATCTCGGGGACGCCGCTTGTCGATGATGGCAAGTGGCGACTCCAAGAGCCTGGCTATGGCGCGGGCGCGGGCGGTCCCGCCCACGTCCGGCGACACCACCACGATGGGCTGGCGGCCGTGCCGGGCGCGGATGTGGGAGGCCAGGATCTTGCTGGCGGTCAGGGCATCCACGGGTATGTCGAAGAACCCCTGGATGGCCTCGGCGTGGAGGTCGAGGACGATCATCCGCTCCGCCCCTGCCACCTGCAGGAAATTGGCCATCAGCTTGGCCGAGATGGGATCTCGGGCCCTGGTCTTCTTCTCCTTGCGCTGATATCCGTAGTAGGGGAGCACCGCGTTGATGCGGGCGGCGCTGGCACGGCGGAGGGCATCCAGGATCACGTACAGCTCCATGTAGTTGTCGTTCACCGGCGGACAGGTGGGCTGGATCACGAAGACGTCGTGACCACGCACCGACTCGCCGATACGGACATCGAACTCCCCGTCGGCGAAGCGGGTTATCTCCATGGGGGCCAGCGACACCCCCACCTCCTCGGAGATCCGGCGACCCAGCTCGGGGTTTGCTGTCCCGCAGAGCAGCATCAGCGGCCCATCTGCCCCCCTCAACCCTCCTCCTCCGCGGCAACTTCAGCAACCGGCCTGGCTCCCCGTCGGCGCCTGGCGACCCACCCCTCCAAATTGCGCTGAGGGACGCGAGCCACCGCCAGGGAGCCCGGCGGCACATCACCTGTCAAAACCGAGCCGGCGGCGGTGTACGCTCCTGCCCCAACGCGGATCGGCGCCACCAGGATGGTGTCGCTGCCCAAGCGTGCCCCGTCCTCGATGACGGTGTGGCGCTTGCCCAGGCCATCCCAGTTAGCGGTGATGCTGCCGGCCCCCACGTTCACGTCGTCTCCCAGCTCAGCGTCCCCCAGATAGCTCAGATGCGGCACCTGACTGCCCGCGCCGATCCGGCTGCGGACCACCTCGGTGAAGGTTCCAAGGTGGCTGCCAGGGCCGAGCACGGTGCCGGGCCGAACCCGGTTGTAGGGCCCCACATCCACTCCCCTCTCCAGCTTACAGCCGCGCAGGACACTGCGCCCCACCCGGCACCCATCAGCCAGCTCGCACGAGTCCAGCTCCGCGAATGGCCCCAGCTCGCAGTCCCGACCCACCACGGTCGCGCCCCGCAGCACCGTCCCGGGATGAAGCACCGAGTCCTGGCCAACCTCCACGTCGCAGTCGACCCAGGTCGACTCCGGGTCCACGACCGTCACACCCTGCGCCATCAGGCGCCGCAGCGTGCGGCGTCGCCAGGCAGCCTCGGCTGCCGCCAGCTGGATGCGGTCGTTGACCTGCAGCGCCTCCACCGGATCCGGCGCCTCCACCAGCTCGGCGCCGCCCTCGATCCCGATCGGAACCCAGCTCAGATACAGCTCGGACTGGGCGTTGTCGCGGCTCAGCTGCGACAGGGCTGCCCAGAGCTGTGGCAGCCGGAAGAGGTAGGCGCCACAGTTGACCTCCGCGCGCCCCAAACGTGCAGGCTCGTCAGCTGCCTCCACGACCTGGACCAGACGGCCGGCGGCGTTGCGCTCGACCCTCCCATAGGACGACGGGTCATCGACGTCCGCCACCAGCATCGACGCGCCAGGGGCACCATTGCTGAACGCCGCCAGCAGGGCGCGCAGGCTGCGCGACGTCAGCAGCGGCATGTCTGCGGCCAGGACCAGCGCCGCACCGGCACCGGTCAGCTCCTCTCGGGCGGCCAGGACGGCGTCCGCGGTGCCTTCAGGTTGGGGCTGGGTGACGATCACCGCCCGATCTCCGAGATAGGCGGTGAGGTCGGTGTCGCCACCTCCCACCACCACGATCGGGGGCTGCGGCAGGACCTCGGCGACCGCCCGCAGCACGTGCTCGATCATGGGGACACCCGCCACCTGGTGGAGTGGTTTGGACCGCGAGGACACCATTCTGGTCCCCCGACCGGCCGCCAGAATCACCGCGCGCACCAAAGTGCTGTCAGCCACTCTCCACCTCGCGGTCGGTCGCGCTCACCCGGACTCGGAGGGCGAGTATAGCAATGGCCGATCGGCAAAGGCCCGGGCTCAGTGCGGCGGCCTGGGTGGCGGCGACTCCTTGAGGAAGCGATAGTGCTCTCGCCAGACCAGTCGCGGCAGGCCCAGCCATCGGGGCAGGTCCCGCAGCCCGGGGATGAACGGCACCAACACCAGCAAGGTGGACAGAAAGCCCATGATGAGGACCACCATCAGGTCGGCGTTGGAGGCGGTCGAAACTAGCGGGATCTGGTACCAGAAGGTGAACAGCCACAGCCACGACTGGCCGGGGTACCTTCCGGTCTCGTTTGTCATCCCCCACTGAGAGCTGGCCAGATGCTGGGCAGCGGCCAGGCCCGGAAAGTAGTTCCCATCGCCCAAGAACAGCAGCGGTCCCGTGTAGTTGGTGTCGTAGAAGTGGCCACTACGGACCAGCAGGGAGTCCAGGGCTCCCGACCTGGCATCCTGCAAGAGCGCCTGCATGATCACATTCAGGGGGCCATAGGCACCGGCGGGGACCGCCACCACCACCTGGTCTTTGACTCGGGCGTGCTCCAGCGCCGCGGCGTAGGCCGTGAGCCAGCCGCGACGCTGAGCCGCCAACGCCTGCCGGTAGCGGACCAGGGCTGCCGCCAGCGCGGGCCGACCCACGCTGGCCAAGGACAGAGGGCCGAGAACGTATGCCTGCGCGGCATCCACGGGCTGGTGGACCCCGGCCCACACCTGCGGCGCCAAGGGCCCCAGGGTCTGAACCGAGCCGCCGACGTCGCCGGAATCCCTTCCGTCAGCGTCGATGTTGTACGGGGGTCCGTAGTCCGCACTGATGGTGGTTCCCCGGAGCTCTCCAGTGGCCGTCCGCACGAAGTCAAGCGGCTGCGCGCGCGCCCAGCTCTGGACCGTGACGGGGGGCTGGTCCGGGGACGACAGCACCACAGACAGGATCAACACCACCACCAGCATCACACCGAGGACGACCGTGATCTCCTTGACCAGGTCGTAGGGGGAGGTAGGGACCCCGCGGTAGTACTCCTCCTGGGTCAGTCTCTCTCGCCTGGCCATCAGGCCCGTTCCTCAGGGGGCTTGACCACACCGCGGCGCCTGACCAGGATCACGTGAAACCCGACCATGGCGGTCACCAGGGCCGGAAACAAGACGATGTGCAGACCGTACATCTGACCGAAGTTCAGCACGTTGAAGAAGGCGCCCGCCCCGGTCGCGTTGACGGCGTCCTTGGCGTTGACCGCGATCCACTGGGCGTCGAAGTTCTGCTGCGAGATGTAACCCGTGAAGGCAGTGACGATCGCGATCAGAAAGATCACCACCCCCACCATCCAGGTGGCGGCCCGGCCGTCACGCCAGCCCTGGGCGAAGTACTGGCCCCAGAGGTGCAGGACCATGAATATGAAGAACATCTGCACAGACCAGAAGTGGACGCTGTTCATGAAGAGGCCCTGAGGTGACACGTGCCACCACTGGGGGCCGAAGAAGGCGAGGATCACCCCACTGGCAACCACCAGGACCAGCGACGCGATCGCAGCCACCCCGAAGATGTAGACCCAGGATCCGACGTAGGCGGGCTCCTGGTCGGGGAGCAGGTGCTCGATCGGCAGCTCCCGCTGGATCCGCCGGCGCAGAAACACCGTCCAGCTTTTGGAGGCCTGGTCCCCGCCATCACCCAGCGGCGGTGTCTGCTCAACGCTCACGGTCCCGCTCCCGATAGCTCCGGCGGCGCCGGCTCCGGCCTGGGAAGGGCAGGAAGAGCGCCAGCACGAACAGCAGGATCATGAACAGGATCACGCCCAGATTGGGCAGGGAGATCAGGATGATGCCCCAGTGCAGATAGGGGGCCGGCTGATTCATGGCGGCAACCTCGTGGCGCCCTGATGACCTACTGCCCGAAGACGGCGCTCACCTCGATTCTAGGCCGCTCGAGGCCGTGCACAACAGCGGACTTGCCATCCGGGCCATCGCCGCTCCCCCCTCCGGCCAGACGTCACCTCAAGGGCAGCCCGGCCGCTATTCTCGACACATGACACAGATGGTCGCCTCGACAGGGGCCGGAGTTTTGGCAGAGTTCCTAGAGCCAGGGATTCTGCGCCTCACCCTGGACCGGCCCGAGCAGCGCAACGCCCTTACCAGAGAGCTGGCCGGCGAGCTGCGCAACCACCTGGCCAGGGCCAGCTCGGACCCAGGGGTGCGGGTCGTCATCGTGGCCGGCAACGGCACCTCCTTCTGCGCGGGCGCCGACCTAGGCGCCCTGACCCGGGATGCCACCACCCCGGCGGAGCGCCGCGCCTTGCTGGCGGAATACTACCGGGCGTTCCTGGACCTGCGAGATCTGGCTGTGCCCACCATAGCTGCCGTCAACGGCCCCGCCATCGGGGCGGGGCTGAATCTGGCTCTGAGCTGTGATCTGCG
This sequence comes from bacterium, assembly GCA_021809895.1. Taxonomy (GTDB): domain Bacteria; phylum Chloroflexota; class Dormibacteria; order Aeolococcales; family Bog-877; genus AG-12. The sequence goes on from JAJZJU010000009.1 coordinate 9,806, forward strand.
CCTGCTGGCCGAGGGAGCCCGTCTGGCGGCCCCCTTCTTGCGGCTGGGCATTCATCCGGGGGGTGGCTGCAGCTGGCTGCTCACCCGGATCGCCGGCACCGGCAGCGCTCGCGAGCTGCTGTTCAGGGGCCGTCCGATATCAGCTCAACGAGCCCTGGAGCTCGGGCTCGCCACCGCGGTGGTAGCCGCTGACGAGCTCAAGGAGGAGGCCGAGCGGTGGGCCAGGGATATCGCGGCCCTGCCCCAGCCGGTGGTCCGCGACCTCAAGCGCACGCTCAACCTGGCGGAGTCCGGAGCCAGCTTCGAGGCCACCCTGGCCTTCGAGACCGCCGCGCAGGGGGAGTCCATGGGTACCACAGATGCGGCTGAGGGATGGCTGGCCTTCAGAGAGCGCAGGGAGCCCAAGTTCAACGACCGTTAGTCAGCGCCGCGGTCCGCCGCGACGGTCGAGGAAGGGCACCAGCCCCGCATCCGACACCGGCCGCAGCGCGGCCGTCTGGCGAGACAGACCGCTCGCCCGTGAGCGATCAGGCGGAGGCTGAAGTCGGTCCACTCTAGAGGGGGCACCATCCGGCACAGCTCGCGCTCGATCCGGACCGGATCCTTGGTTTTGACTATTCCCAGGAGGTTGGTGAGCCGGGTCACATGGGTGTCCACCGGGAAGCCGGGGATGCCAAACCCCACCCCGAGGATCACGTTGGCGGTCTTGCGGCCGACTCCCGGCAGGCGGATCAGCTGCTCCATGGAGCTCGGCACCTCGCCTCCGAACTCCTCGACCAGGACCCGCCCCATTCCGATCAGGGAGCGCGCCTTGGCTCGGAAGAAGCCGGTGGAGTGGATGAGCTGCTCCAGCTCCAAGGGATCGATGGTCGCGTAGTCGGCCGCGGATCGGCAGCGGAGAAATAGCCCGGGGGTGACCTGGTTGACCCGTTCGTCGGTGGTCTGAGCGGACAGAATGGTCGCCACCAGCAACTCCAGAGGGTTGCTGTGAACCAGGGCACAGACGGCCGGGTACTGCTCCGCCAGCTGCGCCACCGCCGCCCGGGCCCTCTGTCGCGGAGTGTGCGGGTCGAGCGGGGCGGGGGTCATCGATGGCATCCTCCAAAAACGGCTGGCACGGGCACCCTCATAGTTCAGCCCGGTATCCTGACATCATGTCGGTCCACCTCCCTGCTGCGGCCACCAGGCGTTTGCCCGGGCCACGCTTGGCGGTGGGGCTGCTGGCGGTGGTGGTCACCTTCATGGTGGCAGGGTGCGGCGCGTTCGGCGACGTGGGCCAGCCCACCGCCGCCCACATCCTGACCGCACCAGGAAACCCGGTACAGCAGGCCAACAGCAAGCTCTCCCTGCAAGTGCTGCCCAAGCCTCCCGCCAACCCCGAATACAAGGTGATCATCTATCACAACGTGAACACCGTGGGCGAGTTCGTCCCCGAGACCCTGACGGTCCCGGTGGGGTCCATCGTGGAGTGGGTCTGGACGGATCAATACGACCAGCACAATGTCTGGTGGGTCGATCAGCAGCTGATCAACTCCCCCACCAAGGGAGCCGGCTTCAAGTGGGCCGTCAAGTTCCTGGCCCCAGGTGTCTATGACTACTACTGCACCCTGCATCCGGGAATGCTAGGACGTGTTGTCGTCACCGGCTAGGGTTCCCAAGCGGCTCCTGCCGCTGCTGGGAGCCATGCTGCTGGCAGGCAGCCTGCTGGCCGCCTGCGCCGCTCCCACCGCGGCCCCCCGAGCGGCGCTCCAGGACTTCCTGGTGGATGTCCATGCCCACTCGGTCGTCTACGCCTACACGCTGCTGACCAACTCGGCTGAGGTCCGCACCCCCTTCACCCCCTTCTTCAACTGGGTCAAGGCCAGCAAAGCCAACTTCAAGATCGTCTCCATCCACATGGTCAACGCAGGTGACGCTGAGGCGACCGTGGCCGTCAGCTCCCCGGGGGCGTCCACCAGAGACATTCATGTGCAGATGGTGGAGTCCGGCAATGCCGGCGACTGGCTGGTCAACGCGCCGTTCGTGACCCAAGGGACGCGCGCGGTGCAGCTGTTCCAGTAGTCGACGCCCGACAATCTGTCGAGTATCGCGCCAGATTATGGCAAGGGCTCCCCAGCGCAGTTCGGGGGGGATCGTCAAATGGCGGGAGAAGCCTCGGTTGGGCTGGCGGCGGCCGCCCGTAGTGTGTCGCCGGTCTGATCGAGGAAGTCCTTGATCGTGGCCTCGGCCAGCCGGTGAAGAGCGAATCGGTCGACCGTTTGCCCCACGGCCCCCAGGGGGGGCAGATAGTTGACGCTGATCACGAGCTGGGTGCGTCGTGCCCCCAGGGCCCCCAGTTCGAGCTCCCCTTCAAAAACTGGAAAGAGCGCCAGGGGGCCGGTGGCCGTCCAGGTCATCGGCAGGACCGTGCGTCCGGGAGTGCGCAGGGGCGCACGAAAGCGCATCTCCACGCGCTTGCCGACCCGGTAGCGGCCGCGGCCGAATCCAATCTCCCCCTGCAGGAGCTCACCACGGTGGTTGGCTCGGGTCGCCAGCCCGGGCAGCCACGTTTCCGGAGCGTTCAGCAGCAGTGGCTCAATCGCCTCATAGGGCTCGGGCAGCTCGCAGTAGTAGCGCAGGAACACTTTGGCCCGACTAATCCGGCACCATCAGGCCGTTGGCCGCCACCGCTGTCGCAGGCGGAGTTTCCGGGTATGGGCGCGAGTAACCGACCGGATCGCTGGCCTCGGCAGGCGGCGCCGCCACCCTTGCGGGCCTGGCGCCGGCCGGGACGGCACCAGGAGCCGACCTCTGGAGGCGGGGCCGCCGGGCAGCCGCCACCGGCAGGGTGACGCGAATCGTGGTGCCGTGCCCGGGTGACGACGCGATGTCCAACCGTCCGTTGGCCAGGGCGACCCGCTCCTGCATCCCGCGAAGCCCTATGCCAGCTGGTATTCCTCCCATCTCAAACCCAGCCCCGTCATCTCGTATGCGCGCACGCACGGTTCGCTTGGTGAAGGTCAAGTCGACCCGCACTCCGGTTGCACGTGCGTGGCGCTCCACATTGTGAAGCGCCTCCTGGAGGACCCGGTAGAGGTCGGTCTTCAGATCCCAACTCAGATCCTGCTCAGAGCCAGTGACGTGCAGGACAGCAGGCGTCTCAGCGCGCTCCGCGAATCTCTCGACGAGTTGACGCAAAGATGCCACCAGACCGAGGTCGTCGAGGACAGGAGGCCGCAACCCGTCGGCCAGTTGACGCAACTGAACCACCACCTCCACCAACCCCTGCCGGACACTGTCGAGCTCGGCTCTTGAGCCGGCGGCGAGTTCGCCCCCATCGGAGATCAGCTCCAGCCGCCGCAGGAGGTAAATGAGAGTCTGGAGCGGCTCATCATGAATGTCCTGCCCGATTCGCCTGCGCTCCTGCTCCTGAACATGGAGTGCCTGGACCGCGTACCACTCGGCCAGCTGTTGGCGCCGAGCGGCCTCGGTCACGTCCTGAAAGATGATCTGCAAAAGCGGGCCGCCGCCGCTGTCGGTCACCAGGGTCGAGAGCGGTCGCAGGGTTCGCCTGGTGCCATCGAGCAAAACCACTGTGAACAGCCGCGGCGGGGTCTGTGTCAGCAGCCTCCGCGAGACGCCCGCACCGACCAGATCTGTCAGTTGGCGCCGACCAACGCGGGCGCCGAAGAGTTCCTTGGCGGCCGGATTAGCCTCTCGCAAGGCCCCGGAGCTGTCGGCCACCAGGGTCGGGGCCGAGCTGGCCTCGAAGAGCGCCCGGAAGCGTGCCTCAGCGGCACTGTGAGCGCTGATGGCGGCCTGGGCGCGTTGCCTGGCCATGGTCTCTCTCTCCACGCGCTGCCCAACCGCCACCGCCACCACGCAGATGAGCACGATCAGGGTTCCATCCGCCCACATGTCGGCTCGAGAATCGACCACGATCAGGTCAGGCAGCATCAGCGCGGTTCCCCAAGCGGCGCTGGCACATGCTCCCCCGATCCCAAACCTGAGGGCTGCGTAGACCACCGGCAGGAGGAAGAGGCCGATGGTGGGATAGTCGGGAGCTCCCAGAGGCAGTCTCACGGCACTGATGTCCAGCGCCAGGTGCCCCCCCACCAGGGCCAGGATCAGCGCCTGGATGTACCAGAACCGACGGTCCCGCAGTGGGGGTCGAAGCACCTGTCCCAGGATCGCGGCCCAGTCTGTCGTGACCGCATCGCGGCCAGTGTCTTGATCGGAACGGCCACCGCTGGCTCCGGCCCGATCCATCACATACCGGTTTCGGTCCGTGGTCGACATGTGTCGAGGACCGCCTTCGCTGCCTCCCTGCCCTGGGCCATGGCCCCAACCACGGTCGACGGGCCCACCAGGGCGTCCCCCACCACCCAGATCCGGTCTCCTCTCGGGGCCTGAGCCGCATCCAGCCCTTGCGCCTCCTGCTGGCGCCAGAGCCAGGTCCACCAACTGGGCCGGAAGGCCATCTGGCGTGGATGCCGACGACGCAAAATTCGCCCCATTCCCCTGTCGGCCGCCGGTGCCTCGGCCACCGCCAGAGTCACCTCCCGGGCAAGCGACAGGGACCCGACCGTACCTCCGGCCAGAATGCCGCTGGCGAGCCACCGACGCGGCGGGATCGCTCGCCTCAGATCGACCGGGGGCAGCGGTAGCTCGACCACCCCCCCCGCCACGTCAGAGGCCACCCGGTAGCCCAACGCCAGGACCACTCGGTTGACCGGAATTCTCTCCGACTCCCCCGGCAGTACCTGGGGGCGATCGCCGACCCGGCGCTGGCGGGTGCGCTGCAGCCACGCCGCGGAGACCCCGATGGAGTCGCCCTCCAGGCGCTGCACCGTGGTCGCGAAGCGCACCTCCACGCCCTCCTGACGGGCCTCCTCGAGCTCATCCGGGCGCACTCTGGTGAAGCGCTCGTCCATCCATTCCACCGCCACCGCGTCGGCGCCGAGCCGGCGCACGGTCCGCGCCACATCCATGGCGGTGTTGCCGCCGCCGATCACCAGGACGCGCGCCCCAGGTCCAATCTCGGGCAACAGTTCGCCGGCGAGCAGCACCCGCTTGGCCCGGTCGAGGAAGACGGTGGCGTCCTCGGTGCCAGGGAAGTCCATCCCCGGGATCGGAGGCACTATGGGGAGCGCCGCCCCATGGGCCAGGATCACGGCGTCATGGGCCTCCACCAGCTGCTCCAGCGACACGTCCCGGCCCAGCTCCGTGCCCGTCCGTAGGTCCAGCCCAGCCGCCAGCAGCGCATGGATGGGACGCTCCGCCACCTCGGTGGGCAGGGTGAAGTCCGGGATCCCCCAGCTCAGCACTCCCCCGGGATGCTCATCCTTTTCGAACATCGTCACCTTGACCCCTGCCTCAAGCAGTTTCCAAGCGGCGGCGCACCCGGCAGGACCAGAGCCGACCACGGCCACGGTCAGCCCCACCCCCGCGTTGGAACGCTGCTCCACCCCGGGGACTTGGGCCCGCTCGGTGATGAACCTCTCCAGATTGCCAATGGAGACGGCCTGGCCCCCAGCCAGTGACCAGGAGCAGGCTCCTTCGCATTGGACTGTCTGGTCGCAGACCCGGCTGCAAATGTCCGGAAGCACGCTGGTCTCCCTCAGGATGGCGTGCGCTGCGACGAGATCACGGTCGATCACAGCCCCAATGAAGCCGCGGATGTCATTGTGAGCCGGGCACCCCTCCAGGCAGGTGGGATCCGGGCATTGCAAACAGCGCTTCGCCTCTGCCACCGCCTCGCGCCAACCGGAGAGTCCCCGCCGAACCTCACGGACGTTGCCAAGCAGAGCCCCCGGGTGAACCCTCGGCGGCTCCGCCCTGGGTGCCACCACCACTGGCCCGCTCACCCAGATGGCGGAGTAGGGGCAAACTCGTTGGCACTGGCGACACCCCACACAGAGGCGCTCGTCGGCCTGGGCGATCCACCTCTCGGAGTCGAGGCGAAGCGCTCCGGTGGGGCACCGGATGACACATTCCTGACAGCCCACGCAGCGCTCAGAGTCCACATCCACGAAGGCGTGGTCCCCGCTGTCAGCTCCCGGCAGGACCAGCGCAGGGGTCGGCGACTGAGTCGTCATCAGCTCCAACCCCAGATCCGAATCAACCGGTCCTCGAGGGCGATCATCATGGCGCTCCCCCCATGCTCACGTACAAGGCTGCCACCGCCAACCCGCTGAGGCAGACCGCTGCGAGGCTGACCGCCCGCAGCCTCCCCAGATGGGCGGTCAGCGGTCGCAGATCACGGCCCGAGATCTTCCAGGTGGCGTAGGCAGCTCCCAGGGTTCCAATCGCCGTCACCACGACCTGGCTGATCACAACCCCTCTCGGGGACAGGATCTCAAAGTTGTAGAGGGAAGAATGGGCGGTCCCGAACAGGTTCCACCCGAATCCGAAGGGATCTGAAATCGCCGGGATGATGCGGGCCCCGTGATACCAGAAGCGGGGCAGCTGCCGGGACAGATAGTCGGACGCCATCAGCGGGATGAGGCCGTAGGCCATCGGCGCAAACCAGGCCGCGAATGAGCCCGCTCGGCCGGGAACTCGGCTGAGCCCTTTGACCATGGCCACGCTGCGCTTGGCCAGCATCTCCCGAGTGGCCCAGGCGTAGGCGCCCACCAACAGCGCCACCACCGCGATGATGGCGAGGTAATCCAAAGGATTGGGGTAGCCCGGGAACCCAGTGGTGCGGTTCAGCCAGCGGTCCAGGGGCTGGTAGAAGGGCAGCGCATTGACCTGTTGGAAGATCACCAGCCCGAAGAGGATTGCCACCGCCCAGGCCACATCGATACGGCGCCGCACCGGCGCGATCACCGAGGTCAGCGGCTTCTGGACGAAGACCCCCACGTTGTCATAGGGACAGTTCTTGATGCATTCCGTGCAGAGCCCGCACATCAGGTTTGAGCTGGCGCTGCCCGGCCACTCATACCAGGGGCACGGATAGCCGCGCTCACTTCCACGCATGCAGTCCTTGGTGGGGCAGGTGATGCAACGTTCGCGATCCCGCGTGCGCATCCCCGCCACCATCCCGGTGGAGCCCACGGTTCCGATCAGGGCCGTGAGGGGGCAGAGATATCTACAAAAAGTGCGCCGCTCGAAGATCAGGAATGTCACCAGCGCCGATCCGATGACGAAAAACACCAGAAAACTGGTGAATCGAGGATCACCGGGGCCGGCGATGTTGAAATACTCCTCGAACCAGGTCAGGCCCAAGAACATGACCACAGAGGGAAGCAGCGCCCACTTGGTGAGCGCTCGGGGCCAGCGCAGGTTGAGCCCAATCGGGGTCGCGTTTCGCCTCCAGAACGTGTGCCGTTGCACCCACTCCCCGAGTCCCCCGAAGGGGCACATCACACACCAGCCCCGCCCGATTCCGACCATCAGCATGAAAACTGCGCAGAACCAGATGTACCAGGTGATCACGGTGGCGAAATTCCTGGTGGGAGCCACCAGGCCTGCCAGACCGGTCACGATCACCAACCAAAAGATGATCTGGTTGGGCAGGATCAGCATGAATTGGAAGGGCCGACTCTTCAGCGCCTTGGTGACCCACGGTTTCCGCGCGATGTCGAGATGTGGGTCGGTGGGACCGAAACGTTCCGCCTGCCCCTCGCGCGAGGCGGGCCGCAACTCACTGGGCAACTCCCTCACGGGCACTTCCCGAAGTGGCAATGCCATGCCTATGTTCTCCTGCTGGCCATGGTGTCCTCCCGAGTGGTTATGACCCGAATCGTAGGTGGGACCACCCGCGGGTACCAGGGCCAAAGGTCCCTTCTTTTTTGGGACCTTCGGCCCGCCGGCTCCGCCTCCGGGCGGGCCCCGGCGGGCCCGGTGGGCCAGGTGATAGATTTGCAGCCAGCACCGGTGACCAAGCCCATTCCCGATCGCCGCGACGCCCTCTTGGAGGCCGGTCTCGCCCTAGCCTCGGAGCTCTCCCTGTCGTCGGTGCTGACGCGGATCGTGGCGGTGGCGTGCGAGCTGACGTCGGCCCGCTATGGTGCGCTGGGAGTGGTGGGACGGCAGGGCACCCTGGTCGACTTCATCACTCACGGGCTCTCACTGGCTCAGCGGCGCCAGATCGGGGCTCTGCCATCGGGCAGGGGCATTCTGGGACTGCTCATCGAGGACCCACGGCCGGTGCGAGTGCCCAACATTTCCCAGGACCCTCGAGCGCTTGGTTTTCCCCCGCACCACCCGGCGATGACATCGTTTCTGGGCGCGCCGGTGATGGCGCGCGGGCGGGTGTTTGGCAACATCTACCTCACCGAGAAGGAGGGTGCCCCAGAGTTCTCCGCCGACGATGAGTACACGCTCACGGTCCTGGCCAGCCAGGCGGGCGTCGCCATCGCCAACGCCTCCCTCTATGAGGAGGTGCTCTCCCGCGAGCGCTGGCTGGCGGCGGCCCAGACGATAACCGGCGCCACCATGGGCGGGGCCCAGATCGAGCAGATCCTGACCCTGGTAGCCGAGCGGGCCCGCCGCTTGCTCGACAGTGAGAGCGCCGTGGTCGCCCTGGCCTCGAGCGCTGATCACGACCCCCTCTTGCACATCGCGGCCGCCTCCGGGTTGGGCGCTGCGCGGCTACGGGGTCAGCCTCTGCTGCCTCTGGGCGGACCGGCCTACCAGGCGGCCCGGACCGGGCACCCGGTCCTGGCCCAGAGTGCGCCAGGCTTGGCGCAGCACCCAGGTCCCCGGGGAAGGACCGGCCGAAACCGGACAGCTGTCTTCGCCAGCCTGGTGGGGCGTGAGGGTAACCTCGGTGTCCTGGGCGTGGTCGGCCGCCCCCGACGGCCGCCCCCATCCACGGAGGCCGTCCACATGGTTGAGAGCTTCGCCGCCCAGGCCGCCTTGTCCCTTGACTACGTCCGAACTCAAGGCGAGCTTCAGCGCCTGGCTCTGCTCGACGAGCGGGAGCGGATCGCCAAGGAACTCCACGATGGTGTGATCCAGTCTCTGTTCGCGGTGGGGATGGGACTGCAGGCGATCAGTCCCTCGGCCGAGCCCTCGGCGGTTGAGGGTCACATCGAAAGGGCGGTTGGGGAATTGGATCGCGTGATCATCGACCTGCGCAACTACATTTTCGCCCTGCGCCCTGGAATCCTCGCGGGTCGGCAGCTGGGTGAAGCTGTCCGCCTGCTGGTCCTGGAGTTTGAAGCACGCTGCGCGATTGCCACCAGCACGCAGATCGATGATGCGGTCGCGGTCCGGCTCTCCAGGCGTGCTTCCGACCTGGTGCAACTCACCAGAGAGGCGCTGTCGAACATCAGCCGACACTCCAGGGCGCATGGCTGTCGCATCCGGCTGCGCCGATTCGGCGGGTGGGCGATCCTGACCGTCGAGGATGATGGGGTTGGCTTCCTGCCCGAAGAGGCTTCCCTCAAGGGACAGGGCCTGCGCAACATGGAGGAGCGGGTGGCCACGCTCGGCGGCCGCATGTCCATCAAATCTGGACCACATCAAGGAACCCGCCTTGCGATGATAGTCCCCCTTGACTGATTACCCGGCCACCACCCCCAAGCATCTACGGATCATGCTCGTTGACGATCATGAGCTGGTTCGCAAAGGGCTGCGGGCGGTCCTGGATGGCGTCTCGGACTTTGAGGTTGTGGCGGAGGCCAGCGATCCCGTGAGCGCTGTTCGAGAAGCCGACAGGACCAGTCCTGATGTGGTGGTGATGGACGTCAGGCTCACCGGCGGCAGCGGTATCGAGGTAACCCGTGAAATCCGCGCTCAGCACCCGCAAACGCAGGTTCTGATGTTGACCTCGTTCGCGGACGACGAGGCGCTCTTCGCCTCCATCATGGCCGGCGCCGCAGGCTATCTCTTGAAGCAAATCCGCGCCGATGGGATCGTCGAGGCTGTCCGCGCTATCGGTGCCGGCCAGAACCTCCTGGACCCGGTTGTGACCAAGGCGGTCCTGGATCAGTGGCGCGCGGCCCGGCATCTGCTCCGCGACGAAAGGCTGTCCCGCCTGTCCCACCAGGAGGAGCGCATCTTGACCCTGGTCGCGGCCGGGCGCACCAACAAAGAGATCGGCACCGAGCTGCACCTCGCCGAAAAGACCGTTAAGAACTATGTGTCCAGCATCCTCTCCAAACTGGAGGTGGCCCGGCGAGCAGAGGCGGCCGCCTACCTTGCTCACCACGGGACGCTCCCACCACCCCAGGGATGACCAGGACCCGTATCGAGCAGTCGCCATTTTGGCTGAAGGCAGCCGCCCTGGGCGCCACCCTCATTGGCGCCGCTCAGGCGCAAGTGGGCAGGCCCGGCGAATTGGGGAGGAAGACTCGGCCCGCTCCTTTCCTGGTGGCCGGCAGCCGGGCCCGGAAGCGATCCCGCTCAAGGCAGCCCCTAGGGGCAACTTCGGCCGAGACCCGGACCGAGGAGCTTGTTGAGAGCACTATCAAAGGAGCTGAGGTGGGTGCCTCTCAGGCTAGCTCTGGTGGCAGCCGTTCCCGGGCCGGAGGGCCGGCAAACCGCGGCACGGGCGAGCTGCGCCGAGCCGCTGACGCAAGAGCGGACCGTGATCCGCCGGCACCCCGCGCCGCATGAGGGATCGGCGCTCCAGCGGCTCATCGGCGGCATCGGACCCGCGGGCGGAAGAGCAGGCCAACGTACCTGGCCGGCTGAGCGATCTGCCCCTGCTCTTCTGGGCCATGGCCGTGCTGACCGGGGTTGGTGCCGGGCTGGGCGCGATCCTGATGATGGCGGTGCTGCGGTTCGTCCAGCACCTGGCCCTGAACTACCACTCCGGCGAGTACTCGAAGGCCGCGGCGACTCACGGTTCGCTGCGCCTGGTGGTCGTGCTGGCGGTTGGAGGGATGGTCACCGGAGTCGGCCTTTGGCTCCTGCACCGCTCCAGCAAAGGAACTGGAGGAGAGCCAACCGAGGTCGTCTGGACCCACCACGGCTCGATCTCGGTGGTGCGCACCCTGCTGAGCGGAGCGCTCTCGGAGGTGACGGTCGCCATGGGTGGCTCGATCGGGAGAGAGGCGGCTCCCCAGCGAGCCGGCGCCGCAGCCGGCGCCCTGTTGGGCCGCCACTCCCGGCTCACTCCTGAACAGCGCACCCTGCTGATCGCCTGCGGGGCCGGAGCTGGCCTGGCCGCCGTCTACAACGTGCCGCTTGCGGGAGCCCTGTTCACAATGGAGATCTACCTGGGATCGCTCACCCTCACAATGGTGGTCCCGGCCCTGCTCACCTCGGGCATAGCGACGGCGGTCTCCTGGCTGACACTGCCCCAGCACGCGGTCTATTCCATCCCCGCACTGGCCGGACCGAACCTTGCCATCATGGTCTTCGCACTCGTGATCGGGCCCCTGGCCGGCCTGGCCTCAGCCGGCTACATCTACCTGATCGGGTGGGCCAGCGACCACCGTCCCCGCGGCCGCCTGTTGCTTCTCGAGCCGCTGTTGGTTTTCACCGCCCTCGGCCTGATCGCGCTCAGCTATCCACTGCTCCTGGGCAACGGGGTCGACCTGGCCCAATACGCGTTCACCGGAGGGGCCGGAATCCTGACCCTGCTGGCACTCACCGCTCTCAAGCCTATCGTGACCGCGGCCTGCCTGCGCAGCGGCGCCACAGGAGGTCTCTTCACCCCCACACTGAGCTTTGGCGCCGCCTTCGGTGCCCTGGCCGGCCACATCTTTCTGGTGCTCTGGCCGGGGCCGATGTCCGCCACCTACTCGCTGCTGGGGGCGGTGGCGCTGCTGGCGGCGGCGATCGAGGCTCCACTCACCGGCATCGCCATGCTGATCGAGCTGACCCACACCGTCACCCTGGTGGCCCCGATGGTCCTGGCCGCCGTGAGCGCCACCCTGGTGTCGCGCCGTTTTAATCTCAGATCGATCTACTCGGCGCGGCTGCCACCGCCATAGCGCTGCCCTGGGTGGGGATGGATGGCTTGCCCTGAACCAAGCGGCGGGGACCGCGTCAGGCCCGAGAACCAGTCTCCGGGACTCCCCCGACCGGCTTGAGATTGCCGAAAATGTCCTGCTCGGCCTCCTCCCCTCCCCCGGCCAGTCCCCGTGGCGGCAGCTTGTCGGAGCCCTTCTCGGCCAGCCCCATCACGTGGTCGCTTATCCCCTCCTTGCGCAGCACATTCCAGCCCTCCTCGAGGGAGAGGTCGTTCTGGACCACCACCAGGTCCCCTTCGGTGTGGACATCCCAGCCGATGTTCTCCAGCCTCCTCAGAACGTCGCTGACGATCGCTATACGCTCGTGGATGAGCTTTCCCGCCGCCGCCACCCTCACCGAAACCGGCAGGTTGGCCGGCGTGGGACGGTCGGGGAAACCGAAGGAGTGCATCTCCAAGTAGGTCTCCATGCCCCTGGATATCGGCTCCCTGGTCACCTCGGAGAACTCGTCAGCCGCCCTGCGGATCGGCCGGAAGATCAGCTTCACGGGTGGGTCTCGACGGGCAGGATCACGGACACGCCCGAGTTGCTGGCGGGGCCCTGCAACGCAGGCCCGGTCGAGCTGGGGGGCGAGTAGTTCTGCTGTTGATTGATCAGCATGTGGTTGGTGATCAGGAACGGCCCGCGACTGTTCTCCCGAATGAAGCCCATCAGGGCCATGATCAACGACACCGCCACGCCGACCGCGATCAGGGAGATGGCCTGGCCCCGACCCGCGTCACCCCAGCGCAGCTTGCCCCGGCTGACGTACTTCAAATAGGTGGTGAGAGCCACGATGGTGACCCCGGTGAAGGCGACCAGCGCGGTCAGCTTCCAGGGGATCATGGCGCCCCAGGGGATGAGCAGACCTCCCTGCCAGATGGGCACGTTGGCGTTGGCCGCGAAGACGCTCTCGTAGCTCCAGGCCAGCGAGGAGGGCGTGGAGATGAGCATCCAGGCCCCGAAGGAGAGCAGGGTACAGACGGCGAGCGCCGGCGAGCGAAATCCGCTGGCCCTGACCCGTCGCCACAGATAGAAGATGCCCACGGTGAAGATCGCGCCCAGCAGGAACACCTGGAACAAGAAGGCGACACTGAGCCCTCCCAGCATCATGTCGTACCAGGAGGCGTAGGCGTGCAGCTGGATCTCCTTGGCGTACTCCCAACCCACCAAGGGCTGCGCGATCGTGAACCCGATCGCGTAGATGAGGCCGTAGTGCCCCATCCAGTCGAGGTAGGGACGGACATCTGGGCGGTGTCCGCTGCGCAGCAAAAGCCGGATTCCGGCGGTCAGGGCGATGATCGCGCCCGCCCAGGCGATGTTGCCAACCATGCGGTGGATCTCGAGCGGGATCTCGGTCGGGTTCATCATGATCGCCGGGAGATTGAACGCGTTGCGAGGGGTCAGCATGTAGGAGGCGACCATGTTGATCAGCAGCATCTGCAGCTCGGCGTTGATGAAGAGCAGGACCTCGAGCCCCACTCGAAGCCCTCTGACGCGACCGAGCCGATCCCAGCGGGCGTAGAGGGGATACAGGCATATGATCTCGCCCACGAAGGCAGCCGCCTCCGCCACCAACGGCCAGAACAGAACCCTCTGGACGTCGATCCAGAAGTGCGCCCACAGCCCGAGGAACAGGATCATGACCGCGAAGATCGCCAACGATCCCCCGACCGCGAAGGTGGCACCGAGCGCTGTAACCAGACCCTTTGAGAACCGGTCGTAGCGCTCGCTCTTGCGCTTCCAACCGACAAAGTCCGAGACCGCCAGGATGATGTAGCCGCCCTGCTGCCAGGCCGCGAACTGGACATGGGTCAGCATCAGTAGCGCCACCAGAGCGGTGGCCACCCCGGTCGAGATCGGGACCTGGGTGAGCTGGGGTGTGGCGGCGGCTAAGAGTGGCATATCAAAGGTTGAAGAGGCGGCCCACGGCCAGCATGGCCTCGAAGACGAGGAACAGGACCGTGAAGAGTCCGGGGACCATCACCTCCGGCCTCCGCCAGGGCTCCCGACCGGGGGTCCGGTCAAGGAAGGGTACCAGCATGAGAAGGGTGGTACCTATGCCGGGGACGACGAACACGCCGACTGGGATCATCCAGGCCTGCGGGAACTGGACCAGAAGCTGGTCCAGAGGCAGGAAGAACCACTCCGGAGTGGGCACGTAGTTGAGGGCGGCCGGGTTCGCCGCCCTCTCCAGCGGTGCCCCCACCACGATCGCCATCACGAAGATGATCAGGACCAGGGCGAAGCTCACCACCGCGTCCTTGAACACCTGGGAGGGGAAGAACTCGTCCAGGTCGACAGGTACCGCGTAGCCTGGATCGCTGGGCAGGGCGGGGTAGGGAGCCTCCGCGGCCGCCATCCGTCGGGAGCGCTCAACCTCGGTCTCCTCCTCCACCCCCTCGTAGTTCACCCAGGAGCCGTGCTCGCCGTGGCGCCGCAGCAGGATCAGGTGCAGCCCGATCATCGGCACCAGAAGTGCCGGTAGCAGCCAGATGTGGATGGCGAAGAAGCGGGTCAGGGTGGCCGGTCCCATCTGGGGACCGCCTCGCAGGATCTCCTCGATCTGGGTGCCGAAGAGCGGGAAGTAGCTGATCACGTGGGTCACCACGGTCGCCGTCCAGTAGGCCGCCTGGTCCCACGGCAGCATCGACCCGGTGATTCCCAAGCCAAGGACGAGCAGGAATAGCACCACCCCGATGATCCAGTTGAGTTCCCTGGGCTTCTTGTAGGAGCCGCTGACAAAGGTGCGGACCATGTGCAGCCCGATCACGATGAAGAGGATGTAGGCGCCCCAGAGGTGCATCCCCCTGACGATCGCGGCGAACTCGTCGTGGTGTTCGATGAAGTTGAGGCTCTCCCACGCCTCGGTGGTGGAGGGCACGTAGGTCCAGAGCAGGAACATCCCGGTAACGATCTGCAGGATGATCACGATCAGGGTTGCGGACCCCAGCGAATACGCCCATGCACCGCGGCGTGGCACCGCCTCGTAAAGCAGCTGGTGCATGAGGTCGGTGACCCCCAGGCGCTCGTCCACCCAGCGATAGGTGGTGGCCATCAGCCCGGAAACCGGGCGCGTCAGCTTGGCCGCGATCGGACTCCGCTCCAACCCCTGGGCCAACTCAGTTCCCCTCGGTGAGGACGTTGCGGACGTAGAGCGTGGTGCCGACCAGCTTGTGCTGGTAGCGGAAAAGCGGTTTCGGCGGCGGCCCGGCGATGTTGGTCCCTTCCATGCTGTACTCCCCGCCGTGGCAGGGGCAGAAAAAGACGTTGAGGTTGATGTCCCAGTGCACGTCGCACTGCATGTGGGTGCACACATTTGAGAGCGTGATCAGCTGCACCTGGTTGGAGAGGTTCACCTTCACCACGTAGACGGTGCGAGGAACCGGCGGCACCTGCCAGGCGTCGCCTCCCTGGTTGAGCATCACCACGTAGGCGGTCGGGACCCCCACCGGCACGTGCTTGATGTCAGCCACCAGGACCCAGGGCTGTTTGAACTTGTAAAAGGCGGGACTCAAGATCGAGCCCACAATCGGCGCCGCGATCAGCAGGCCCGTCCCGGCCCCGGCCGCGTTGATCCCCATGATCATGAACTTGCGGCGGGACATACGCCGCTTGGACCTCGGCAGCTGCGCCTCAGCCATTGCCCTGGACCACGATCAGGATCAGCAGGGAAAGGCATAGCCCCAAGAAGAAGACCATGGTGAAGGTGCTGGCACCGATCGTGAGCCAGGCTGACATGGGGTCCCCGACCGAGAAGAGTTGGCGAACCCGACGCATCGCCATGGTGAAACCCACGATGGTGATGGCGAAGAACCCGGTGATGATGATGCCGAGATACCAGGCCGACTCGAAGTACTGATAGCTCACGGCAGCACCCCAGGAGGAGCATCGAAGTTCTGAGCCGACTGATGCAGGCTGAGCAGGCAGGCGCTCTGGCCGGTGGTCTGGTCGATCCCACAGGGTAGCTTGGCGTTCTCCTTGATCACGCCCATGTAGATGGAGAGGATGGCGGCCGCCAATCCCACCACCACGATCCCCCGGCTGGCGGCCGGGCTGATCCGCAGAGTCAGTGCCCCAGCCTGCCGCAGAGAGCGGATGTAGAGAACCAGGTTCGCCGCCGTCGCCAGGAAGGCGATAAGGAGGGCGACGTAACGCAGCAGGACCACCTGTTGGGGGATCACCGATGCCGGCAGAGCGACTCCCGCCATCCCCAGCAGTGCTACCACGGTGAGGGTGGCGGCTGGGCCACTCTCGGCCACCTCCTGGTTGTGGCGCCAGAATACCCAGTTGGCTCCCAACACCACGATCGCCAGCAGCACCACCTGGCCAACGAACATCGACCCCGAGCCGAAGATGAAGAGATTGTCGAAGGTCCCCGGAGCCGCAGTCTTGATGGTGTCAGCCAGCAGGAAGCCGGTGATCGGCTGGGCCATGAGGAAGATGGACCCAATCCCGAAATTGATCCTGGCTGCCCAGCGCTGATAGATGGCCTCGGCCTCGGTCTTGGCCCGGCGGCCCCGCCAGACGGCGACGGCCGCCAGGAACAGCGCCGCCCAGGAGAGGGTCGCTCCCGCGTAGTGGAAGAGGAGCGGCCAATAACTCGGAGAGAACATCGAGTGGGCCGCGTTGACGGCGGTGCCGGGGGTGAGCGCGTAGCTGTCCAGCTGGACGATCATGAAGAGAAACAGGAACTGGATGGCGGCGAAGATGAAGCCGACCGCCAGATGAAGTCGGGGGTTCATCTTGTCCCACCGGTAGACGTAGACCAGCAGAAGGGGAATCCCCACGAAAAAGCTGGCGAACGCGATGGTCAAAGGCAGCAGCAGCAGGTTCAGCAGAGTGCCGATCAGGCGCCCATAGAGCCCGGTCAGGAGCACCACCGCGAAGACGGCCCAGGTGGCGCCGAAGCTGTACAGGTACAGGATCGCGTGGGCCAGGGTCTTCGAATAGCGCAGGCAGTGCTCGTCTCCCCCGCGGCGGCGGCCGGCCAGCTCCATGAAGGGCATGATCGCGGACGAGCCCAGGATGAAGCCCACGACCACGATGTGGATCAGGAATACTGCCCCGATCGCAATCTCGGCCCCGAGGGTGCCGAAGGGCAGTCGTGGTTGTGGCACCGGGAAAGCTGACAGCAGCACTGCGCCACCATGCTGACGGGATGAGACCCCCTCTGGCAACTTCCCATCGTGATCAACCGCTCCGCGACGATAATCGCCTGGTGCTTGAGCCCCTGGTCCTGCTTCACGGAGGCGACTCCTACCTGGTCGCTGCGGCCGCCCAGGAGCTCCGCGACCAGCTCTCCCAGGACCTGATTTGGGAACTGGGGCTGGAGGAGTTCAGGTCGACATCCGATCTCGAGGAGTTGGAGCGCAGCCTGGCCACCCCACCCTTCCTCGCAGTGCGACGGGTGGTGATGATCTGGGACCCGCCCCAGATCGTCGCTCCCAAAAAACCCGGAGCCGCGGGGGGCGCCGAGTCCAAGCGCAAGCGCGACGGCCAGGACTCGAAGCTCCAGGGTCTTCTCGGGGTCCTAGCGGCCCGCGCCCCCACCACCGCGACCTGCTTGGTGGTCCGCCAGGTGCTGCCCGCCTCCTCGGCGGCGCTCAAGGGGGTCAGGGCGCTGGGAGGGGAGATCCGGCTCGTAGCCGCCCCCAGAGGGCAGGACGTGCCCCGCCACGTCGAGGCCAGGGCTCGAGCTCGGGGCCTCAAGCTTCCCGCCGCCGCGATCCATCTCCTCACCGACATCGCCAACCAGGACATGGGCTGGCTGGAGATGGAGCTGGACAAGCTTGCCCTCTACTCAGCCGACGGTCGCCCGATCACCGCCCAGGTGGCCCGCCTGCTGGTGCCGGCCGCCCCACCCCAGGAGCTCTACCGGCTGACCGACGCGGTCTTCAGCGAGCCGGCCACCCTGGGACGCCGCCTGGAGTCGCTCTGGAGTCGTCCCGACGTCCAGCCCCAGGTGGTGGTGGGTGCGCTGGCCAGGGTTCTGCGCGACCTCATCTCCTACTCAGATCCCGGGGATCGCAGTGCCTGGGATGCGACCCCGAGCTGGCGAGCCCGCAGGCTCTCAGCTCAGAGCGCTCGAGCTGGAGCGACCCGCCTGCATCGCTGGCTGGTGGATCTGGCAGAGCTGGACTGGCTCACCAGAACGGGCCAGGTCGATGGGCGCGACGGCCTGGACCTGCTGCTGGCCGGGATGGCCTGGGAGCTTCAGAGAGGAGAATCCGGCTGAGCCGGATCAGCGACGCTCCTCGCCGCTGGACCCGGCCGTGCGCCGGGTTCTTGCCGCCGTCCGCTCGGTCTTGGTGCGGCTCTTGGCGGGAGCTGCCTTCTTCGTCGCCGCGGCGCTCTTGGGCGCCCTGGCAGCCACCTTGCGCTTCGGGGCTGCCTCCGCCGGTGGCGCAGCGTGCTCGGCGCTGACCTTGGCCGCCAGCTTCATCAGCCGCGACTTGCGGCGGCTGGCGTTGCGGGCGTGCAGAACCCCGTGCTCAGCTGCCTTGTCAAGCGCCGAGGTCGCGATTCTAACCAGATCCTCTGAACCTTCGGGCATTGGCTGCAGGACCGAGCGGCGAGCCTTGGCGACCGCCGTGCG
Organism: bacterium; assembly: GCA_021809895.1. Classification (GTDB taxonomy): domain Bacteria; phylum Chloroflexota; class Dormibacteria; order Aeolococcales; family Bog-877; genus AG-12. Next base: position 28,295 of record JAJZJU010000009.1, read on the forward strand.
CACCGCGGAGCGCACGCCGCGGTTCTGCTCGTGCTTGCGCTGAGATGAGCGAATGCGCTTGCGCGCAGAACTACTGTTGGCCAATTTCTCCTCGCCGTGGGATGGCGCCCAAAGCACCAGCTGTCACCCTGACCATTGAGTCAGGCAGAAGTGGCAGTATAGCAAGCGGACCAGTGGGGCGCCCCCGCCCTCGGTAGAGTGGGACTGGTGTTCCGCCTCTGCCGTGCTCCAGCCAAGCTGAACCTGGTGTTGGAACTGACCGGTCGGCGACCAGATGGCTATCACCTGCTTTCGGCAGTCTCGCAGACCGTGAAATGGAGTGACCTGGTGGGAGTCGAGCTGGGTGCCTCCACCGCCCTCGGCGACTGCCGCCTCCTGGTGGCGGGGCCGCACTCGAACGAGGTTCCCCACGACCGTCACAACATCGTGCTGCGAGCCATCGAGCTTCTGCGGGGCGCCGGTAGAGGGCTTCCAATCTCCAAGGTGGTGCTGGAGAAGCGAATCCCCACCAAGAGCGGCCTGGGAGGCGGGTCCGCGGACGCGGCCGCCCTCTTGCGGCTTGCCAGCGAAGCCTCACCTGACCCAGAGCTCCTGGAGCTGGCGCTGAGATGCGGGGCCGACGTGCCCTTCGCCCTGCGCGGAGGAGCGGCTCACATAGGCGGAGTGGGCGAACATCTCCGTCCCCTACCCAGTCTGGCCGAGGGAGTGTTCCTTGTGGCCATGCTCGCTGAGGTATCCACGGCCGCCGCATATCAGTCGGTGCTACCGGAGGACTTCAGCGCGGGAGAGAGGGCCGCCTCGGTGGCCGAAGCCCTGAGCCATGCCAGGCTCCCAGATCCAGAGCTTTTGGGCAGCTCTCTATTGCCTGCCGCGCTGCGGGTCACTCCTGGTCTGGCGGACAGGCTGGAACGGTTGAGAGCCCTGACTCCCGGCCTCCAATGGGCCATGACCGGCAGCGGAGGAGCCTTCTTCAGTCTGGTGGCGGACCCGGGCCGGGCACTGGGGGCGCTTGCGGAGATCTCCACTCGATGCCCAGACCTGCCCGTCAGGGCGGTGGTTCCAGAGCCGGAGTGGCTGGGCGGAAACTGAGACTGAGGGCGGCGGTTGTCCTGGGCAAGGCAACCGGCGGGATGTCCCGCCGCCTCCGCCTGGGGGGTGGCACCACCCTGCCCGGAGATGTCGCTCGGTGGGTCGACCCTGGGGTCCTGCGGGCGATGGCCGGGTCGGTCAGGGCGGGCACGGTGCTGGTGACCGGAACCAACGGCAAGACCTCCACCGCCGCCCTCCTCCGAACCATCCTGGCGGAGTCCGGAAAGGTGGTGGGAGGCAATCCCAGCGGGTCGAACCTCATCTTCGGGTTGACAGCAGCCGCCCTTACTCTGTCCGACAGCCAAGGAAGGATCGACCGGGACTGGCTGGTGCTCGAGGTGGATGAGCTCAGCGCGCCCCAAGCGGTGGCGGAGATCCGCCCCCAAGGGCTGGTGGTGCTGAACGCGTTCCGGGACCAGCTCGACCGTTCCTTCGAGGTTGACCAGATCGCCGAGCGCCTCGCCACAGCCACGTCCACCCTGCCCGATGGCGGCTTCTGGGTGGGCAACGCCGATGACCCCAGAGTCGCGGCCATGGCCGGGGAGACGACCGCCGCCGGCACCCGGCGGATTCTCTTCGGACTCAGCGCCGGCGGCAGGGACCATCTCCCGGCGGTGTCCGACGCCAGCGGCTGCCCCAGATGTCGAGGCGAGATGGAGTTCCGAGTTGTGTTCTATGCCCACTGCGGCCTCTACAAGTGCCCCCACTGCGGCTTCCAACGCCCCCAGCCTCAGGTGGTGGCCAGCCAGGTCAATCTCGCGGGCCTCGACTCGGTTGAGCTGACCCTGAGCGGGTCAGAGGACGGGTCAGAGGGATGGAGCGTGCCCGCGCGAGTGCGCCTCGGAGGCTTGTTCAGCGCCGCCAACGTGGCGGCGGCGGCCGCCGCCGCCAGCGCCATGGGGGTGAGCCCACACCAGATCGCCTCCGGGATTTCCGCCTTCGAGCCCGCCTTCGGACGGTTCCAGGTCATGCCATGGAAGGGGGTGCCCATCCGCCTCATGCTGGCCAAGAACCCGGCCGGTTTGGAGGAGAACCTCACCGCGGCTTTGGAGCTGGACCGGAGCCCGGTGATCGCCATCGGCCTCAATGACCTGATCGCCGACGGCCGCGACGTCTCCTGGATCTGGGATGTGGAGATGGAAAGGCTGCGCGAGTCCCGCCCGGTGACCCTGGTCGTCTGCGGGCGCCGAGCACACGAGCTCGCTCTCCGCCTGGCCTACGCCGGGGTCCCTCAGGACAGGGTCGTGGTTCTGCAGAGCGCTCGAGCAGCGCTCGACGCGGTGGCGGCGATGGCGTCTCCTCTGATCCCGGTGCCGGCGCTGATGACCTACACCGCCATGCTGGAGTGGCACCAACTGCTGGGCGGCGGCGGCGGTGGCGGCAAGGGAGGACGGGCATGATCCCGGTCCAGCTGCGCTTGGGTCACCTCTACCCCAGGGAGATGAACCTGTACGGCGACCGGGGGAACATCCTGGCCCTGGTCCGCCGAGCCCAGCGTCGCGGAATCAGCCTGGAAGTTGTCGAAATCGGCCTGGGAGACAGCTCGACCAGCCTGCTTTCCTCCTGCTCAGGCTTCTTCATGGGGGGTGGACAGGACCTCGACCAGGGGAATGTGGCCGAGGATCTGATCTCCCGCAAGGGCCCCGGCCTGGTGGCGGCGGTGTCCGCCGGGAAGCCGCTGCTGGCGGTCTGCGCCGGCTTTCAGCTGCTGGGCACCCACTACCTGACCGCAGCCGGGACCAGGATTCCCGGCCTGGGGCTGCTGCCTCTCCACACCGAGGCAGGCAGGCGGCGTTTGGTCGGGAACCTGATGGTGGCGACCGATCCCGCCCTGGGTCTCAGGGACCCCATCCTGGTGGGCTTTGAGAATCACAGCGGCCGCACCATCCTGCACCAGGGACTGCGCCCTCTGGGCAGGGTCATGCACGGTGGCGGCAACGATGGGGACAGCGGCCAGGAGGGAGCCTGGCAGGGAAGCGTGGTCGCTACCTACCTGCACGGCCCTCTGCTGCCCAAGAACCCCAGCCTGTCCGACTGGTGGCTTCGGACCGCGGCCGGCGGCCATCCGCTGGAGAATCTCGACGACTCCCTGGAGGATGCTGCCAGGAAGGAGGCGATGGCTCTGGGCGCCCGCCCCACCAGGATGTCGAGGTGGCGCCTCCTGGGCCGGGGACTGGTGGTCAGAAAAGGGAGCTGAGGGCGGGAGGGGTCCGGGTAGGCAGCGGACCAGGGACCACATCGCTGGGCTTGGTGATGGCGAACTGCGAGCCATAGCCAGAGAAGGTGACGGTGAGGTCGAACCTGAGCGCCAGACTCCCCTTGGCACTCGGGATCGCGGCTGAACCCAGCAGGCCCAGGGCGGCCAGGTTGAAACTCATCGCGCCCCGGACCGACTCCTGCACCGGTCGCTTGGTCGCCTTGGAGATGTAGGAGTCGATGGTCGCCGGGCCGAAGTTGAGCAGTGGGGCCAACGCCTGGAGCTCAGCCCCCGACCGGCCTGCCGGGCCCGCCCCCAGCCCCTTGGTCAGGATCTGGTCCAGCCCAGCCCCGGATATCCGAGCCTGCAGATGGTCGACCGACACCCCGTCGACCACGGTTGCAGGAAGGTGGGAGACGGCGGTGGCGCCGCCGGCCAACTGTGCCAGCGATCTGAGTGGTTGGGGGAGACTGCCCGACAGGGAAGCCGGCTTCTTCGCCGACGAAGCGGCCGGGACCAGATGCCAACTGGTGCCATTGTCACTGGCGTACTCAACACCGCCGACCTCGATCACGTCCACGACGGCCGGCAGCAAAGGAGAAAAGCGGTAGGTGGTCGCAAAGGCGGTCGGGCTCTGGAACTCCACCGAACCCGCCACGGTGGAGGAGTTGAGCTGCTGCTGCAGCTGGGTCAACTGCTTCAGGCTGGAGCTGGGGAGGCCGCTGACGCCCGTCAGGCTGAGCCTGACCGAGCCCGTCAGGTTGGCCCTGAAGCTGGTAGCCAGGGCTGACCGGGTGGCGGCATCGAGAGCCCTGCTGGCGACCGCCCTGTCGCTGTGGCTGGCCGGCGTCGCGCCGCAGCCGGCCAGCGCGGCAACCGCCAAAGCCGCGACCGCCGTGCCCCCCAGCTTGGCACCGATCACACAATCCATCGTACCCGCCGTGCCAACTGAAGAGGCTCCACCAATTCGACACCCAGCTTCAGCGCTCCTTCATCGGGACGCGGCAGCGTAGTAGCGTAGGGGCGGTGGCGGAGCAGCACGCGCGCACGGTCAAGCGGAGGCGCCAGCACCCGCACGCCATCGCAGCGGCGGCGGAGGACTCCCAGGACCCCCTGCAAGATCCCTCCTGCTACATCAACCGGGAGCTGAGCTGGCTCGACTTCAACGCTCGGGTGCTGGCCGAAGCCAGGGACCCGCGGGTGCCGGTCCTGGAGCGGATGCGATTTCTGGCCATCACCGCCAACAATCTGGACGAGTTCTACATGATCCGGGTGGCGTCCCTCAAGCGCCAGCAACAGGAGCACTTCGAAGCCACCCACCCTGATCGCATGACCGCCACCGACCAGCTGCGGGCAGTCGCCGAGCGGAGTCGGAAACTGGTGGACGGCCAGCTGGCCTGCCTCGGCGGTGAGCTGGTGCCGGCGCTCCAGGAGCAGGGCGTGAGGGTGGTGCTCGGCCAGGACGGCCTGAGCCGGGAGGAGCAGAGAATCTGCAGCGACTTCTTCGAGCGCCAGATCTATCCCCTGCTGACCCCGTTGGCGATCGACCCCGCCCACCCCTTCCCCTACCTCAGCAACCTCTCCCTGTCGATCGCGGTGATCCTGGCCGCGCCTGGAGAGCGCACCCCCAGGGTCGCCCGGGTCAAGGTGCCATCATCGCTGCCGCGCTTCTACCGGGCCGGCACCAGGGGCCCGTTCATCCCCGTCGAGCGGATCATCTCGGAGCGGCTGAAGCGGCTCTTCCCGGGCATGAAGATAGTGGGCCACGGGGTCTTCCGGGTGACCAGGGACGCCGACTTCGACGTGGATGAGGACGAGCCCGACCTGCTTTCGGCGATCGAGGAGGAGCTCAGGGGGCGACGGTTCGGCGCCGTGGTCAGAGTGGAGACCGTCGGCCACCTTTCCCCGGAGCTGAGCAACATGCTGGAGACGGAGTTGGGGATAGCGGCCGACGAGTTCCAGGCCGTCGATGGGCCCCTGGACCTCACCGGGCTGTTCGGGGTGGCGGATGCCCTGGACCGGCCCGACCTCGCCTACCCTGTGTTCAGCGGGACCACGCCACCCCGGCTCATCAGCGTTCAGGACCAGGAGCCGGACTTCTTCGCCGTCATCAGGCGCGGGGACATCCTGGTCCAGCACCCCTACGACTCCTTCGCCGCCACCACCGAGCGCTTCATCGAGCAGGCGGCCCGAGACCCCCGGGTCGTGGCCATCAAGCAGACCCTCTACCGCACCAGCGGCGACACCCCCTTGATCGGAGCTCTCACCAGAGCGGCTGAGGACGGCAAACAGGTGGTGGTGCTGGTGGAGTTGAAGGCACGCTTCGACGAGCAGAACAACATCCGCTGGGCCCGGCAGCTGGAGCAGGTCGGGGCCCACGTGGCCTACGGGGTGCCCGGGCTGAAGACCCACGCCAAGCTGGTGTTGGTGGTGCGCCAGGAGGAGAACGGGGTGCGTTACTACGCCCACATCGGCACCGGCAATTACAACGCCGCCACCGCCCGCACCTACACCGACTTCGGCCTTTTCACCACCCGCAGCGAGGTGACCGAGGAGGTGGCCGACCTCTTCAACTACCTCACCGGCTACTCTCGTAAGCGCGACTACCAGGGCCTCTGGGTGGCCCCCATCAACGCCATCGAGAAGCTGGAGGATCTGCTGGAGCGCGAGCTGGAACACCTCCGCGCCGGCCGCCCCGCCGGGGTGCTGATCAAGGTCAACGGGATCACCGACGGCAGGGCCATTCGCGCCGTCTACAACGCCGCCCGCCAGGGGCTTCAGTTCCGGCTGCTGGTGCGGGGAATCTGCTCGCTGCGCCCGGGAGTCGCGGGACTCAGCGAGTCGGTCCAGGTGCGCAGCGTGATCGGACGCTTCCTGGAGCACGGGCGGGTCTTCACCTTCGCAAATGGTGGCGACCCCGAGGCCTACCTGGGTTCGGCCGACCTGATGGGCCGCAACCTCTACCGCCGGGTCGAGTGCGTGGTGCCTGTCAGCGATCACCAGACGCGCCAGGAGGTGCTCGAGGTGATGGAGCTCATGTGGCAGGACCGGCGGCAGAGCTGGCAGCTCAACCACGATGGATCCTGGTCCCGGGTGGACCCGCATTCCCCAGAGGCGGGGATCCAGGAGCTCCTGATCGCACGTGCCAAGTCGCGACCGATGGGTTGGGACCTCCGCCGACAGTAGACAAAGGTGCAATGGATGTGGATGTGAGAGAGGCGCTCGAGTTCCTGCGCGACCACCACCGGGGAGTGCTGGCAACCTACCGCCGAGACGGAAGGGTTCAGATGTCGCCGGTGGTTGCCGCGGTCGACGACTCCTCCCGGGTCGTGATCAGCACCAGAGAGCAGGCGGTCAAGACCAAGAACCTTCGCCGCGATCCCAGGGCGGCCCTGGTGGTCTTCACCGATCAGTTCTACGGTCCCTGGGCGATGCTGTGGGGGGAGGCGGAGGTCGTATCACTGCCGCAGGCAATGCCGCTGCTCGTCGACTACTACCGCCTTGTCTCCGGCGAGCACCCAGACTGGGATGAGTATCGAAAGGCGATGGCCGCCGAGCAAAGGGTGCTGGTCCGGCTTGCGGTCACGGAGTCCGGCCCCAGGAAATCCGGATGACCTCTACAGCAGCCGACTTCCAGGCGGCCATCTCAAGAGTCGGCAGCTTTGCCGCCGGGCTGATCCGACCGGGGATGCGGCTGGGGCTCGGGACCGGCCGCACCGCCAGCGCGTTTCTCGACGCCCTAGAGCCGAGGCTTGCCGAGGACCTACGACTCTCCGCGGTCTGCACCTCCAAGCGGACCGAGGAGCGCGCCCGAGCCATGGGGATTGTCATCCTTGACTCGACCGAGGAGCCACTCGATCTCGATATCGACGGGGCTGATGAGATCGACCCCCAGTTGAATCTGATCAAGGGAGCGGGTGGCGCCATGGTGCGGGAGAAGATGGTGGCTGAGCGCAGCCGACGCTTCTGGGTGGTCGCGGACTCCCAGAAGCTGGTGGATCGCCTGGGAGAGCGCCGGCCGCTGCCCCTCGAGGTCCTGCCGTTCGATTGGAGGGGAACCTCCGCCACGGTGCGCGCGATCAGCGGTGGCGAGCTCAGCCTGCGCGGAGGCGACGACCCCTTCGTCACCGACAACGGCAACTACATCTGCGACCTCAGCCTTCCGGCCGGCATTGTTCATCCCACTCGCCTGGCGCGTCAGCTGGAGGAGATACCCGGGGTCCTGGGCCATGGGTTGTTTCTCGGCACGGCCACGGCCGCCATCGTCTGGAACGGCCAAGAGGTGGCGGTCAAGGGCGACCTGGATGCATTGCGCGAAGGCATCTGAGCCGGACCTCATGCCGGGATCAGGAGCTTCGGCCCCGCCTGCGGTTGAGTCCAATGATGAGCCCCAACGGGATCACCACCCCCACGAAGCCAGTGACAACCGCGATCCCGTTGGGAAGGTTCTTGGGATTGGACATGCCCACATACGAGAAGAGGGCCGACAGAACCGCCACCACGATGACGATCACGATCGCGGCCACCAGCACCAGGTTCTCGTGTTCAACCCGGCTCCCCCAGAACTCGGGCCAGCGGTTTCGAATGTAACGATAGACGTTGATCGCGGTCAGGCTGTTGAGGATGAGGGCGCTGATGAGGGCACTGACCGCGACCCCCCAGCGAAACGCCCCCAGCTGCGAGATGACCCAGGCTGAGAAGTTGACCAGCAGGAGCCCGACGGGCGTCGCCAGGCCGATCACGGGCAGGATGCACGAGCGCCAGTCCTCGGGGAGCGGAACGAAGATCCCGTTCTGGACCGCGCTGCCGCCACGCCGCAGCCGGCTCACGCGGCCCCTCGCCTTTCCGTCGCTTCTCACCTTCTACCTTGCACCTTGCCCACCTGTTACGGCATTGTGGCCGTGGGCGGGCCACCGGGTTTGCTGCCCAGCACTCCAGGCATGATGGCAGGAGGGGCATGGACCTAGTCGACCTCGTAATCATCGTGGCCCTCTGCTACGCGGCGGTGGTGGGCTATCGGCGTGGCCTGACCTACTCACTCTTCTCCCTGATGGGGCTGGTGGTGGGGCTGGTGATCGGGTCCTGGCTGGCGGCCACGATCCCACCCCTGTTCCATCAGTACACGGCCACCATCAGGTCGGTGATCGCGATCGGACTGGTCCTGGCCCTGGCCTTCCTGGGGGATGCGCTGGGGGGACTGCTCGGAGCCAGGCTGCGAATCACCACCCTGCGCAGCCACCTTGGCCCCGTCGACTCGCTTGCGGGCACCGCCTGGGGACTGCTGGTGGTGCTGGCCGTCAGCTGGTTTCTGGGACTGGTGTTCGACCAGGGACCGGTCCAACCAATCGCCGCCCAGATCCAGGCTTCCACCATTCTGCGCACCCTTGACCGTGACCTGCCGCAGGGCCCCGCCTGGCTGGGCTACCTCCAGCACGTCTTCAGCGCCGTGCCGTTCCCTGAGGTCTTCGCCAACCTGGTGCCCCCACTTCCGGGACCGGTCGCGCTCCCGGGCAACCTCAGCGGCGATGCAGCCGTCCGTCGCGACGTGGCCGAGACCGTCAAGGTGGTGAGTGTCGGCTGTGGCGGGCTCATCGAGGGAAGTGGCTTCCCGGTCGGCAAGGACCTGGTCCTGACCAACGCCCATGTGGTGGCGGGCGGCCACGGGACCCAGGTGCAGATCCCCGGGCGAATCGGCTCCCTGCCGGCTCGGGTCGTCTTCTTCGACCCTCACACCGACCTCGCCCTGCTGCTGGTACCCGGGCTCAACCTGACGCCCCTCACCTTCTCCAACAGCGGGGCCCGGGGCACCCAGGGGGCCGTGATCGGCTATCCGGGCGGGGGTGCCGAGCAGGTCGTGCCCGGGGCCATCCGAGGTCAGATCCAGGCGGTGGGACGGGACATCTACTCCCAGGGACTGGTCAGCCGCCAGATCTACATCCTCCAGGCGAGCGTCATCCCGGGCAACTCCGGGGGCCCGTTCGTCAACCTCCAAGGACAGGTGCTGGGGGTGGTCTTCGCCAAGTCCCTGGTCACCAGTGACGAGGGCTACGCCCTCACCGCCAGCGAGATCGCGCCCGACCTGGCCAGAGGCGAGCGTGACACGGCCCCGGTGTCGACCCAGGGCTGCGTCCAGTAGCCGGCCCGAGCTCCCCTCAACCGGCTCACAGATCAGGCGGCGGCCGCGGACCTGGATCGGTGGGTAAGCGGCACGAACGTCTGGCGGGAGAGTGTTGGAGGCGTTGGGGAACGCCATGTGTCATAGGTCAGCTTCACCGCCAGCCCCCTCTGTCGCGACCGCCTGTATTGGGCCGCAAATCAAGGGAATCTCGGCTCGTCGCCTTTGAGCGCTGAGGAGCAACCGCGGCTGGTGGAGCGAGAGTGGCTGCACCCCACCTCGGCGAGCCGAAGATCGGCGGCGCCCGCTTGCTGGCTCGTGCCGAAAGTTCTCCACCACGCCCACCACTCCGTCGCCGACCTTGGGGCACCTGAGCGCCCGCCTGAGATCGCGGCGAGGTTGCCTGATGGCTGGGCACAGCCGAGCGCATTCTCAGGCCTGCCTCAGGTGTCGCCCAAGGCTGCGGGATAGCATCGGAGAGCAGAAGACCTATGAGGGGTCGGGCGCAGAAGTCGCTATCAACACTGGAGGAGTCACCTAACATGCGCAAGCTACACGCGACGGCTCTGGCGGTCGCCGGGGGAGTCGCAGTGGCCGCGATCGGGGGCGCGGTCGGGGTGTCCGCGGCCACGCCCGCTGCCCCCACGCCATCGAGCAAGCCCACGAAGGCCACCACCTCCAAGGCTCACCGCCATTGCCCACCTTCGAAGGTGACCGGCTCCCTGGTATCCGACACCAGCACCGGCGGCTCAGCGGGCCACGGGACGATCGTGATCGAGCAGCCCGATGGGAAGCGTCTGACCCTGGACCTCACCGCTCACACCAAGGTGATGAAGTTCAATGGGCATGGCGTTCCCCCCACTCTGGAGAGCCTCAGCTCGATATCGAGTTCGACGTCCACGTCGCCCGGGGACGTCTTGGTCGTGACCGGGCGGCATCTCTACGGGAAGAAGCCCTTGGTCGGACACATCCTCGACTTGGGCAAGTAGCCCATTGACCTGAGGGTTGGCAGCAGCTGGCGGAGAAGTGTGCGGTAGTGCCCATAAGGGCAGTTGAGTGAATCGGGAAGAGGTTGGCAAGTGGGACTGGTGGGTCAGGCTATGGGTGACTTCTGTTGAGCGCGCCCTGC
>JAJZJU010000010.1 GCA_021809895.1 bacterium
GCTCATGCTGGTCCCTCACATCGAGCAAGGCCGCGCCGGCCGCCAACCATGCCAGAGCGGTCTCCCGCTCCACCTCGATGGGTAGGACCAAAGCCATGCCGCGATTATCAGGGAACCGCACGCCACCTGGGAGGCCACACGGGTGCCGGCTTCGCAGATGTCGCCCCGCCCGAAACGGTCAGACTGCTGCCAAGGCCTCGAGCAGGATGGCGTTGCCCGGCTCCCAGCTCCTGGGGACGGCGGCCTGGGCTCGCCGGCACGCCTGCGGGAGCAGGTCGAGTTGGGCCACGGGCAGAGGAATGACAGCCGGCGACAGCCTGGCCGCGGCCGCCGCGTTGGCGGCCTGCTCGGCTCCCCGGAGAGTGTCCGAGCGGGGGATGACCGCGACCGCGCGGCGTCCACTGGCCAGAACCTCGGCCAGGGTGCTGCGCCCGGCGCGGGTGACCACCAAGTCCGCCTGCTCCAGGGCGGGCAGGCAATCGGCAGGGTCGGCACCCCATTCGAGGTGACTGAATCCCGACTCGGCCGCGCCCAATCCGCCGCCCGCGAAAACCGAGCACGAGGGCAGGCGCCCGCACGCCACCTCACCGTCCAACGCCTCCAGAATGGCCCGGTCCGACGCTTTCAGGAGGATGTCACCCCGGCTCCCGCCCCCCATCACCGCGACCACCCTGGGGGTCGGCCCCTCGCCCCTGAAGCGGCGGTTGGGTGGAATCCCCTGGCGGATGAGGCTGGGGATGCGCAGGGCCGGGACCTGGGCGATCCGGCCGCGGGCCCAGCCCCGGCGCAGCTCGCTGACCAGGATGAGGTCGGAGCTCATGTGCAGAGCCTCCTGCAGCAGCCGCGCTCCTCGGCTGTGGGCCGGGTTGCGCACGTCATGCAGATTGGCCATCACCAGCAGGCGCGTCGACGAGACGGCTCGCAGCAGTGGCAACAGCATTGGGTAGCCGTCCACCACCACCGCGGCGGGCCGGATCCTCTGCACCGCCAGCAAAAGCCGCTGCACCCCGGCGGAGTCGATCAGGGTCTGCTGGGGATCCGCGCCCCGGCCCAACTCGAATGGCTGGACGGGACGGCTGAGGAGCCGTCGCGCCAGTGGCACCGCTGCTGGCGAGGTGTAGAAGCGCATGGGCAGATGGGGGGAAGCGTTAGCCAGGATGGTGGCCAGGCTGACCGACTCCGTGAGTCTGCCCAGCCCGGGCTCGGCTCGGGCCACCACCCAGGTGGGCCCGCGCAGCAGTGCGTCCAAGAGGTTTGCGACTGGCAACGCTCATGCACCCCCAATCCGACTGGGGGATGGGCCTGCGCGTGGTCGCCAGGGGCGGCTAAGAGGGAGCATGAGGCACCGCTTGGGAATCGCCATCCCGCGATGCTGACAGAAGGATGGTCCCGGGCGCCCGGCGCCTCAGCGCGGCCCGAGGTCCGCGGCGGGGACGGCCCCGGGATACCGCGCTTGACATGCTGACGCCCGGGAGGGATACGCTAGCTGCCGGTCGTTCTGCGGGACGGCCCTAATAATCGCCAATCTGGAGGGCGCAGGTCGATGGCCAACAGCGTCATGACAACACCGGCAGCCACGGCGGCGCCAGCCAATCCTTACACAACCGCCCAGCGACAGTTCGACCAGGCAGCCTCGCTCCTGGAGCTGGACCCGGGCATGCGGGCGGTCCTGAGGCAGGTGAGGAGGGAGTTCACCGTCAACTTCCCGGTGCGCATGGATGACGGCACCATCCGCGTCTTCACCGGCTACCGGGTGCAGCACAACCTCACCCGCGGGCCCGCCAAGGGCGGCATCCGCTATCACCCACAGGTCAGCCTGGACGAGGTGAAGGCGCTGTCGATGTGGATGACCTGGAAGTGCGCAGTCACCAATCTGCCCTACGGGGGGGCCAAGGGCGGCGTCATCTGCGACCCATCGCAGCTCTCCCAGCAGGAGTTGGAGAACATGACCCGAAGGTTCGCCAGCGAGATCTCCCTGCTCATCGGCCCCGAGAGCGACATCCCCGCCCCCGACGTCAACACCAACCAGCAGACCATGGCCTGGATCATGGACACCATCTCGATGGAGAAGGGATACTCGGTGCCCGCCACCGTGACCGGCAAGCCACTCTCCATCGGAGGGTCCGAGGGCCGCCCGGCCGCGACCGGGCGCGGGGTCAAGGTGGTGACCCTGGAGGCGTGCCGGCGGTTGGGATGGGACCCCAGCGAGTGCAGTGTCGCGATCCAGGGATTCGGCAACGTGGGCAGTGTCAGTGCCGAGCTCCTGCACGCCGAGGGCTTCAAGGTGGTCGCGGTCTCCGACGTTTTCGGCGGGATATACAATCGAGACGGGCTCGACGTGCCCGCCCTGCTGCAGCATCAGGCCCAGCATGGCCGGGTGGGAGGCTTCCCCGGCGCCCGAGAAGAGCTCTCCAACGCGGCGCTGCTGGAGCTTCCGGTCACCATCCTGGTGCCGGCCGCGCTCGAGAACCAGTTCAGCTTGGAGAACGCCGCCAGGATCCAGGCCAAGCTGGTGGTGGAAGCCGCCAACGGGCCCACCACGCCGGAGGCTGACGACATCTTCCACCAGCGCGGAGTCGTGGTCGTGCCCGACATCCTCGCCAACGCCGGAGGGGTCACCGTCTCCTACTTCGAGTGGGTGCAGGATCTGCAGTCCTTCTTCTGGGAGGAGAAGGAGATAAACGCGCGCCTGACCAGGATCATGGAGCGCGCCTACCAGCAGGTGGATGACCTGGCCAAGGAGCACCGGACCACCCTGCGCATGGGTGCCTACTGCCTGGCGGTCAAGCGGGTCGCCGATGCCACTGCGGTTCGGGGCATCTACCCGTAGGCCCGGAGGCGGCACAGCTGTAGCCGGCCCTCGGCTTACTCGCCAAGTGCGTCAGCTGGGGCAGTCGGCCCGCGACGAGTGCCATTGAGGAGCCGTGGAGCTGGTCGCCATCAGGACGTTGCTGGAGGTGGCGAAGACGCAGCTCCAGCCCCGAGTTCGAAGCAGAAGGGTGGTGAGAGGCGCTCCCCGGGGCTGCCAAACCAGGTTAACCCGATGCGCGCGTAGGACGGCCAGACTGCCGGCGCCCCCAGACACCGCGGTCAGATAGTCGGACATGATCTGACGTCCCATCAGCACCACCTCGCCGAAGATGAACACGCGATCAGGGGCACAGGAGCTGCCGGCCGCAACCCGGTGGTCGATCCGAAACAGGAGCCACCCCGAGCTGCCATAGGGGGCGAAGACCCGCGCCGCCGGGCCGTCGCAGATGACCCTCCCCACGGCGACCGGGTAGGCCGAGCCCGTGAGGCTGTTCTCGGGGCTGTGCAACTGGTCGAGCATGCGAGCGCCAGCGGCCAGAGCCACGATCACCAAGACAGCGGTCACAAACCAGGCCGGAGCCCCCCGCCGCTGGATGGGTTTCAGCCCTCGAGCGGCTCCCAGATGGGACAAGAAGCCCTGGACCCCGTCGGCCCACATTGGCAGCACCAGCACGGCAAAGATCGGGATGTCTCGAACCGCGTAGAGCATCAGCACCAATCCCGCAGCCGCCAGCAGGATGTCGGAGAGCCTGGTGTGGGTGGCCCACCGGGCGGCGAGCAGGGTTGTGAGCAGCAGGAACAGAGTGGGGATGGTGGCTGGGGAATGGAAGTCCGGTGGCTGCCACTCGTTCAGGCTCGCCTGGGCCACATGGCTCAGGAGCAATTTGACCGGATACAAGTAGATGCCGTCACCGTTGGGATTAACCATCGGCGCCAGAGCGGCCAGTACCCAAACAAGCAGGAGGTCACGGCAGGCTGGATAGCCGATGGCCCCCGGGTGATGCAGGTAGGTCGCCAGCAGCTCCCCGACCAGGAAGACCGCCACCACCCCCAGGCCGATCAGGAAGCCACCGTGAAGGTTGCCCCAGATCACGAACAACGGCACCAGCACCACCAGCAGCAGCCGTCTCGGTTGACGCCGGTAGGCGTCAAGGAGGGTGAGCAGGATCCCCAGGAGCCCGAAGGAGAACATCTGTGGGCTGGGACCCCAGATCTGGAGGCCGCTGATCAGGACCAGCGCCGCACCCACGGCCAGCACCCATCTTGACCGTCCAGCGCGATCGACGCGGATCACTCCCAGGAAGAAGCCGACCCAGGTGGAAACCGCGAAGGTCATGATCACAGCGGTCATGCCGAGGTGGCTGTAGAGCCAGGCGTCGATCACCTCCGAAGCCCACTCCTGACTGATGAACGGGTGGGTGGTGGCGGTGAAGGTGAAGTAGTTGTGGAGCGGCACGGCGCCCCGGGCCAGAATCTCCAAACCGATACGGGCGGTCCACCAAAAGTCGGGGTCGAACTGAGGGGTGGTGAAGGCCGCCAGCCCCAGGATCAGGACCGCAACTAAGAAGATGGTGGGGGGATCCCAGTGCCACCCCGGACGGGTTGAGGCTGGGGGGCTGATCTCCTGCATGGCTCGTTGGCCAGTCTAGGGCAGCGCACCGGGAGGCCCCGAGAGTTGGCTGCTACGGGCCGGCAGCACTTCGGTAACGTGAGCCCATGTCCGCCATGGGTGACCCGGATCAGGCCGGCTGGGAGTGCCTGGGGCCGCTGGAGCAAATCCTCGGGGAGCTGAGCCGCGCGACGCTCCACACAGCCATCGTCCGCCTGGCGCGCCGGGGAATCATGCTCTGGGCGCTGGACGACAGCTGCGTCCATGCGGGGGCGCCTCTCCCAGACGGCTGGCTGGCGGTTGGGCGTGGTGGTCTGCCGTTGGCACTGGCCTCGCTATGCCCCGGCCACGGGCAGGGCCGAGTCCCAGCGGCCTCGGTTGCCCAACCCCGTGCACGAGGTAAAGGTGGAGGGCGGCCTGGTGTTGGTGCGCCCGCCCAGCGCCTAATCCGGGAGCTCGTCCCCCCAGCCGGCCACCAGCTCCGCCACCCCCGCTCCTCGCTCAACCGGCGCGCCCAGCCTGGCCAGGGCGGCCTCGACCGCGGCCACGCCCTGGAGCAGGTCGGGAAGGTCCACCGCTCCCATGTGGCCGAAGCGGACTCCCAGGGGCGCCCACTTCCCGATCGCCCCGGCGATGGCGACACCGTCCTTGGCGACCTCCAACCGAAGGTCGGAAGGAGTCACCCCCTCGGGGACTCCGGTGGCGGTGACCGTGGCGCCCAGCACCGCGTCTTGCGCCAACGGGTTCAATCCGATGGCACGCAGACCGCGGCGCGCGGAACGAGCCATCCGACGATGGCGACGGAAGCGATTCTCCCAGCCTTCTTCGATGGCGATGTCCACGGCCGCCTTTCCGGCGATGATCATGTTGGTGGGAATGGTGGCAAAGTACCTGCCCGCGGAGTCACCCATGGTGGCCTCCCAGTTCAGCCAATCGAGGAAGTAGCTGCGGCACCCGGAGAGCCGACGACGGGTCTCCAAAGCTCGCTGAGACACCGCCAGGATTGCCAGCCCCGGAGGCATTCCCAGAGCCTTCTGGGACGCGGTGACCACCACGTCAATCCGATTCTCTGCCATGTCGACCGACATCCCCCCCACCGTGGCCACAGCATCGAGGACCATGGTGACCCCGAGATGGTCGGCGATCCTGGCGTAATCACGAAACGGTGAGACGACCCCGGTGGCGGTGTCGACATGGGTTGCGGTCATCACCTTGGCCTTGGAGGATATGAGCGCCGCCTCCACCTGCTCGGGCGGAACCTGCTCCCCCCAGGGGCACTCCACCACCTCCACATCGGCTCCAATGGCCCTGCCGACGGCGGCGTAGCGCTCGCCGAAGAGCCCATGGCTGACGACCAAGAGCTTCTCCCCGGGCGCCACCAGGTTGACGATCCCGCACTCCAGGGCCAGCGTTCCGCTGCCACCGAGCACCAGTACCATCGGAGCCGGGCCGGCGGAGGATTGCCCCCCCACGGCCTGAGTCACGCCTTCCTGGAGCCGCTGCAGGGCCGATGCGGTGACGGAGCTGCTGTGGCTCTCAGTGGGACGAGCCAGCGCCTCCAGAACGCGCTGCGGGACCGGGGTCGGGCCGGGAATGAGGAGCAGGGGAGCCGATGTTGATCTCAAGGTGGACACCTCTTCAAACTGGGAAGATGCCGTGCTGACGCCCTGGCTGCGACCTGCGTCGCGAGCCTGCGGCGGCCAGCCTGGCGAGCAGTTCGTCCCGGAGCAGGCCCGGGTCGACGACAGCGTCGATCACCAGGTCTGAAGCCAGCCGGAACACGTCTATATTCTCAGCGTACTCCTCCCGCATCCGGTTGACGAAGCCGGGCCGCTCCGCCTCCGGCAGGGCTGCGATTCGGTTGGCATAAACCGCGTTGACGGCCGCCTCCGGGCCCATGACCGCTATCTCGGCCGTGGGCAGGGCCAGAGTGGCCTCCGGCTCGAACCCGGGCCCGCTCATGGCGTAGAGGCCGGCCCCGTAAGCCTTGCGCAGAACGACACAGAAGCGTGGAACAGTGGCGGAGCTCAGGGCCGCGATCATCTTGGCACCGTGGCGGATGATGCCGTCGCGTTCGACCGCGGACCCGATCATGAAACCTGGCACATCAGCGAGAAATATCAGAGGTATTCCGAAGGCATCGCAGAGGCTGATGAAGCGCGCCGCCTTGTCCGCCGAGTCAACGAACAGGACTCCGCCCTGATGAGCGGGCTGCGAAGCCACCAGCCCGACCGCGCGGCCGCCCAGGCGGGCCAGGCCACACACCAACTCCTGGGCGTAGAGCCGTTTTATCTCGAAGAACGAGCCCGCGTCGAACACCGCATCGACAACCTGGCGCACGTCATACCCCCTCGCCGACTCAGTGGGCAGCAGGTCGGCCACATTGACCGCTGCGGCGGGGGGGCGCGGGGCTACGGAAGGAGGATCCTGGCCCCAGTTGGACGGGAAGAAGGCCAGATAATCGCGCAGCGCGGTCAGGGCCGAGCGTTCGTCAGGAGCTAGCAGATCTCCACAACCGGAGACCGTGCAGTGCATCCTGGCCCCCCCCATCTCCTCAAGGGTCACCCGCTCCCCCACCACCTCCTCCGCCATGCGGGGAGAGCCCAGGTACATGGAGGCGTTGCCCTCGACCATGAAGACCACGTCACAGAAGGCGGGAATGTAGGCCCCCCCCGCCGCACTCGGCCCGAAGAGCACGCAGGGCTGGGGTACCTGGCCGCTGAGGCGGACCTGGTTGTGGAAGATGCGGCCGGCGTGGCGGCGCCCCGGAAACATCTCCATCTGCTCAGTGATGCGCGCCCCCGCCGAATCCACCAGGTAGCAGAGGGGGATCTGGAGGTGCTCGGAGCGCTCCTGGATGCGCAGTATCTTCTCCACTGTGCGCGGACCCCACGAGCCCGCCTTCACGGTCGGATCGTTGGCCATCACGGCCACCCGGCGGCCGTGGACGAATCCAATCCCGGTCACGACCCCGTCTGCCCCCATCTCCTCAGGGCTCTCCGAGTTGGCCAGGAGGCCGTCCTCGACGAAGGGCGTCTTGGGATCGAACAGAAGCTCAAGCCGCTCTCGAACCGGCAGCTTGTGCTGGGACGGCAATCGAGAGCGGTACCTCTCCGGTCCCCCCAGCCTGGCCCTGTCCTGTCTGGCTCGCAACTGCGACCGCCTGTCAAGCCCGGGGGCCCGAGGCCCGTCGGAGGAGGAACTGGTCATCTGGTCATCGAGTATAGGGACCGCCATTGGCACTTCAGAGTCGATTCTCCATACACTCCCGGGCGTGCCCAGACGCACTTCTGTCACTGCGTGGGAGCCGCCGGCGGGATCGGTGTGCGGTCTGGACGAGGTTGGCCGGGGCGCCCTCGCCGGGCCTCTGGTGGCTGCGGCGGTCGTGCTCGGTGAGGGCTTCACCCATCCCCTCCTGCGTGACAGCAAACGCCTCAGCCCCACTCAGCGGGAGCTCATGGACCCGCTCATCCGTGAGGCTGCGGTCGAGGTGCTGGTGGTGGAGGTCAGCAGCCAGGACATCGACAGGCTGGGAGTGGGGTGGGCCAACCGACATGCCATCGAGCGGCTGCTGGAGGTGGTGCCGGCTGACAACTATCTGGTCGACGGCAACCTGCGACTGTCGACCTCTCGACCCTACCGCTCGGTCATAGGTGGCGACGACCTGGTGCCGGCGATCTCCGCCGCCTCGATCGTCGCCAAGGTGCACCGCGACCGCCTGATGCGAGAGCTGGACCGCGAGTGTCCCGGGTACCTGTGGGCTGCCAACAAGGGATACGGCAGCCCTGCCCATCTTCGCGCCCTGGCCGAGCTGGGGCCCTCTGCCCATCATCGCCAGTCCTTCCTGCATCAGCAGGACGCGCTCCCGTTCTGACCCAGGGCACTTGGGCCCAGGCCTGGAGGAGCTCCCGCGCCGTCCCTGGGCACCGCGCCGGCACAAAGGCGGACGGATCACGGACGCCCGCTCAGCGGCGCCTCTCCCACTCCTCAAAGGTTGCCACCTCAGCCCCGATGGTGGTCGAGTCACCGTGGCCGGGGTAGACGATGGTGTCGGGATCCAGGCCCATGAGCTGGGTCCGGATGCTGCCCAGGATGGTGGGGAAATCTCCCAAGGGCGGCGTGGTCGCCCCCGGCCCGCCGGGGAAGAGGGTGTCCCCCGTGAACACCATCCCCGGCCCCAGGAAGCAGACACTGCCCGGCGTGTGCCCAGGAGTGTGCAGCACCCGCAGCCGGCAGGTGCCGAAGACTATCTCCTCGCCGTGCTGGAAGTGATGCCCTGGAGGAGGCGGCGGAAACATGGCCAGGTCCGCCGGATGGGCACCGACCCAGGCGCGCTCGAAGGAGGACCGGATCGCCCCCAGGGCCTGCCAGTGGTCGGCATGACCATGGGTCTCCAGCACCGCCACCAGGTTGAGGTCCCCGATCGCATCGACGAGCCGCTCCGCCTCGTCCGCGGCGTCGATCAGGACGGCCGCCCGAGTTTCCGGGCAGGCCACCACATAGGCGGCATTGTCCAGGGGACCGACCCTCCGGCACCTCACCAGGACCTCGCCCTCGAAGTCCCACTTTAGATCTCGATTCGCACTCTCCATCCCGGGCTCCTTCAGTCTCTCAAGCGGTAACGGAACTCAGCTCCCGGTGGGCACCGGGGCACCAAGGGCGTGCAGCTCCGGGCGCACTCCCCAACTGGCGATCACCATCATGACCGAGGCAGCCACGATGGGGAGGAACGGAGAGCGCACCCCGCCCCCGGCGTCCATCGCCAGGCCACCCAGGAACGGCCCGCAGAAGGCGCACACGTAGCCGACGGTCAGCATCACGGCGCTGAGGGGTGCGACCCGGGTGGGAGATGCCACCAAGGGCGCGTAGGCGAGCAGTCCGGCAAAGGTCATCGCCACCCCGATGCCGATGAGCGCGGCGAACAGCAGCGGCGCGGTGGCACCGAACAGGAGCCAGCCCAAAGTCCCCACCAAGGTGATCAGGCTGCTGCCGAGGTAGAAGCGCCGGTTGGTTGCAAAACTGCGGCGCATCAGGATCAACCCGACATCGACCGGGATCATGACCCCGTTCAAAACCGCCAGGCTCCAGCTGGCCAGAGCCGAATGGGGCCCCCCCGGGACGGAGGTGGGGATCCAGGTGTTGGCCGCGAAGAAGACCAGGGACTGCCCCCCGAAGCACAGGTAGACCGACCATAGAGCCGGAGATCGGAACAGCGGCCGGAGGTTCCAGCGCTGGCCGACGGCCAAGCCCACGCGAACCCGCGGCACCGCCCATGCCCACACCGGCAAGCAGGTGACACCACACAGGCCCCAGACCAGCATGGTCGACTGCCAGCTGTGAAGGAGGCCATAGAGAAGCGGCCGGGAGACGCTGGCCGCAACCAGCTCGCCAACCGTTATGCCAAGGGTGAGAGTGACCGAAGCCTGCTGCACGTGGCCCCGAAACCAGGCCTGGAACAGGCCTGGCAGACCGGGCTGGGTGAGAGCGATGCCCACCCCCATCAGCCCGGTCCCGGCGAAGAGGGGGATCACCCCAGCCCGGGGCAGCACCCGCACCAGCTCGCCCAGGGCTGCCACGGTCAATCCAAGTGCGACCACGGAGTAGCCTCCCCACCTTCGCACCAATGCCGATGACGGCAGCGCCGAAAGGCCGAAGGCGAGGATGGGGATGCCGCTCAGCAGGCCCACCTCGGCGTAGCTGAGCCGCAGGTCTCCCTTGACGATGGAGAGGACCGGCGGCACGCCCAGGATGGCAGCGCGCAGGTTGAACCCGATCCAGAAGGTGACCAGGAACAGGACCGCGCCGGCCCTGAGTGGCCGGGCAGCTTCCAAGGTCCCGCTCAAAGGCCAGGCTCTGGCCACCGCGCCATCTGCCGCCGCGCCATCAGTGGCAGGAGAGGCAGGAGGTCGGAGCGGATGACCTCATCCCAGGTGAAGGTGCGAGCGGTGGAACGTCCGCGTCGGCGGATGGCGGCCGCCAGCCCGGGCTGCCGCTGCAGCTGGGCGACCGCCTGAGCCAGCTCGCTGGGGTCTTCAGTCTGGACCACGACCGAATTCTGGAGGTGGCGGGCATAGTCCTCCCCGGTTGCCCCCACAACCGCGACCCCTCCGGCCGCCATCGTCTCCAGACCCACCAATCCGAAGGGCTCGAATCCGGAGTTCGCCAGAACCGTCAGCGAGGACGCGTACAGGATCGGCAGCAACCGCTCGGGCAAGAAGGTTGCCAGCTCGATCAGGTCGCAGTCGGATTGGGTGCGCAGCGCCCGGATCAGGTCCCGCTCGTCCCGTATGGGATCGGTCCAGCGCGCGACTTGGAGCCCGAGATCACGCGCCTCGGTCATCAGCTGGCGGCCATAGGCCTCCCCGCCTCCCCGGGCCACCATCCGCACCGGCAGCCCCGCGCGCCGCAGCTCAGCCAACGCTCGAATCGCCTGCTGCCAGCGCTTGTCGGGATGGAATCTCCCGATCTTCAGCACGGTGGCGCGCTCCCCAGCGGCCTGTCGAATTCTTCGGACTGCAGCGGGGTCAGGGCGGGCCAGGGCCGCCTCAGGGATGCCATTGGGAATGACCAGGGGGTCCACTCCCCGGGCCTGCACAAGGACCCTCATGTAGCGGCTGACTGTCGTGACGGAGGCCGTGTATGCGAGGGCGCGCCAGTCGATCACCTCGAATCCGAACTGGTTGTTGGCGTTCCAGGCCAGGAGACAGCGGTCACGCATCCCTCGACGCCAGAGCAGATCTGAGACGGTGCGGGTCCAGCCGGCGGTGTGCCACTCCTCGAAGAGCAGTACCGGGGTGAGACCGGCCTCGATGGCCGGCCCCACCCAGTCCCTGACCAGCTCGAGTGGGAAGGTGGCGGCCAGGTGATCCCGCTTCACCTCCTCGCCGTCGTAGATGCCCCC
The DNA here is from genome assembly GCA_021809895.1 of bacterium. Classification (GTDB taxonomy): domain Bacteria; phylum Chloroflexota; class Dormibacteria; order Aeolococcales; family Bog-877; genus AG-12. The sequence continues at coordinate 11,322 of JAJZJU010000010.1, forward strand.
CGGAAAGTTGCGGGAAACGTCCTGGGCCAGTCGATGGAGTTCCACCCCCTGGTGTAGCTCGAGTTCGGGTAGAGCTGGATCTCCGACGAAGAACAGGCCAACCCGATGGCCCTGTGCCGCCAGGGCCAGGCTCAGCTGGGCGACCCTGACCCCCAGGCCGCCGGCCTGGCTGTACTGGTCGGGGCCCTCCATTGAAACCACCGCAAAGGCCAGCGAGCCAGGCGGGTTTGGGCTTGTTGGCCGACCGAGCGGCTGGTCACCTGTCCTCATCCGATTCCCAACCACGACTTGGTCGCCGGTTCCAGCCACTGAGATGCGGGCTCAGTCATCGCCTCCAGGTGGGCGCGGTAGCGGCCCTGAGCCAGCAGCGGGAAGTCACTGCCGAAGCAGACGCGGTCGGGCCCCAACAATTCGCGGACCACCCGCACAGCCCCGGGGGTGTAGAGAAACGGGATTGCCGCGGTGTCGAACCAGAGTCGCTGGCAGAGTTCCTTGACCTCCGGCATGTGCGCGTAGAAAGGGAGCCCACCCCCCAGGTGCGCGAGGCAGAGGCGAAGCTCTGGGGCAGCCTGGAGCAGCGGCTCCAGCAGCCGCCACAGCCGCCCCGGCGTGGCGGTGCCCTTGCCGGAATACGCGTGCCCCACCGGCTCGCTGGCGTGGAGAAGAACGGGCCAGTTCATCTCCTCACACCGCTTTAACAGCGAGCGCAGCCCGCCCTCCCAGGTGAGGGCGAAGCCCTGGGCGTCGCAGTTCAACTCGCCGACGCCGACCAGGCCCATCCCCTGACAGCGCTGGAGTTCCGCAGGCGAGGTGGCCGAGGAGGGATTGACGGTCGCGAACCCGATCAGGCGCCTTCCATACCGGCTGACCTCGGAGGCGGTGTAGTCGTTGGCCTCGCGCAGCAGACCGGGATCCGCGAACGGCCAGCCGAAGACCACGGCCCGCTCCAACCCAGCCTGGTCGAGAGCCTTGACCACGTCCTCACCAGACGCGAACCGGGGCCGCTCGCCACCGTGACAGGCGGAGAACCAAGGGTCGCGCCAGGCAGCCGATCCCGGCACTCTCAAATGCGGCGGCAGCAGGTGGCAGTGGCCGTCGATCATCGTCCGTGCTGGCCAGCAGGCAGCGGCGAAAGGAGCCGAGCCGACCTGCTCTCCGGTTCTGGACCAGGGTCGGCCCGCCGCCGGCGCTGGAGGTGGGCTGTCACCGGCCAAGATTACCGGCTGGCACACCGCCACCACTCGACGGCCCCAACCAGCGCGGGGGCACCCACCTCAGGCCGGCCCCGTGCCAGCCCGAGCCGACCAGAGCCTGGTCACCTTGAGAATGAGGTAGCCCCCCTTTTCCACCACCACCGGCAGGTGTTGGGCTCGAAACCAGGCCTCGTCCACCGGCAGGTTGTTGTAGTCCCCGGGCTCGAATTCGATGTAGCTGACCCGGTACCGGCGCAGGAGCACTCCCAACTGGCAGGCTCGCTGGTGGGCGCACCCGCGGTAAATGGTGGCGGCTGCCTCATACAGCCTGGTCATGGGCTGCCCGTAGCTCCACAGCCATCCGTCATAGGCCAGCATCGCCTGGCGGCCGGCGAGGGTAGTCACCGGATCGTTGGGTTGGCCCTCGGTCAGGAAGATCGCGTTGGCGGAGGTCTTGGCCTCCACCGCGGCCGCGACCAGCTCGGCGGTGGGGGTGGCAAAGTCCGCGCTGGCTCCGACCGGCGGGGACCCGGACAAGGTGCTCTGCCCGATGAAGCCCGCATCCAAGCTCAGGACTCCCGCCAGAATGAGACTAGCCAGGGTGAGGAGCGCGATGGCCCTGACCCAAATCCGCACCCCCGAGGTGATGAGCCAGGCAACTGGGATCGATGCGCCCAGGTACCAATAGCTGAGCAGTTTGGTGTTGTCCCAGTTCCAGGGCTGGGTGACGACCACGTTGGCGATGAGGAAGACGAGCCAGAAAGGGGCGGCGAACGCCAAAAGGCGTCGGGCGCGGACCTCCCGGCCCAGGCGACCCGGGATCAGCGCCAAACCCACGACGCCCAGGGCGAGCAGGCAGAACACCCCGGTGTTGGACAGCCAGAACCCAGCCCAGGCAGCGTAGAAGCCGGGTGCGCTGAGGGTGTGCCCCACATAGGCGATCAGGGTGAGTGGAGAGGCTCCCGCGAGGTAGAGGCTGTCACAGGAGGCTCCCGCCCGGAACTGGGTGGCGGTGCAGGCCGTGGTCGCGTGTGACAGCCACCCGAGATCCACTTGGGGAAAGAGGTTGGTGCCGACCGGCCCCCCGAACTGGCCGTGGGGCCCCGAGACAACGAACCACAGCTGGGGCGCTCCCAGGAGCACAAGCGGAACCCCGAAGGCGAGCAACCCCCGGAGCCAAGCGCGCCTGGCCAACCACCACAGCCCCGCCAGACCGACCACCAGGTACCCAAACGGATTCAGGAACGGCAGCGCCGCCCCGAGCACACCGGCGACCGGTAGCGCCCTGGCCAAGCGCAGCCGCAGAGCTTCCCAGGTTAGCGACAGGGTTAGGGCGACCATAGCCATCCCAAAGGCGAAGTCGCGCTGGGGCATCCACAGCGCGAGAAGGGGTTCATACCACTTAAGGTCGGGCAGCGCCGGGGGTGCCGGACCCTCCCCGTCGTACGACCGCGGCAGATGGGTGAGCTCGGTGGGCAGGTGCTCCACGAACCCCAGTACCGCAGCCGGGGTCGAGGAGGTCAAGGTGGTGCAGGCGGAGGCTGGATATCCCGGGCTTGTGGTGGCCACCTGCTGGCACCCATCCGGATAGATAGCGGCAAAGCCCAGCCCGCCTCCCAGCAGGACCAGCAGGACCGCCACGGAGGCGGCGGTGGGCTTGGACGTTACCCGCAGTGCCAGGTGCCAGATCAAGACGGTCGCCGCCCACCCGATGACAAAGGAGGCCATGTCAAGGCTGCCGTAGAGGTTCTGGCCCACGGCCTCCAGGAGTGCCGGCTGGAAGTCGACCAGGAACGGATACCGCATCGCCGCACCAGCCTCCAAAGAGTCAGAGGGCGGGAGGTTGTGCCCGAGGAAAAAGCTCTGAACGTAACTCGTGTGGACCGACCAGTCGCCCCAGACGTGGCCGTTGGCAAGCAGGCTCCCTGCCGGCCCCGGATAGATAGCGCCCCTGAAGATGAGCCAAAAGGAGAGCCCCAGGAGGCCCGCCACGACCGTCGCCCAGCGCGTCTCCCTGCTCCAATTTGTCCACCCAACGAGATGGGGACGAAACCATCCCCGATCGAGCCTGGCCGCCCAGGCCCGCCAGCGCAGTGCAAGCAGGGCACCGATCAGGATTCCAGGGCCGAGCAGCGCCGCCGCCGCTCCAACCCCCAGCCAGAAGGAGAGCCCGAAGCTCACGATGGTGGAGGCGACCATCCCCGTCGCGGCGGCGGCCGCCCATCTCTCCACCGGACGCCAGGCGAAAGGGATGGCGTCGACCAGCAGCGTGCCCGCCAGGGCCAGCAGCAGCCAGTAGCCGGCTATCCCCAGCACCAGACCAGGTCCGTCAGTACCAGCCCGGGATCCAGATGTGCTGGAAGAAGTCTGTGGAGGGGATCGGCTGCCCGGTCCAGAGCGGATAGAAGTATGCGAAGCAGAGCACGACCGCCAGCACGACGCCGCCGGAGATGGGCGCCAGGCTGTGGGTTCCCAGGCGCAGCCTCGCCACCTGCACCACGGCGCGCACATCGAGCAGCTGCGCGCAGCAGTAGGCGAGCGCCAGGCATACGAAGGGCAGGGCCTCTATGTACTCGTAGAAGAAAAGGATTCGCGAGGGCCACGACCAGAGGACGAGCCAGTCGAACAGGAAACCGCTGAGGATGAAGAGGGCCACCCGGTCACGCCGCCGCAGGACCAGGTAGAGGCACCATGCCAGGGCCAGCAGTCCCAGCCAGAATATCGCGGGGTTTCCCATGTCCGAGATCCAGGTGTAGTTGGACACGGTCTGGCCGTTGACAGTACTGACCCCGTTACCCGTGTAGGTCGCGTAGAAGAGCACTGGGTGGGCATCCAGCGGCCAGGAGTAGAACGGCGAGGCGAAGGGGTGGGTGGCCTTCAGGGTCGCCTGGTAGCTGAGACTCCCAAGGCTGTTCCACTCCACATCCGCCACCGACTGGACCAGGTTGAAGCCCGTGGGAAGCCAGAAGTTGGCTGGCCCCAGGTGAAACTCACGCAGCGGCATCGCCACCGGTAAGTCGCAGACCGAGGCCTTGGCCACCAAGCCGGTGCAGGTGACGGTGGGGCCGGAGGTGTTGGCGAAGTTGACATAGAGGCTGTGGGAGATGGTCCAGTAGCGGAAGAACGACGCGTAGAAGATGAAGGCGATGACCACCCCGGCGGCGAGGTAGTGCCAGGACCAGGTGAGCCCGCGGACCATGGTCCTGCGAGCCGCCTCCAGAGGATCGTCAGGGGATGGTGGAATCAGCCAGCGCGACCGCCCACCACGGCCGACCCTGAAGCGCAGCCTGGGGCGTACGAACCTGCCCACCAGCAGAACCAGCATCAGCATGATGGCGGGCAGCATGTCGGCCTTACAGGCCAGGCCCAACCCGGAGGCGACCGCAGTGAGGTAAAGGGTACTCAGCCACTGGCGTCTGGTGCGGGCGTGCCAGTGCAACAGGAACATCCAGTAGGCCAACATGACGAAGAAGACCGCGATCACGTCGATCACACCGGTTCTCGACTCCACCAGTTCCAGCCCGTCAAGACTTAGGAACAGCGCGGCTAAGGTGGGAAACACTCGGTTACGCCGCCAGAGTCGACGGGCCATGAAATACAGGACACCAATCACCAGGCTCCCCAGGATTGCCGACATGATCCGCCAGCCCCAGGGGTTGAAGCCCAGCCAGCTGATGCCTCCGGCGATTATCAATTTGGTGAGGGGCGGCTCCGGATCGAAGAAGTCGATCCCCTTGAGGTCCTTGAGGGCGTCCACCGGAAAGTAGACCTCGTCGAAGACGTACCCACAGGTCTTCACCTCCTGGTTGTGCGGCCCCACCGGAGCGTTGGTGCATCCGGAGGTGTTGAACGGATACCCGAGCCCCCAGGCGCCCACCCCGAAGACGTCATGGGTCGGTGTCCGATGCACGCCCGCGGGAGCCGGCACAGTGCTCACCGGGCTGAGGTTCCCCTGCAGAAAGTCGAGGTAGATCGGGCTGGCCAGCCGCACCGCCAGCGCGGCCGCGATCAGCACCCCGGCGATGACGCAGTCCATCCCATCGATGCCGGTCAGCCCTCGGTGATGTCGCAGCAGCAGGGAGACCGACCAGACCGCTGCCGCCATGATCACGGCGACCAGGGGGCTCAGGGGCCATCCGAGCAGCAGGCTGACCGTGGCGAACACCAGGGCCGCGGCCAAAGTCCATGGACCCTCACGGCGCAGCGCCTGACTGAGCTCCTGGCTCATCGCCTCCGCCGAGTGGGCCTGACCGCCGGAGCCGGGGGCCTCCTTCGGATGCGAAGCTGCAGGCCGCGGTCCAGCTGCTCGGGATCCTGCACGATCAGGATCAGATCCTGATCCAAGACGGTGCGCCTGCCCAGCATGCGCCCAAAAGTCAAGAGCTCGCTCGGCTCCATTTCCACCCTGACGATGCAGACCGGACTGGCGGCGTACCTGCGCAGGCTCCCCGTCAGCAGCTCACGCCTAGTTGGGGCCTCGAAAAATTGGCGCAGGGGCTGGCATCGGGACTGCCGAACCTGGCTGTAGGGGATTTGGGATGTCCGGAAGTTGGAGCGGAACACCAGCCCATCGGGTCCCAGTGCGACGTAGTGATGGCGCTGGCGCCAGAAGATGAGGCCCGCCATGAGCAGCACCGCCACCGCCACCACCACATAGCTGGGCTGGAACAAGTGGTGCTCGACGAGGATGATCCCCTCCCCGACCAGGATGACCAGGGCCACATAGATGAGGATGACTCGGGTTCGGCGCCAGAGTTCGACGGATGACGTGACCCGGTGGCGCATCCCCTCCTGACTGACGTCCGCGGAGGAGTCGCCGCTCACCGAATCCGACCGCGCGGTTCGCCATTCTGATCAGCTGCCCGGAGCGGCTCCTGCCGGACCGCGCCAAGGCGCGCCGCGACGTAGTCAGGCGTCAGCATCGCCCAATTATGGCCGGATGCCGGGGTCCGCCAGATGAGCTGAGCAGCCCGGATCCCTGACCAGCCTCATCGACCGCCACCGACCGGTTGTGCCATCGAAGTCCGTGAGCCTTCCCTCGCCCGGGCTGGGGCCCACCAAGAGACGGACGCCCTCCAGCGCTTGGAGCGAACCCATGACTCCGACGAGCGGGCCGATCACGCCCGCGGCCCGGCAGCTCCGCTCCATCTCGGGGGACGGCATGCGGAACAGGCAGCGAAAGCACCCTGCCTGGGCGGTGACCGAGGTCACCTGACCGCGCCATCCGATCGCCCCGCCGACCACCAGTGGCACCGCCTGACTGACGCACCAGTCGTTGACGGCGAATTTGAGGCTGGGCTGATCGGAACACTCGAGCACCAGGTCCTGGCCAAGGAGCGTTCTGTCCAAGGATTCGGGACGGAGGTGCTCCATCATCTCCTCCACCCGCGCTCCGGGATTGAGGTGCCGCAGCGCGGCCCCGAGCACCTGGACCTTGGGCCTGCCGATGTCGTCAGCCCGGAACGCGACCTGGCGGTGCAGGTTGTCCAGGCTGACCAGATCCGGGTCGACCAGGAGGATCCGCCCCACCCCCGCTCCCACCAGATGCAACGCCGCGGGCCCGCCCAGTCCCCCACAGCCGATCACGGCCACCCGAGCTCGGGTGAGCCGGAGCTGCTCGGGCTCAGCGAAACCATCCAGCAGAAGTTGCCGGCTGTAGCGCTCGACTTCCGAGTCGTCGAGGCGGCTACCGCCAGCTTGACGCTGCTCCTCTTGGCCGCTCACCACGAGATCACCCGATCGACTTCGGCCATCAGCTCCACCATCTGGCGGTAGTCGATGGTCGGCCAGCGGTTCCCCACCTGTCGGCGGCCGGCGTCGCGCCTGCTCGCGGCCACTCGGTCCAACGACAGACCCTGGACCCCGGCTTCGCCGAGATACCGCACAACCGCGTCCTGGGTCTCCATCACGGCGTCGTGAACCAGCACCACCAGGGGGCCGGGGGCTGAGCTTCGAGCCGCAGCCGCCCAGGCCCGGCGGTCTCCATGGCGGGAGATGAGGTGCAGGACGCGGAGCTCCTCAGAGGACAAGGCAGCTCCGCGCCATCAGGCACACATGCTCCAGCTCTTCGCGGTCGATCCTGATCGCTCCGGGGCGCAAGGTCCGATCGGCCATGCCCAGCCGCTCCAGCGACTCTCTCTCCACCAGGATGGGCACCTCCTCGTCTCCGGTCAGGGAATCAAGCTCCCGGGATAGCTGGCGGGCCCGCCCGTCAGGTTCTGTCCCGGACAGAGCCACCGCCGAAGCCGTGTCCACCAGGGCCAGGATCACCTGCGAGCCTGCCAGGGGCAGGGCGAGAGCAACTCTCACAGCCAGACGGGCGCTGTCATCAGTGAGTGAGCCCCGGGACAAGATCACAACCGCATCGGTGGAGTCGATCATGTGAAGGTGAGCACGCGATCGGCGGCACGGACGCTGCGCGCCAAGTCGGCCAAGCTCCCGCGCACAACCCCGGGCATGTCCACCGGTTGCGACTGTCTCCAGCGCAGGTCGGCGTCACAGAGGGTGACCGCCACCCTGCCCCCCAGTTGGCCGGCGTGAGTGACCCCATCCCCGGCGAGAAACACCTCCAGATGATGGCCCAGCTCGGAGGCTGCAGCTGCCAGTTCGAGGACGGTCTGGACGGCCTCGGTCCGTGGACCAGCGGTGAGGATGACGAGAAAGGTCAACGGGCGAACTCCTCAACTGCTGGCCGTCTGTTCACCGATGGTCCGTTGGCGGCGCCAGTCACCCACTCAGGCGAGCGCCGTGGCGGTCATTCGACTTTACCTCGTGGGCACCGTCCGCCTCGGTGGTTGCGACACGCCACCGGTTCGCCGTTGCAGTCCCGGGGGGCTCCCAGGTGGACGGGCAGACGAGGCCGGTGGCAACGGTTAACCTGCGACTAGCATCGCCGACTCGGCGCCGGGGTGGCGTAATGGTAGCCGCAGCGGTCTTAAAAACCGCAGCTCGCAAGAGCGTATGGGTTCGAATCCCATCCCCGGTACCACCTGTTTGATCTCGATTAGAGCCTAGGTGCGACAAAGCTGATGCCCAATCGGGGGCCACTGACGGCAACCGTGATGGCAACCCGGCGCGCCGTTCACCGTGGCCGCCACGCGCTCACCTCCGATCTGATGGAGGAGCCGGGCACAGCTGGCACCTGCGCCGGCATGGCACTGGAGAGCTGCCGCAACGTCCTGGACCCGGACCGACCGAGTTGCCGATCAGAATGGGACATGCGTCGAAGTCGGCGGCTCCAGATAGCCGTACGAGTAGAGGTGCAGAAAGCCCAGCGCCTAACTACCAGGAGCGCTCCACAAGGTGCCCAGCTTCCCGGTCCAGAGGCGCAGAGCGCCCAGTCCGGCTCCCACCCCAATCGGCCACCCTACGATCAATCCCAACACCCACAGCGAAGCTCCGAACACAAATCGGTCGAGCAAAATCGCTGCCCCAAACATCACCGAGGGCGGGATCAGAGCGCCGCAAACCAGGTGCGGTAGTGCCGGGACTTGGCGCACCTTCGAAGTGCTCATGGGCTGACGACGATTGTAGGGTTTCAGTAGTCGCAATGAGCCCAGGCGGGGACGGGGACTGCGACTTTCCGAGGTCAACCTCTGTCTACAGCCCCCCGGCCTGACTGTCGACTCGTCAGCGACCCGGGCCGCATCGGTGCAAAATTGAGTTGGTGAGCGGGAATGGCCAGCCGATGCTGCGCCCAATGTTGGCGAGCGACTGGCCGCACGTTGCCCGGATCTACGCTGACGGGATCGCTACCGGGCACGCCACCTTTGATGACCGAGTACCAACTTGGTCCGCCTGGGATGCATCCCACCGTCCAGATCTGCGCCTGATCGTCCACTCCGGCGACCAGGTCATCGGCTGGGCAGCAGCGTCTCCGGTGTCCGACCGCTGCTGCTATCAGGGGGTGGTCGAGGACAGCGTCTACGTCGATCCCCGCCACCATGGTCTGGGTGTGGGCCAGTTGCTGCTCTCATCCTTGGTGAAGCAGGCCGTGGCAACCGGAGTGTGGACCATCCAGGCCGGGATCTTTCCGGAGAACGTGGCAAGTCTCAGGGTCCACCATGCCTGCGGATTCCGAACGGTAGGTCGTCGGGAGCGGCTCGGCCAGGTGTCGGGCGTCTGGCGTGACGTCCTGCTTCTAGAGCACCGCAGCCCTTGAGGAGCCAGGTGAGAACCGCCTCGGACCCATGAATGCCCACCGTGGTCTGGGCTTCCAAACCCGAGCATTGGCAGCCGAGAAGAGGACGATCGGAGCGCCATGCCGGAATGAGCGATCGCAGTGGATGTGCAACCGAGCTTTCCGCAACCAGCATCTCAAGTGGTCACCGCCAAGGCACGGGACCGCCGTCTTCGGCCGGTGACTGGCCGGTGAGTTGGCGCAGTTCCACCCGAACTTCCCGACCGCAGTTCACACCGCCAGGCGGTCGCAGTGCGGTGGTGGGAGCTGGCAGCGGTCTCTCAGCAGCAATGGCCATCGGCGCAGGGCCGACGCAACGCGCTCGCAGCCAAGTTGTCGGGTGCAGCTCAGGTGGTTGCGTTTAAGCTGGGAACGCCCATTACGGATGCCACCTGGTACAGCCGTGAGAGTCCATCAGTGTCAGTGGCCGGCGCCGTCTCTGTACCGTGGCCGGTCACCTTCCGCGACCCGGCGTGGTGGCACCGGCTGGCGTTGCCGCCGACTACGGCCACCCCCGGTTGTTTCTCGCCTCCGATGGTGGAGCCGGCCTCCATAGACTGTGACCCGACCATGATCCGATCGAGGTGCTCGCCCGCCGACTACAGCCGCAGCCAGGCGGTGCTGGCCCTGCCCCACCGTCCACCTCAAGGGGGACGGATCCTGGTCCAGGCGCTGCTGACCAGCGAGACCCGGCACGAGCGCGAGCGGATTGGCTCCGCGCTTCTGGAGTTGCTGAACGAGAGCTACGCCCTGCCCACCTGCAAGCTCACCGTGGCGGACCGGGCCCAGACTCACGCCACCGATGAGGCAGGGCGGCTTGTGCAGAAGACCTACGGCTACTACCGCTGCCGCATCCCGAGGCCGGGCGATGCGCCCGAGCGCTGCGGGATACGGATCTACCACCGCACCGCCATCCGCCAGCAGATCCTGGCCCCGGGAGCATTCACCACCACCCTGATCCACGAGTGGACCCACCACTTCGACTTCGCGGGCCTGGGCCTTGGCCGCTCGCCGCACACCCGGGGGTTTTACTCTCGGGTGCGCTGGACGGCGGAGGCTCTCGGCCAGCCGCCTGACGATCAGACGGCATGGGAGACCGCCTCTTGAACGGGCTCATCCCGCGGCCCAGTTCCGACACGGTAGCATCTGATGAGATGAGCCGCAAGGAGGACCGATGACCAGACTGCCTTTCGCCCGCCCGTCGCTGCTGTTCGGCTCCGTGGCCGTGGCCGTGGCTTTGCTGATGGCCGCCTGTGGCACCGGACCCATCCCGGGACAGAGCTCGTCGCAGACCTCCACCTCGACCAGTTCGCAGACCAGTACGTCCGGCGGGTGCACCGCGGCCAGCGCCAAAACAGCGGTGACGGTGGACGCCACCAATTCGTTCAAGTTCGTGCCCGCCAGCGTATGCCTGAAGGTCGGGGGCACAATCACATGGAAGAACGTGGGCAATCTGCCCCACACCACGACCGACATAGCCAGCCTGGCCGCCAACTCTGCCAATGCGGAGTTGCCCAAGGGCGCGGTGGGGTGGAACCATTCCCTCGCTCCAGGAGCCTCATACTCGCTGAAGTTCACAGTGCCAGGCGCCTACAAGTACTTCTGCATCCCCCACGAACTGCTGGGCATGCTGGGACAGATCACGGTGGTCTCATAGTCGGTCCTGAGGTCCGGCCTTGAGCCGGGCGGGAACCGGAGGAAGATGATGCGCTTCGCCAGTCGTATGGACCGCCTGGGCACGGAGAGCGCCTTTGAGGTGCTCGCGCAGGCTCGCAAGCTCGAGGCCACCGGCAGGTCCGTGGTCCACCTCGAGATCGGGGAACCAGACTTCGACACCCCGAGCAACATCACCGAGGCGGCGTACTCCGCCATGCGTGCGGGCGCGACCCACTACACCCCCGCGGCCGGAATCCCCGAGGTCCGGGAGGCGATCGCCGCCACCATGTCCAGACGGGGCGGGGTGGCCGTCAGCGCAGACCAGGTGGTGGTGGTGCCAGGGTCCAAGAACATCCTTCACTTCGCCCTTCTGAGCCTGGTGGAGGAGGGCGACGAGGTGATCCTCCCCGATCCCGGCTATCCGGTTTATCGGTCTCTCACCGACTTTGTCGGGGCGGTCGCCAGACCCATCCGCCTGCGGGAGGACCGTGGCTTCGGCATGGACCTGGACGAGCTCGAGTCGCTCATCTCACCCCGAACCCGGATGGTGATCATCAACTCCCCCCAGAACCCCACGGGCGGAGTCCTGGGCGCGGCCGACCTGGACCGGCTGGCCGAGCTCGCGATCGAGCATGACCTGATCGTCTTCAGCGACGAGATCTACTCCAGGATCTGCTTCTCCGAGCTTCCCGAGCCGATCTGGTCGCGTCCCGGGATGGCGGAGCGGACGGTTGTGCTGGATGGGCTCTCCAAGACCTACGCGATGTGCGGCTGGCGGCTCGGCTACGGGGTCATGCCCCGGCCTCTCGCCCAACGGATGGAGACGCTTCTGATCAACACCAGTTCCTGCGCGGCCGCCTTCACCCAGCTGGCGGCGGTGGAGGCTCTGGAGTCCCCCACCTCCGAGCAGGCGGTGGGAAAGATGGTGGTAGAGTTCAGGCAGCGGCGCGACGCGCTGGTGCAGGGGTTGAACTCGATCCCCGGAGTGCGCTGCATCCTCCCGGAGGCGTCCTTCTATGCCTTCCCCAACATCACCGGCACAGGGCTTTCTAGCCGTGACATGGCAAGCCGTCTGCTCCAGGAAGCGGGCGTGGCCGTGCTGGCCGGAGAGGCTTTCGGAGCGGGCGGCGAGGGCTTCATACGGCTTGCCTACACCCAGGGACTGCCTGACATTGAGGAGGCGGTACGAAGGGTCGCGGGCTTCGTCGAAGCCGCCGCCCCGGCAAGGGTGGGCTGATGGTGGCTGAACGAACGGCCCCGGTGATTCTGATACCGGCCCGGATCGGGTCCAGAGACGACCCGGACCTGGGACAGGGAGTCCCGCTCCAGACGATGAATCAAACCTACATCCAAGCGCTGCAGGAGGCGGGCGCAATCCCCCTGCTGGTGCCCCTGGGACCGGTCGCGCCGGATCTCTTTGACTGGGCGGACGGGCTGCTGCTGCCGGGGGGCGAGGACGTCGAACCGGCACGCTACGGAGCGAGCCCCCACCCGACCTCGAAGTGGGATTCCCGGATAGACGATCTTGAGTTCCAACTCATTGATATGGCTCGCGACGCGGCGGTTCCGATTCTGGGCATTTGCCGGGGGCTGCAGGTGATCAATGTGGCCATGGGCGGGACCCTGTATCAGGATCTGCCCTCCGAGAGGCCCACCCGGTTGGAGCACCCTCGTCATGGACCGAGGGACCGGCTGGCTCACCAGCTGCTGGTCGAATCTGACTCTCAATTGGGCGGCATCCTGGAGGGTGACCGGTTCATGGTCAACAGCCTCCACCATCAGGGAATCGACCGCTTGGGCGCCGGGCTGGTCGCCAGCGCGATCTCGGAGGATGGTCTGGTCGAGGGCATAGAGACCACCTCGGGGCCCTTCCTGAGCGCGGTCCAGTTCCACCCCGAGGAGCTGGCCCCCAGTCATGACTTCGCCAGGCGACTCTTCAGCGCCTTCGTCGGAGAGTGCGCCGAAGCCAGGGCCGAGAGGGCTCTGGGACGCTCTGGAGTTGCCTTGACCCCTCCCCACGGATAAATCCGGGGGATTCCCGTCTCGCCCCTGCTGTCTCGCTGACCGCCCATCGCTTAGGCGGCGGTTGCCGTAGGCAGGGGTTGTACGAGCTTCGGCCGAGCAGCTCTGTCGTAGCGCCTATTGAGGCGCTTGGCGATCCGTACCACCGAGCGGTGCCCCGAAGGACGGCGCCAGTGGACTTGCTGCTTGGAGGCGCCAGCCGCGTTCCTCGACGCCGGCGCCCCACCGAGGTCGTGGCGGGTGGAGAAGGCCGCGTTGGCCAACTCCGCGTCGAGGGTGTCGATGCCTTTGCGGGGCTCGACGTAGAGCCCGAGGAAGGCTGAGAAGAGGTCCCGGTCGGCCACCGCGCCGCACTCGCAGGAGTGGATGCGCTGGCTGAGCGGCTTCTTGGCCTTGCGCTCACAGACGCAGGTCTGGGAACGTGCCGTTGTCCTGGGGCGTACTCGTAAAGCCTGCCACCGGCGCTTGCAGCCTTGTAGCGGAGCTCGGCGATGAACGAACCAGGGGCGCGGTCCCGAACGGAACCCGGGAAGCGCTTCTGCCATGCGGTGTAGTTCAGCTTCTCAGCCCTAAGGTGGGGGCCGCGGCGGATGAGATCGTTGGCGATCTCGCCGTGCTCGGTGGCACGGCGGGCGGCGCGAACCCTGTGGACCTCGGCGACCTTCACCTGAGTGCGCTGGGCATTGCGGGAGCGCACCTTCCAATCGCAGCCATCTGACTTGTGGCGGTGCTGGGCGTCGAAGCAGCTCGGGCTGCCCTTCCGGTGCTGACGGTCCAGCTTCCGCTGGGCACGGCGCAGCGCCTTCGCGACCGAGGCGACGCCCGGTGCCAGTGGGAAGTGTTGGGCGGTCGTCTGGCTCACCACGTGGACTGTGCTCGGACCCATATCGATGCTGACCCGCTCGCTCCCCACCGGGTGACGGACCGGCGGCAGGCCGTCCAGGACGAGCTGGGCGCGGTAGGCCCAGCGGCCCCGCACCATGGCCCGAGTGATCCTGCAGGAGATGAGCTTGCCCGCGGCGACGAGGCCCGTGATCCGGTCCAGTTCTGCCTGCTGGGCCGAGTTCGCGGGCTTGGCGAACGGAACGAGGAGGCTGTTGCCCCACTGCAGTCCCACGAGTGCGCCATCCTTGGCCTTGACGCGCAAGGAGCCGTTGGCGTCCTTGCACTCAAGAGAGCGGATGCCCCTTCGGACATTCTTGAAGCGAGGCTTGCCCCCCTTTCCGAAATGCCACCGCTCGGCCGCCCGAAAGGCTCGGCGAGCCAGCGTCTGGGCCTCCTGGGAGAGCACCTGATCCCTGACCCAGGACTGCCGCAACGCCGAGCCGAACGACATCAGCGCGCGCTCGCTGAAACCCGCCTCCTCGTCGAGCTTATGGAAGACCTGACTGCGATCCTTGCCCTTGGGCAAGGCTTTGGCTTCCTCGAAGCGGGGGTCTGCCCGCAGTGCCCGGCTCCGCCGGAGGGCCTCGCCGAGGCAGGCGTTGTAGACCCGCAGCCCCGAGTGAAAGCGAGTGTCGATCACCGAGCGCATCCGCGGCGTAGGCCGCAACGGTACTTGGGCGACATGCCGCGGCGCTCCCCGCAGCTGCTTGCGAGCGCGGCTCACCGGGTCTTTTGTTCCGCGACGTACTGCTTCACGACCTCAGGGGTCGCACGGCCGACCGTAGCCACAAAGTAGCTGTTCGTCCACAGCGTGGGCAGGCGGGAGCGCAAGCTCGGGAACTCCTGGCGGAGCAATCTGCTCGTATGTCCCTTGACCGCTCTGACCAAACGGTGGATCCCGAACTGGGGGTCCACCTCGACCAGCAAGTGGACTTGGTCGGGCATGGTCTCCATCTCAATCAGCCACGCCCCCTTGTAGGCGACCACTTCTCGGATCAGTTCCTTCAGCCGTTGCTCGATATCCCCAGTGAGCACCTTGCGCCTGTATTTCGGACACCACACCACGTGGTAGGCGCAGCGGAACGTGACATTGGCATTCGATCGCACGGTTGCGCCAGCCATCCCCAACATTATACGCCCCAAGCGCATCTATGCCACACGGCTGTTCCCCACGTCTCGCTGCTACGCTCGCTCACCCCATGTCTAAAGCCAGGGGCTTGCGCTCGCGTCTTGGTCAGATCCTGATCGCGCTGTGGCCGCGGTGACTCCGCCCCTCCCTGCCTCCCGACTTTGTGCTACTTGCCGATATCGGCCAGCGCTGGGCCGACAGATGCCGTTCGGGCCTCCATGCGGAGCGTTCAGCGGTCCATGAGCGGATTGTGCGCGAGGGCAACGGGACGGCCGACATGCGGCTCCGGTCAGCTCTCCGGAAGGCCCTCGGGAAGCTCCTTGCCAGCGGCTATCAGGTCGGCATCCTCGGCGGCGATGCGATCGAGTTGCTGGACCAGGGTGTCGACCAGGTCGGCCTCCGGCATGGTGGAGATCACCCGGCCCTTGCGATACAGGATCCCCTTCTGGCGGCCACCGGCGATCCCGATGTCGGCGTGCATGCCCTCACCCGGCCCGTTGACGACACAACCCATCACAGACACCGTGATCGGCCGCTTCACCCGCTGGAGGGCTTTCTCCACTCGGGCGACCATCGGCATCATGTCGATCTCCAGACGCCCGCAGGTAGGGCACGCCACCAGATTGGGGCCGGTGGGCTTCTCCTGGAGGTTCGCCAGGATCTGACGCGCCACCCGCACCTCCTCCTCTGGCTGGTCCACCAAGGAGACCCGGATCGTGTCGCCGATGCCCTCGGCCAAAAGGATCCCGATGCCCATCGCGCTCTTGAGGGATCCGGTGGAGGTGGGTCCCGCCTCGGTCAGCCCGAGATGCAGGGGGTAGCGGTTCGGCAGAGTCGCGAAGAGCCGGTTGGCGGCGATGTTGGTGAGCACGTCGCTGGCCTTCAGGCTCACCTTGATGTCCTGGAACCCCAGCTCCTCGAGAATCTTTATGTGCCCCATGGCGGCGTCGACCATCCTCTGGGCCACATCGTCGGGTCCACCCTCGCCACGGCCCCGCGCCAGCGCCTTGCGATCGGGCAGGCTGCCGGCGTTGACTCCGATCCGGATCGGCACGCCCAGC
This sequence comes from bacterium, assembly GCA_021809895.1. Lineage (GTDB taxonomy): Bacteria > Chloroflexota > Dormibacteria > Aeolococcales > Bog-877 > AG-12. The sequence continues at coordinate 27,447 of JAJZJU010000010.1, forward strand.
TCCTGGCAGCGCCGGGCGATCTCGGCGACCTTCTCCGGCTGCCGGATGTTGCCGGGGTTGAGCCTCAGGCACTGGATCCCGGCATCCAGCGCCATCAACGCCAGGGGCGCGTCGTAGTGGATGTCGGCCACGATGGGCAGCTGGCTTTCCTTGACGATCTCTTTGAGGGCGAGTCCGGCCTCCTCGGTGTCGCAGGTGACCCGAATGATGTCGGCACCGGCTTCGGCGGCTCGGCCGATCTGAGCGAGCGTCCCCTGAACGTCCTCGGTCGGGGTCTTGGTCATGGTCTGGACCGAGATCGGGGCTGCGCCTCCGATCACGACCGACCCCACCTTGATCGGCCTGGTCTTCCTGCGCTGGATCATCTGATCAGGTGGGTTAGGTCGCCGTAGGTCACATATATGAAGAGCATCACTATCAAGGCTAACCCAACCGCGTGGACCGTTGCTTCCAGCTGCGGGCTGACCCGGCGGCGCCGGATCCATTCGAGAATGATGAAGAAGAGGTGTCCTCCATCCAGGAACGGGATCGGCAGCAGGTTGATGAGGCCGAGGTTGAGGCTGATCAGCGCGAACAGGGTGAGGTAGATCGCCCCCGAGATCTGAGTGGCGATCGAGGTCTCCTGGGCGATCCCGATCGGACCTGTGAGCCTGAGATTGGGATTGTGGTGAGGGCTTATCAGCGTCCACAGGTTGACGAAGGTCGCCCCTATCTGCAGAGGCACCGCCGTGAAGCCGGTGGCTATCGCCTGGTACCAGGGCTGTGGCGGCCCGCTGAGACTGGCCAGCAGAGGGTTGCCGCTGGGCCCGTAGTACCCCACCAGCCACTCCACCGCCAGCTTTGACCGGGGAACGTCGGCTACCGCCCGCCCTCTCCCCTTCAGGTAGGTCACCCGCAGAGGCCCGGTGCCGGGGATGTCGCCGGCCAGATGGCCGGGGGTGGCCCGGGGCAGCGGCCCACCGTTGATCGCCACAATTCTGGCCTCGAAGGGAATCTTGGGGGTCCTTCCGACCCCGATCCAGTGCAGCTGGGGTTGGACCGTGTAGGAATGGGGGGCTCCGCCGGCCCAGGGAGTCAGCCTCACCAGCAGCGGGCGACCGCGATCGCCCTGGATCATGTTCCTGATGGTCGTCAGCGAGGTTGTGCGATGGTCGCCAACCGCAGTGATCCGGTACCCGTTGGGAACACCCGCCTGAGCCAGAGCGCCACCCGGCTGGGTGGCTGGGGCTGGGCCTCCGAAAGCGGCCAGGCCGGAGAGGATCGCCCCCGCCAGAAGCAGGTTCATGAGCCCACCGGCTGCAATCACGGCCGCTCGCCGGCCGGCGCTGGCCCGGATGAAGGCGCGGGGCCCACCGCTCTTCTCGGGCGCCTCCAGGCCGGTCATGCCGGCCATCCGCACGTATCCTCCAAGGGGCAGCAGCCGGAGCGAATAGCGGGTCTCCCCCCTGCTGTGGCTCAGCAGTCTGGGGCCAAACCCGATCGAGAACTCGTCCACCTGGATGCCGGCTCGTTTGGCGACCACGAAGTGTCCGAACTCGTGGATCGAGATCACCACCAACAGCATCAATACGATGCCCCCGATGCTCTGCCAGGTGAGCACGAAGCCGGTCAAGGGAGCGGCCCCGCTGGGGAGAGGGCGGCCTCTTCGACCAGGTCGTACGCCTGGCGGCGCCCGGCGGCGTCAGCCGCCAGGATTTCGGCAAGGGAGCGCACCGGGCCACCGGGGAACGAGTCGCTGACCTCAGCCACCACCTCAGCGATGCCCCCAAACGGAATCCTTCCCTCCAGGAAGGCGCCGACCGCCACCTCATTGGCGGCGTTCATGGCGGCGGGCACGCCCCCTCCGCGAATCGCCGCCCGCCGGGCCACATCCAGGGCGGGGTAGCGCCGGGGATCCAGGGGTTCGAAGTCCAGCCTGGCACCCTGGGTGAGCTCGAGAGGTGGCACCACGCCAGGCAGCCGCCTGCCACCGCTCAGGGCAAGAGCGATGGGCGCTCGCATGTCGGGAATCCCCAGCTGGGCGATCAAGGTGCCATCACAGAACTCGACCAGGGAGTGGACCGCGCTCTGGGGATGGATCACGACGTCGATCCGGTCGTAGGGAAGGCCGAACAAGAAGTGCGCCTCGATCACCTCAAGTCCCTTGTTCATCATGGTGGCGCTGTCGATCGTCACCTTGGGCCCCATCCGCCAATTGGGGTGTGCCAGCGCTCGGTCTCTGCTGGCGCCCGGGATCTCCTCCAGCGGGGCGGCGCGGAAGGGGCCGCCGCTGGCGGTGAGGATGAGGCGCGCCACCGTCTCCAGCTCCTCGCCCCGCAAGCACTGCCAGATCGCGCTGTGCTCACTGTCGACGGGCATGATGGTGGTGTGGTGGGCGGCGGCGGTGGCCGTCACCAGCTCGCCTGCCATCACCAACACCTCCTTGGTCGCGACGGCGAGGACCGCACCCGTCTCACAGGCTGCCAGAGTGGGCAGCAACGCTCCCGCACCTCCTCCCCCCACCAGGATCACGTCGGCGTCCTGGGTGGCAGCCAGCTCACAGGCGGCATCTGGGCCGGTGGCCATGCCGTAGGGGACCTGGTCAGACGGGTTCACCACCACCGCCCTGGCCCCAGGGAACGGTTTGAGGGCATCGGCCAGCGCCCCTGCCCTGCTGCCGGCGACCGCTCCCACCAGCTCGAGCTCGTGCGGGAAGCGAGCGATGACATCCAACGCCTGCCGACCGATGGAGCCGGTGGCTCCGATCACCACCACTCTGTTGACCGGCATCATCCATGCCTCCGTTGCGGATGCCGTCGCGGCGGCTCCATGGAGCCCTCCAGCGCGGCGAGAATCTCAGAACGCGTGTGCGACCCCCAGCAGCGAGTATACGACCGCCGCCACAAAAAGCAGACTGTCGACTCTGTCCAGCACTCCGCCGTGTCCCGGGATGAGCCGACCGGAGTCCTTGGCGCCTACCTCCCTCTTTAGCTGCGATTCGGCGAGGTCGCCTACTACGGCGGCAGCGGCGGCCGCCGCCGCGATGGCCAGGGCGACGGGCAGGTGTAGTGAGGGAAGCACCAAAGGCAGGAGCGCCCCCACGACCAGGGTCGGGACCAGCCATCCGGCGATCGCTCCCTCCCAGGTCTTCTTGGGGCTGATTCGGGGAGCAAAGGGATGCTTGCCGATCCAGGACCCGAACAGGTAGGCGGAGCTGTCCCCGAGGACCGAGACCCCGACCGCCAGCAGGACCAGGGCCATGCCGCGCCCATGGGGCCCTCCTGCCTGGTACAGGAGCAGGATGCAACCGGGCAGATAGCCGAGCCACATCGCCCCAGCCATCCCCAGCGCCCAGCTGGCGGTGGGACGGGTTCCTGGGCGCTGAAAGAGGACCAGCGTCAGCCCCAGCAGCACTCCCGCGAAGAGGCCCACTGACGCCGCGGGAACGGCGGGATACGCGTAGCGCATCAACCAGAAACCTGTCAACGGAATGAGCACCAGGAGCGACGGGCCGACAGGCTGCCCCCGCCAAAGGTTGCGGAACTCGAAGAGACCGATCCCCATGATCCCGACCACCAGCACCGCCAGACCGATCGTCCCAAGGTAGAGGGCCAGGAGCAGGACGCCAAGGAGCGCCACGCCACTCGCGGTGCGGACTATGAGCCTCATCGGCCCTCGACGATCCCCCCAAACCGCCGGACCCGCGCCGCATATTCCGCCAGCGCCGCGCGCAGGTCGGCGGCTCCGAAGTCGGGCCAGAGGGTCTGGGTCACGTACAGCTCGGCATACGCCGCCTGCCAGATGAGGAAGTTGCTGGTGCGCATCTCCCCCGCGGTCCTGATGATGAGGTCTGGATCGGGCAGTCCGGCGGTGTAGAGGGCGCCCTCCAAGGTCGGCTCGTCGAGTGCCGCCAGGTCCACTCCCGAACCGGCCAGCGACCGCACCGCATCCACGATCTCGGCCCGGCCGCCGTAGTTGATCGCCACTGTGAGCTGGCCCTTGAGGTTGCCCGCCGTGCGAGCCTCGGCGTCCGCCACCAGCCGCCGCAGACGTGCCGACAGCTGCGCACGGCGGCCAATCACTCGGATCCTGACGCCGTTCTGGTGCAGCTCGTCGACCTCCTCCTGGAGAGTCTCCTCGAAGAGCCTCATCAGGGTGGCCACCTCATAGCGCGGCCGCGACCAATTCTCAGTGGAGAAGGCGTAGAGCGTGAGGCAGTGCACCCCGGCCTCGTCGGCCGCGCTCATGGCTTGACGGATCGCCCTGATACCAGCTCTGTGTCCAGCGCTCCGGCGCAGCCCTCGCTGCCTGGCCCAGCGGCCATTGCCGTCCATGATGATGCCGATGTGGACGGGCAGAGAACCGGTTTCAGCCACCTGCTTGACCTCGGCTGCCGCTCACAACTCCAGCAGCTCTGCTTCCTTGCGGCGGGCCACCTCATCGATCTGCTCGACGAAACGGTCGGTCACCTTCTGCAGTTGGGCGTGGGCGCGCTGAGCCTGGTCCTCGGACAGCTCGCTCTCGTGCTCCAGGTGCCGGAGCCGCTCCATGTCGTCGCGGCGGATGTTGCGGACCGCCACCCGCGCCTCCTCGGCCCGCTGCTTGACCGTCTTCACGAAGTCGCGCCGGCGCTCCTCCGTGAGCGGCGGCACCGGCACCCTGATGACCTGACCATCGTTGCTGGGATTCAGGCCCAGATCGCTGCGCCGGAGGGCACGCTCGATGGCCTGGATGACGTTGCGATCCCAGGGCTGCACCAGGATCAGATGCGCCTCCGGGGCGGAGAGACTCGCGACCTGGTTGATGGGCACGTGGGTGTCGTAGGCCTCGACTTGGACGTGCTCCAGCAACGAGGGGTTCGCACGACCCGTCCTGATGGTGGAGAGCTCCCGATGAAGCGCCTCGATGCTCTTGGCCATGCGATCCTCGGCGCCTCTGAGGATGTCGTCGCTCATCGAATCCCCTGCTCGTCGGTGACCAGGGTGCCGACCGGCTGGCCGCTGACGGCCGCGGCGAGGTTGCCGGGCCGGAATAGGTCCAGGACCAAAAGCGGCAGGCGGTTGTCCATGCACAGGGTGACCGCGGTGTTGTCCATCACCTGCAGGCCGAGGTTGAGCACCTCCAGGTAGGAGATGGTGCTGAACCGCTCCGCGCTGGGATCGCGCTCCGGGTCGGCGCTGTAGATGCCGTCGACGCGGGTCGCCTTGATCAGGATGTCGGCGCCGATCTCGGCCGCTCGGAGAGCAGCGGGAGTGTCGGTGGTGAAGAACGGGTTGCCGGAGCCGGCGCAGAAGACGACCACCCGGCCCTTCTCCAGGTGTCTGATGGCCCGGCCTCGGATGTAAGGCTCGGCCACCTGGTGCATCTCGATCGCAGTCTGGACCCTGGTCGGCATGCCATGCGCCTCCAGAGCGTCGCGGAGGGCCAGCCCGTTGATCACTGTGCCCAGCATGCCCATCAGATCCGCGGTCACCCGGTTCATCCCCCGACGAGCCCCGGCCAGGCCTCTGAAGATGTTGCCACCACCCATCATGACGGCGATCTCGGTGCCAAGGTCATGGGCCTTCTTGATTTCCAGGGCCACCCGGTTCAGGACCTCGGGATCGATCCCGAACTCTCCGTCGCCGACCAGGGCCTCTCCGCTCAGCTTGACCACCACCCGGCGGAAGTGAGGAGTGGCTGGTTCCAAGGCGGTGGGGGCTAGCTCGGCCACGGTGGCGGGCTCAGGCGCCATCCGGGGTGGTCTCATCGGGCCGCTCACCGAGCCTGAACCTGGCGAAGCGGGCGACCGTGATGTGCTCCCCGGTCGCGGCCACGGTCTCCTGGATCAGCTGCTCGATGCGCCTGGCCTTGGCGCCGTCGTCGCGGATGAAGGGCTGGTCGTAGAGGCAGAACGTCTCGTAGAACTTGCGCAGGCGACCCTCCACGATCTGATCCAGGTGCGCGGTCCCCTTCCCCTCCTGGGCTGCCTGCTCCCGGTATATAGCGCGCTCGCGATCAAGCTCCGCGGCTGGCACCTCATCCCTGGTCACCCACCGCGGCGCCTGGGCGGCCACCTGGATCGCCAGATCATGCACCAAGGACTTGAACTGGTCGGTGCGGGCCACGAAGTCGCTCTCACAGTTCACCTCGAGGAGAACACCCACCTGGCCGCCCGGGTGGATGTAGGCGTCGACCAGCCCTTCCTTGGTCTCCCTCCCGCGTCGCTTCTCGGCCGAAGCCAGGCCCTTGGCGCGCAGCTTGTCACGCGCTCCCTCGAAGTCACCATCTGCCTCGGTCAGAGCCTGCTTGCAGTCCATGATCCCGGCTCCGGTCTGCTCGCGGAGCTGGCGCACCAGGTCAGCCGTGATCGGCTGGCTCATTCGGCCACCTCCTGGGGCGCCGTCTCCTCTGAGGGCTCCTCGGCTGCCGCCCGTTCCGCCTCGGCGGCCGCCTCCTGCTCCGCCTGGGCGATGGCAGCCGCCTCCTGCTCGGCTCGCAGCTGGGCCGCTCTCTCCGCCGCTGCCTGTGTCTGCGCCAGCTCGATCTGACGCCGCTCGTCCAGGCCGCTCACGATCGCATCGGTGAGCCGGCTCACGATCAGGCGCACGCTGCGGATGGCGTCATCGTTGCCGGGGATCACATAGGCGATCTCATCAGGGTCGCAGTTGCTGTCTGTGATCGCGATGATGGGGATGTTCAGCTTGTTGGCCTCAGTCACCGCCAGCCGCTCCTTGTGGGGATCCACCACGAAGAGGGCTAGCGGAAGCCGCTTCATGTTGGTTATCCCGCCGAAGTTGCGGATCAGGCGAGTCAGATCGTCCTCGCGGTGGCGCTGCTCCTTCTTGATCATGCCCGCGAAGCCGTCGCGCTCCTTCTGCTCGGACAGCTCGGTGAGCCGCTTCAGCTGCAGCTTGACGACCTCAAAGTTGGTGAGCATGCCGCCCATCCAGCGGTTGATGACATACGGCTGGCCGGAGCGGGAGCACTCCTCCTCGATCGTGTCGTGCGCCTGCTTCTTGGTGCCGACGAACAGGATCTGGCCGCCCTGGGCGACGGTGTCGTGCGCGAACTGGCAGGCCTCCGCGAGGAGGTCGACCGTCTGGGCCACATCGAGGATGTGGATCCCGCCGCGGCTGGCAAAGATGTAGGGCCGCATCTTGGGATTCCACCGGCTCGTCTGATGGCCGAAGTGGACTCCGTTCTGCAGCAGCTCGGTGAGCGTTGCCACGGGCATGATGTGCCTCCAGTTGCGTTCTACCTCTGCCCGCCATCTCCCGACATCCGGCCCTCGCCAGGGGATCCCGGACCTCGTCCGACGGGCATGCGAATTTGACTACCGATGTAAATGTTATCCCAACGGCTGATCCGGACTTCGGCGGCGCCCGGTAGGCGGGGCTGTCGCTCAGTCAGGCAAGCACTCCCGCTCCAGGCATAGACGGATCGTTCGGCATAAGCTTGCCCATAAATGAAAGGTCAGATCGAAGCCTCAAGCGACTTCCGGCAGGTCGGTGTCCGGGCACCTCAACTGCGGCCGGGGCGCGCTCTACCCCAGTTGGCGTAGCCGGTGGGTGAGCGCAACCAGCGGGCCAACCTGCTCGACGCCTTCGACAGCCAGCTGCGGGGGCCCAGCGCCCACCTGACGTCGCCGGGGGCCCGGGTAGAGGTGGAGGGCCAGCTGGTGCGGGCCCTGATGGCGGAGGGCGGAGGGATGGTCGCCGCCTCCGGCCTGACCTCCCTGGAAAGCTCCCAGACACACTCCCTGGTGAGGTCTCAGGTCGAGCTCTTCTCGAAGTTGCGCCAGCGGTTCGAGTGGAAGACCTGGTCGCACGATCATCCGGAGTCCTTCTACAAAACCCTGCTCGACTTTGGCTTCACAAAAGGGGCGGAGGAGACTGTGATGGTGGGAAGCACCGAGCGGGTGGCGAGCCATCACGTCGCGCTGCCGCCTGGGGCCACATTGCGCCAGCTGCGCCCCGGGCCGGACTTCAGGATGCTGGAGGATCAACTCGGCCTGGCCTTCGGAGAGGACCACCGTGGCCACGCGCTGGGCTGTGAGTCGGCGGTCCAAGCCCTCCCCGATCATGTATCGGTTCACGGAGTCGAGATGGCCGGGAGGCTGGTTGCCAGTGGACGGCTGGAACTGGTTGAGGGGACCGATTTCGGGACCCTCTGGGGAGGCTCGGTGGTGCCGCGGTGGCGCCACCAGGGCCTCTACCGAGCCTTGGTTGCGGAGCGAGCCCGCCTGGCCGAGGAACGTGGCTTTCCCCTGCTCGAGGTCGACGCTCTGGCCACCAGCCGCCCCATCTTGGAACGGCTCGGCCTGGTCGCGGTCTGCACCACCACGGGATACCTCTGGGACCCTGTCACCTCGCCCCCGCTGGCGAAGGGGTGAGCTCAGAGGACGTAACGACGTAGGTCCTCGTCCCGGACCAGATCTCCTAGCCTGCTCCTTACGAACTCGCGATCAACGGTGACCCGCTGCCCCTGGAATTGGTCGGCCGAGAACGAGACCTCCTGAAGCACCCGCTCCATGACCGTGAAGAGACGGCGGGCGCCTATGTTCTCGTCGCGATCGTTGACCAGATATGCCTGGTGGGCCAGCTCCTCGACCCCCTCGTCGGAGAAATCCAGCTCCACCTCCTCGGTGCTGAGAAGTGCCCGGTACTGTTTGGTCAGGGAATTGCTCGGTTCCACCAGGATCCGCCGCAGGTCAGCCTCCTCCAGGGCCTTGAGCTCGACCCGGATCGGGAAGCGCCCCTGGAACTCGGGGATGAGATCCGAAGGCTTACTCGAACTGAATGCTCCCGCGGCGACGAAGAGGATGTGCTCGGTCCCCACCGGCCCATAGCGGGTGCTCACGGTGGAGCCTTCGATGATGGGGAGCAGGTCGCGCTGCACCCCGGCGCCGCTGACGTCAGGCCCGTGGGCCTCCACCGAGGGGCCGGCGATCTTGTCAACCTCGTCGATGAAGACGATGCCGTTCTCCTCCACCGTGTGGATGGAGTCGTCGTACACCCGGTCCAGGTCCACCAGACGCTCCGTCTCCTCCTGAATCAGGGCGCGGCGGGCGTCGGCCACGCTCATCCGCCGCAGGCGGCGGCGGGGAGGAGCCAGCTGGCTGAAGAAGTCGGACAAAGACCACCCGATCTCCTCGTATCCGGTGCCCGAGAACACCTCGACAGGGGCTGAATACGCCTCCTCCACCTCGATGTCGATCTGGCGATCGTCGAGCTGACGAGCGGCGAGCTTGCGCACCAGCTGGCGTCGCCGGGCCTGCCGGCGGCGGGCGGCCAGTCTGCGCCCAGCCTCATCCAGCACCTCCTCCTTGGAGTTGGAGTCGGCTTCGGGGGACTCCGCAGCCGGTTGCGCACCGGCACTCGAATCCACCTCCAGAAGGCGGTCGACTATGCGCTGGTCCGCGAGCTTGGTTGCCTCAGCCTCGACCTCGGCCACCCGTTGGTTCTGCACTCTGGCCACCGTCTGCTCCACCAGGTCGCGGATGATCGACTCCACATCCCGGCCGACATAACCCACCTCGGTGAACTTGGTCGCCTCCACCTTTATGAATGGCGAGTTGGTGAGTTGGGCAAGCCGCCTGGCGATCTCGGTCTTTCCGACCCCGGTCGGCCCGATGAGCATGATGTTGCTGGGAACTATGTCACGCCGGGACTCGGGCGCCAGCTGCATCCTCCTCATCCGGTTGCGCAGCGCGATCGCCATCGCTCGCTTGGCGTCGCTCTGGCCCACGATGTAGGAATCGAGAGCCTGGACGATCTCCGTCGGCCGCAGGTCAACCTCCGGCATGAGGCGCCTCCTCTCCCGAGGTTAGGGTTTCCACCGAGATCTCATCGTTGGTGTAGATGCATATCGAAGCAGCGATTTCCAGGGCTCGCCGAGCAACCACAGGAGCCGGCAGATCGGTGTGGAGGACAAGCGCCCGAGCAGCGGCGTGAGCGTAGGGTCCGCCGCTGCCGATGGCGCCGATGCCGTCGTCGGGCTCGATCACATCGCCGTCGCCGCTGAGCAGCAGCAGCTGACCCTGCCCTGCCACCACCAGCATCGCGTCCAGGTGGCGAAGGTAGCGGTCGGTCCGCCACTCCTTGCTGAGTTCCACCGCCGCCCGTAGCAGGTTCCCCTGGTGCTGGTCCAGCTGACGCTCGAACTTGTCGAAGAGGGTGAAGGCGTCGGCCACCGATCCGGCGAATCCCACCACAACCTGATCGTGGTAGAGCCGACGCACCTTGCGGGCGCGATGCTTCATCACCACATCGCCCACGGTCACCTGGCCATCGCCCGCGACCGCGATCTCGTTTCCACGCTGCACCGCCAGGATGGTGGTGGCGTGAGGGGTCAAGTCCTGCTGGGATACCACGTAGCTCAAATTCTACCGGGGCGGTCCAGGCGGGGCCCCGGTGTCATCTCACCAGCTCTGGTTCGGGCTCCTTGGTCGACTTCCCCCCAGCCCTCAGCTTGGGCGCCGTGCCCGCAGCAGCTTCCTTGGGCGGTCGATATCGGCACTTGGGATAGCCGGAGCAGGCGACGAACGGACCGAACCGTCCGCTCCGCTTCACCAGGTCGTGACCGCACTCCGGACACTTCTCGCCGGTCGGCTCAGCGGCGGGCCGAGCTGGGGCTGGAGTCCCGTCGGGAGCGGCCTCCGGACGCACGAAGCGGCACTTGGGGTAGCCGGAACAGCCGATGAAGGGGCCCCGTCTCCCGGTCCGACGCACCAGCGGCTTGCCACACTGGGGGCAGGCCTCGCCGATCTCCTCAGCCTTGGCGCGCTCCTCACGGCCTTGGATGTAATCGCACTCCGGATAACGGCTGCAGCCCACGAAGTCGCCGAACCGGCCGCTGCGCACGACCAGGTCGGCGCCGCACTTGGGACACTCTCCGTCCGCCTTCTGAGCCTGGACCTTGACCCGTGGCATGCTCTCCTGCGCCTCGTCCAGGACCTTGGCGAAGGGCTCGTACCAGTTGCGCACCACCGGCACCCAGGGGGTCTCGCCGGTCTCGATGCCATCCAGCTTGCCCTCCAGATCGGCAGTGAATCCGAAGTCGACCACGGCCGGGAACTGACCGGTCAGCGCCTCGTTCACAGCTCTGCCCAGAGGCGATGGCTGCAGCCTCCTCTCCTGCTGGCGGACGTAACCCCTGGTCTGAATCACCTCCACGGTGGGTGCGTAGGTGCTGGGGCGCCCGATGCCGCGCTCCTCGAGCTCCCTCACCAGGGTCGCCTCGGTGAAGCGTGGAGGGGGTTGGGTGAAGTGCTGCTCGGGAATGAGCTCCAGGCACCTAAGGACGTCCCCCTCGGAGAGGTCGGGCAGGAGCTCATCCTGCCTATCGTCGCTGGCTGCCACCTTGAGGAATCCATCGAACGCGAGCCGACTCCCGGTCACTCTGAAGC
>JAJZJU010000104.1 GCA_021809895.1 bacterium
CAGGACGAACGCCAGCCCCACCAGCGACCACAGAGCGACCGCTCCGGTGGCGGTCGCCACCCCCCTGCCCCCGTTGTAGCGGAAGTAGAACGGCCAACCATTGCCGACCACCGCCGCCAGGCCGGCCCCCGCCGCCACCCATGCGGGGGCTCCCATGAGGTCGGCGGCGAGCACAGGAGCAAATCCCTGCCCGAACTGGAGGGGCCCCACGAAAGCGGCTGGCAACAACCCCACCGTGTGGAACAGGTTGCTGGTCCCGATCTTGCCGGTACCGACCTCACGGAGGTCCACTCCCGCTGCCTTACCCATCAGCCAGCCGACGGGGATCCCACCCAGGAGGTAAGCCCCGATCCACAACAGGGCGATCGCCAGGGGGGTGCGAAACGGCCCCGCCGCCGCCATCAGGACGGTAGCGGGCGATCGACGACGGCGGCTGCTCCGACCAGCCCCGGTCCGGTGTGCAGGGCGATCACCGGGGTCAGGCTGAGGCGCTCCACCTCCTGATCGCCGAAGAGGGCGCGCAGGTTCTCCTCCAGCACCGGGACGGCTCCTGGAGCCGCGCCGCAGAAGACGGCGATCCGCACCTTTTGGTCTGAGGGCATCCGATCGCGCAGCTGTTGTGCCACCACTCGGAAGGCCTTCTTGGTGCCACGAACCAGGGCCAGGCGGCGCACGTCACCTCCGGCGAATGCGAAGACGGGTCGAACATGGAGCAGATCGCTGCCGCGCCCCGCGAGCGCGGGGATCCTCCCGCTTCGCACCAGAAAGCTCATGGTGTCCAGGGCCGCGATCACGCGGGCGGTGTCCGCCACCGCGCGGGTGTGCTCGGCCACCTGGTCGACCTCCAGACCCTGGGCACAAGCCTGCGCGCACGCCTCTGCCACCAGCGTGAAGCCGCCGGCGGCGGTTCCGGTGTCGATCACCTCGACCCTGCGCTCGGGCTGCTCCTCCCGCAGCATCTCAGCCGCCAGCCGGGCCGACTTGTCCATCATCGAGAACCGAGCGGGGATTGTGAGACAGACGATGGAGGGAGCGTCACAGCCGCGAAAAGCCTTCAGGTAGTCGCCCGGAGAAGGCGAGCTGCTGGTCGGCAGTGCCCCAGGCTGCTGGAGCCGGGCGTAGAGCTCGTCGCTGGTGATGTCCACGCCATCGCGGAGGACGCGCCCTTCTATTTCGATGGACATCGGCACGATCTGCACCCAGGGCGCCTCACCCAGAGCAGGAGCCAGACAGGCCCCGCTGTCGACCACCATGGCGGTCCTGCCGGTCACCGCGGCCGCCCCGGGCGGCCGGAGGGCAGGGGCACACCCAGCTCCGAGTAGATTTCCAGAAGGCGGTCAAGCATTGTCTCCATTCCATGATGACGCACGGCCTCGGACCGGGCCCGCGACCCCTTCTCCACGAGCAGTTCCTGGTGGTCGGCGACCTCTCGCAGGAGCTCTGTGAGCGAGTCTGCGAGTCGACCCCCCTCGAGCTCCAATCCACCCCCGCCGGCCTCCTCCAGCCCGCCCGCCTTGGTGACCGCCACCGCCCGACCGGTGGCCATGGCCTCCAACATCGCGATCGAGAGGCCCTCGGCGCTCGATGGCAGGCAGAACAGATCGATGGACCGCCAGAAGTCGACTCTGGCCTCGACTCCGACCAGACGCCCAAGGTGGACGATGCGGTGGTCGTGGGCGGCGGCGCGCTCGACCAGCGGGCGCAGCACCCCATCCCCTGCTAAAAGGAGGCGTGCGTCCGGGCCCAAGCCGGCGCGGCCAAACGCTTCCAGAAGCGGCCGGATCCCCTTTTCAGGGTCCAGCCGGCCCAGGTAGCCCACCACCAAGTTCGCCTCGGGCAGGCGCTTCCTGCGCAGCAGGCCCTCGCCGGGGGAGAACAGACCCAGATCGACCGCATTGGGGACCACTCGCAGCCGCTCCAAGGGAACCCCGACCCTCCTCAATCGCTCCAGGTGATCCTGGCTGAAAACGATCACTCGTTGGTACCCACTCAGCCTCCCGGCCCAGAAACGATGCAGTTCCCGCATCACGGAGGCACGAGCGGTCCCGGGTCTGCCAAATGGCAGGTGGAACGTCACCACCGTGACGCTGCCCAGGCTCCGTGCCCGCTTCCCGACCCACCCGTCGTCGAGGGTCATGCTCAGGGAGCAGTGCAGGACCTGGGGGTGGCGGCTCGCCAACCAGGAGGTCATCCTGGGTCGGAACCCGGGTCTAGAGACGACCACCGTCTTGAAATCCCAGGTGGGCCAGGAGATCACCTCTCGGGGCTGGCCGGGAACGACCGCGCCGTCGCTTGAGGCGTGGTGAAAGCTGACCTCGGCCCCCCTGCGCTGGAGGCCACCGGCGACCTGCTCCGAGTAGCTGCTGAGTCCGTCCGCACGGTTCCCCGACGCGTGGCCCAGCCAGGCCAGGCGAAGGCCGGTCGCGTGCCGGGCCTCAGCCGTCACGGCGAGCACGAAGCCGGCCCTCATCGAAGGGGAACCACTGCTCGGGCCAGCGCCGGACCGCCGCTTCGAATATGTCCAGGATCGGGCGCAGGGCCTCCGCGGGGTCCTGGTGGCGCGCCACGGTCACCGGGGGGTGCACCTCCACCAGGTAACCCCCCGCCGGCGAGCGCACCGCCATCACCGCCACCAGAGGACGGCCGGTACGAGCCGCCAGCAGGGCAGGGGCGGTCGAGAACCGCGTCCTGCAGCCTAAGAAGTCAACCTCGGCCGACGGGGTGTCGCCGGGAATGTCCGCCAGCAGTGCCACCCAGCCGCCCTCGCGAAGAGTCCGCAGCAAAGGCCTCGCCGACGAGGTCGCGAGCACCGCCCGCAGGCCGACGCGGGCGCGTGCCCACACGACCAGGTCGCGCAGGGCGGGGCTGCCACCCTCGTCCATCACCGCTGTCAGGGGGATTCCACGGGCCAGGGCGTAGGCGGCGCCGGCGTCCCAGGCACCCAGATGCATCAGAACCAGCACCCCGCCCTGTCCCTCCGCCTTCATGCGCAGCACCGGCTCCTCCCCAAAGCCGTGGAAGCTGCGCATCAACTGCGGGCGCGAGAGCCCATGCACCCAGACGAAGTCGACGCTCGTTCGAGCGTACTCGCGAAAGCTCCGGCGCGCGAGTCGGCGCAACTCGCGCCGGCCGAGCTCAGGAAAGACCAGCTGGAAGTTGGCCTGAGTGGCGCGGCGGCGCTGTGGCAGCATCGTGAAGGCGGCAGTGCCCATGGCGTCGGCGAGGCGATAGCGGCTCGGCCCCAAGAGGTGCAGGAAGCCGGCGGCGGCGCCGAGCCCCAGTCGCAGGACGGCTCGAGGTCGTGGGGTCTTCGGATCGGCCATGGGCGAATTGTCTCAGTCGCTCCTTACAGGACCATGGTGTCTGCTCGCTTATGGTGGAGGCATGAACCGCTTGGCGGCGGAGACCAGCCTGTATTTGCGCCAGCACCAGTCCAATCCCGTCGACTGGTATCCCTGGGGCGAGGAGGCATTCGCGCGCGCACGCTCGGAAGACCGGCCGATTCTGCTCAGCGTGGGCTACTCCTCGTGCCACTGGTGTCACGTCATGGCCCATGAGTGCTTCGAAAATGAGCGTCTGGCCGCGCTCCAGAACCGCCTCTTCGTCTCCATCAAGGTGGATCGAGAGGAGCGTCCCGATGTCGATCGCGTCTACATGGAGGCGCTGCAGGCGCTGACCGGGTCCGGGGGTTGGCCCATGACCATGTTCCTACTTCCCGATGGGCAGCCGTTCTTCGGGGGAACCTTCTTCCCGGCTGAGGACCGTGGCGGTCTGCCTGGCTTCGGCAGGGTCATGGAGTCGGTGGCTGAGGTGTACAGGACTCGGCGCCAGGACGCGACCATGGTGGCGGCCGAGCTCAGCAGGGCGTTGGGGTCCGGACCCCCTGCGTCCCTCCACGCCGGACCCTCGTCCTCCTCCGCCCTGGCCAGCTGCGCGAGCGCCATGGTGGCCTCCGCAGACCCGGTTCACGGCGGGCTCGGCGGGCCCCCCAAGTTTCCTCAGGCCCCCCTGCTGGAGTTCCTGCTCGCGCGGGCGGCACTGGTCGACGACGAGGCTGCCCTCAGCACCGTCGGTCTGACCCTGGAGCGGATGGCTACAGGAGGGATCAACGACCAGTTGGCAGGCGGTTTCCATCGCTACTCAGTCGACGAGCGTTGGGGGGTGCCTCACTTCGAGAAGATGCTCTACGATCAGGCCCAACTGATCGCCTGCTATCTCCACCTTTACCTTCTCCGAAGACAAAAGGAGGCACTGGAGACAGCTCGTCGCACCGCCGACTTCGTGCTCGCCGAGCTGCGGCTCGAGAATGGTGGCTTTGCCGCCAGCCTGGATGCCGACACCCCCGCCGGCGAGGGGGCCACCTATCTGTGGACCGAGGCCGAGCTGGCCGATGCCGCGGCCGCCGAAGCGTCTCAGCTGCGCCACCTCGTCCGTCTGGATCGCGAAGCGATGGTGGACCGCAGATTCGTCCTCCAAGCCGGTCGGGGCTGGGGGGAGGAGACCAGCTCGAGTGCCCCTGCCGACTCTCTCGATCGGCTGCGAGACCGGCTCCTGCAGGTACGCCGTCAGCGCCCTCAGCCCGCCCGCGACGAGAAGCTGGTGGTGGCGTGGAACGCCAACGCGGTGGCCGCCCTCAGCCAGCTGGGGCTCGTCACCGGTGAGAGCCGCTACGGTGAGGCTGCTGAGGTCGCCGCCCGCCTTCTCCTGGGGGCCGCCGGCGGCCCCCAGGGCCGGTTGCCACATCTTGTCGAAGGAGCTGGGGGCCGATATCCCGCCCATCTGGAGGACCTTGCCCACACCGCCCTGGCCGCCCTGCAACTTCATGAGGTCGGCGGACAGGAGCTCTGGTTCGACTGGGCGCTCCACCTGGCCCGCCAGGCTGACCAGGAGATGGGCGACTCCTCCCGCCGTCTCTGGTTCGATGTCGCCGAAGGGCAGGACCCCCTTCTTCGGGTACGTCCCATGGGGCTGGAGGACGGGGCGGTGCGGTCGGGTAACTCTCTGATGGTGGAGGTCTGCCTTCGGCTGCATGCCCTGACCGGGGACATGGCCTGGATGGAACGCGCGGAGGCGGCTCTGACCGCCCTGGCAGCCGCGGCCGAACGCGTGCCCGCAGCCATGGGGGGCTTGCTCCAATGTGCCCAGCTCTACCGCTCTGGCATGCTGGAGCTGGCGGTGGTGGTCCCGGGCCAGCCGCCGCAACACCTCGAACTGGTGCGCTCGGCCCGTTCTCGCCACCTGCCGAATCTTGCGGTCGCGGTTGGCTCTTGGCGCGATGGCCAGGCGGGGGGCCCACCCCTCGTCCGAGGCCGTGGACTGGTCGGTGGAGACCCCACCGCCTTCGTCTGCCGACACTTCACCTGCGAGCTGCCAACCAGTGATCCGGAGGTGATGCTTGCGCAACTGTGTCCCGGAGAAGTTCCGCATCGCCAGCCCTTCGGGCATGGCGGGGCGGGCGGCTCCGGTGAGACCATGGGCTGATGTCAGACGACCATCGCCCGGTGGCGGTTGTCACGGGAGCCTCGGCCGGGATCGGGGCGGCGGTGGCTCGTCGCCTCTCCCTTGAGGGGTACCGCGTACGGGTGGGGGCGCGGCGCATGGCCTTGCTGGAGCCCCTGGCGGCGGAGATCGGAGGCGAGGCCAAAGTCCTCGACGTGAGCGACCCCTCGAGTGTCTCGGCCTTCTGCTCAGAGCTCGAAGAGGTCGATGTTCTGGTCAACAACGCGGGAGGGGCTCGCGGCCTTGAGGAGGTCTCGGCTGCGGACGAGGAGAGATGGCGCTGGATGTGGGAGGTCAACGTGCTCGGCCTGGTCGCCATGACCAAACAGCTGTTGCCGGCCCTGGAGAGATCAGGCCGTGGTCACGTGGTCAACCTCTCCTCCACCGCCGCTCTGGAGGTGTATGAGGGCGGCGCGGGGTACACCTCCGCCAAGCATGCGGTCCACGCGATAACCAAGACCCTGCGGCTGGAGCTCGCGGGACGGCCGGTGCGGGTGACCGAGATCTGTCCGGGGATGGTGGAGACCGACTTCTCCCTCAATCGCTTTGACGGAGACCAGACCCGAGCCGCCGCGGTGTACCAGGGCCTGCAGCCACTGCGACCCGAGGATGTTGCCGATGTGGTGGCCTTCGCGGTCACCCGTCCGGCTCATGTCAACCTGGATCAGATCGTGATGCGTCCACTCATGCAGGCCAGTGCCGCCAAGGTGGTCAGGCGAGGCTGACGGCTCGGGATCCGGTCAAGATTCGAGCTCGACCGGACGGGACGGGTCGGCCGCCCACTCGCTCCAACTACCGGGGTACAGGTGCAGGTTCTTCACTCCCGCGCCCTCCAGCGCCATCAGCAGGGCGCACGCGGTCACGCCCGAGCCGCAGTAGGCGATGATCGGTTCCCCGGAGTGGCCCAGCCGGTGGAGCCGTTCCCGGACAGTGTCGGGGTGCAGCCGATAGCCCTGTGGGAACACCTCAGTCCAGGGCAGGCTCTTGGCCCCAGGAAGGTGGCCCGGCCTTTGGTCCAACGGGTTGGGGACGCCCCGATAGCGGTCGTGGGTACGAGCGTCCAGGACCATGTACCCCTGCTCTTGGAGACCGGGGATGAGGTCGGCGGACACATGCCCGGTGAAGCTGCTCGGATTGAGGTCTCCGGGCGGTAGATCGGGCACCCTCTGGCTGAGCGCACCCCCGGCGGCCGAATACGCTTCCAGGCCCCCCTCCAAGACGGCCACCTGCTCCAGCCCGGATGCTCTGAGCAACCACCACGCCCGGGCGGCGGCTCCGGTAACCTGGTCGTAGACGACGACCCTCGACGTAGCGCTGATCCCCGCGGCCCTCATGGTCCGGCCGAACTCCTCTGGGTCCGGCAGAGGATGGCGGCCCTTGGGCCCAGGTGGACCGGCGAGTGTGCGGTCCAAATCCACAAACGTGGCCCCCGGTATGTGTCCGACATGGTAGGAGGCCTCATCGGCCCCCCCTGTGAGAGACCAGCGAACGTCAAGGATCCTGAGCTCGGACTCGCGATGGTGAAGCAAGAGCCAGTGGGGCTGTACCGTGGGAGTGGGCAGTGGTTCCATCGCGACATCATGCTCCCCAGGGCTGGTCGTCGGCGCGGGACCCGCCATGACCGCAGGAGAATTGCTTTCGTGCAGGTGACTGTGAAATTGGCCGGTCGGTGCCGGGGTCCGGTTCCCTCGCGTCGCTGGACGGACACGGCATGCCCCTGAAGGCGGAGTTCCGCCCGGTCCGTTGCCTCATCGTCGGGCGGCTTCCCGAGCCGGACCTGGGGCTCGTTCGGGAGCAGGTGGGACTCGACGGACTCGAACTTGTCACCGCAGCTCCGGGTGAGGAGGCGCTGGCGCAGGGTCAATTTGACTGCATCTGGAGGCTCTTCGGCGGGCGCCTGTCGGGGGACACCGCGGACTCTCTCAAGGTGGCTCTCTCCCAACATCCGGAGGTGCGTTGGGTGCACACGGTCTCGGCGGGAGTTGACCACCTGGATGAGATCATGGCTCCCTACCCCGACATCGTGCTCACCAACTCCGCCGGGGTGGTGGCGATTCCCATCGCCGAGTTCGTGGTCGGCTGTCTGCTCCAGCATTGCAAGCGCTATCCCGAGATCTGGGCGCTGCAGCAGCAGGCGCGCTGGGAGTCGCTGCATCTCCGGGAGCTCGGCGATCTCAAAGTGGTGATCATGGGTCTGGGCGCCATCGGCCAGGAGCTGGCGCGCCGGCTGCTGGCGTTCGGGTGTCCGCCAACCGGGGTCCGCCGCCACCCGGAGGCGGGTGGCAACGGTTTGGTTTCCACCCTCTTTCCTCCGGACCGTCTCGTGGACGCCTGTCAGGGCGCGGATGCGCTGGTGCTGGCTGCTCCCCTCACCAGGGAGACCCGGGGCCTGGTGTCGGCAGAGGTGCTGGCGGCCCTCAAACCGGGGGCGTGCCTGGTAAACATTGCCAGAGGAGGGTTGGTAGATGAGGCGGAGGTGATGGAGGCCCTTCGGACGGGCCCACTCGCCGCCGCCTATCTGGACGCATTCGAGGAGGAGCCGCTGCCAGAGGCGTCCCCCCTCTGGTCGGCT
>JAJZJU010000105.1 GCA_021809895.1 bacterium
GCGAGGGCCAGTCCAAGTTCCGAAGGCGTGAGGGCAGCCACCCAAGTGGCGCAAGACCCGAAACGGCGACGGCGACCTTGGGCAGCGTCCAGGTCGGGAAAGACCGCTCGTCCCGACCGGGTGTCTTATGGGCACTCAGCAGGAACGGTGCCCAAGTAGTCCTCATACTTCGGGCTCTAGGGACCAATGGCGACTTCGGGGAGTTCCGCCAGAAGCGCTGGATCCACCAGTCACACTACCTCTGCAACTCGATTCCGGGCGAAGCAGACCTCCATTGACGAGAACCGTAGCCTGTCCCCTTCGTCGGGCCTTCACTTCGGACTGATTCCCATAGGCCTACAGTCCGCGATCTCCTTTTAGATCGCGACATGGGTGCAAGGGCCACTCCGACCTCGCAAACTCCCCCGACCCCGTCGATATCGGGTACCGCGTGCATGACAACGGCTCCACGCAGGTCTGCGGCCAGATCATCCTCCTGACCGAGCGTCCAACCTCGTACTTCCAGATGGAGACGACCCGCCTGCTCAGACGGGTCGGGAGCTGAGCCCCGCTCTGCCGAGCTCCGCGTAAAGGTCCCAGAGCCTGCCCAGGACCTGCATACCGCGGAACAGCTGCCTGAGCACCACCCTCTCGTTGGGGGCGTGGATGTGGTCGCCCGGAAGTCCGACCCCGAAGAGCACGCAGGGCACCGAGAGTTCGTCCGCGATGGTCGCGACCGGCGGGATGCTGCCCCCCTCGCGGATGTAGACAGGCGGCTTGCCCCAAACCTGCGCGATAGCGTTGGCGGCGGCGTCGACCGCCGGGTGGGATGTGGGTGTGAGCACCCACCTGCCGTCGTGGATCAGCTCGAACTCGACCTCGACACCAGGCGGTGCCGCCCGTCGCAGGTGGTCGCCCACCAGGCTGGTTATCTCGGCCGCTTCCTGGTTGGGAACCAGGCGCGACGAGAGCTTGGCGGCCGCCCGCGCAGGGATGACCGTCTTCGCCCCTGTCCCCTGGTACCCACCCCAGACGCCGCAGATATCCAGGGTGGGCCTGGTGCTGCGCCGCTCCATCAGGGTGTAGCCGGCCTCGCCCGAGGGGGTCGCGCCCACCGCTTTGAGGAATGAAAGCTCGTCGAACGGCACCTGCGCCAGCTCCTGGCGCTCCTCGGTCGAGAGCTCCAGCACCCGGTCGTAGAAGCCGGGCACGGTGACCCGGCCGTCTTGGTCGTGCAGCCCCGCCAGCATCTCGGACAGGACCGTGATCGGGTTCAGGACTATGCCGCCGTATACCCCGGAGTGGAGATCAGTCTCCGAGGTGCGCACCCGCACCTCCCAGTAGGCCATCCCTCGCAGGGCGACGGTGAGGCAGGGCACCTCCTCGGCCAGCATCCCGGTGTCGCTGATGACCGCGACGTCGCAGGCGAGCCTGTCTCGATGAGCCTGGACGGTGGCCGCAAAGTGCTCTGAGCCGTCCTCCTCCTCGCCTTCGGCGATGAGCTTGAGATTGACCGGAAGCCGACCCCGAACCTCGAGGATTCCCCGAACGGCTTCCAGGTGCATCAGGATGTGGCCCTTGTCGTCGGCGGTGCCCCTGCCCAGCAGCAGGCCATCACGCTCCAGAGCCTGGAACGGAGCCAGCTCCCACTCCTCAATGGGGTCCACCGGCTGCACGTCGTGGTGGCCATAGACCAGCACCGTCGGCAGGGCGGGGTCCTCGATGCGCTCGGCGAAGACGGTGGGGTGGCCCGCGGTGAGCCACACCTCCGCAGTGGTCATCCCGCAGGCGAGGGCGTAAGCGCGCAGGAACTCCGCCGATCGCTGGACGTCGTCACTGCGATCCGGGTCGGTGCTGACGGACGGTATCTCCACCCAGCGCTTGAGCCCCTCCACCAGGGGCCTCTCGCGGGTCGAGATCACGGAGGCGAGCGCCTCCGCGTCGGCGCTCACCGGCCAGAGCCGGGCCCGCGGGCCCAACCCTGGTCGGTGTCGAGCCGAATCAGGCTGCCTTCCCGATCTTGAAGATCTTGGTCCCGCAGACCGGGCAGGTGCCGGTGGTGGCGGGCTTGCCATTCTTCAACTGGGTCGGCTGGGGGTTGGCGATCTCCCTCGCCGTCTTGCACTTCATGCAGAAGCCGGTCACGGCCATGTCAGTACCCCTCCGCTGGATATGGGACCCGAACTCAGGCGCCGGGCGATCAGCCGCATTGTATTGGGCCATCTCATCTCTCGCAAGGGCGAGAACGATCTGGGGCCTGTCACAGACCCCAGAGGCTGCCGCCCTGGAACTGCCCGTGCCCTGCTCACTGGCCGTTCTGGAGCAACTGCTGACGATCCCTGAGAAGCCAGCCATGCATGCCCGCAGCGTTGGAGGTGAAGCCGTTGAGGGTGTCCACCACCGGCTGCCGTGAGGGATCCTCTGCGGGCTCGTAGACCCGCGCCAGGAGGGCTCGCTCGATGTGGTCCACGGAGGGCTCCTCCAGGAACGCCGTCTCGGCGACCAAACACCAGGCGCGCATCGTCGCCTCAGCCTCGCTGAGGACCTGCTGAGGCTCCCCCGCCGGGCCGAAGTGGGTGAGGACCAGCTGGGAGGGCGTCAAGGCCGCGAACTTGTGGAGTGAATTGATGGCGAGGTCTCGGTCGAAGTCGTCCGGAGGCATGGCCGGTCGCAGCGGCCCACCCCCGGGCACCTTGACCCCGACCGCGTCTCCGACCAGCAGAACCCCGGTCGCATCATCCAGGACCGCGATGTGGTGCTTGGCGTGCCCGGGCGAATGCACCAGGGTGAGGCGGCGATCGCCGAGGTCCAGGGCTCCCATGTCCTCGGCTCCCAGCAGACGGTCGGCGGCGACCGGGGCCATTCTTCCGTAGAGGGAGTCCATGCGCTCGCCGTAGACCATGCTCGCGGCGGCCACCAGGCGGGTCGGGTCCGCGAGGTGGCGAAGCCCCTTGGGATGACAGACCACCTGGGCTTGAGGGAACTGGTCGGCCACCTCGCCCACGCCACCGCCATGGTCGAGATGGATGTGGGTGAGCACCACGTAGGCGAGGTCACCGGCCCCGACCCCGCGTCTGGCCAGCGCCGCCAGGACCCGGGCGGAGTCTCTCTGAGGGCCGGTCTCGATCAGGCAGGGCCGGCGCCCCTCCACCAGGAACACGGCGTTCAGCTCGGTCCACCCCCCGAGCTCGGTGTCGATCTGCCATATCCCCGGCGCGATCAGGCGCTCCATGGCCAACTCCTCCAGGCTCAGCGAGGCGACTCCAGATAGACGGCGGCCAACACCTGGAGTTTAGACCGCTCCCACGCCTCTCGGTTTTCTCTCAGGCACCTCCGGTCCCACTCCCAGCGCCGCCCGCTGGAATGAGCAGCGTGGTATTCGCTTCCCGGTTTGGAAGAGGAGCGCCCTTGTACCTCACCTACCTCTGGCGGGAGCCCCGCCGCCGCCGGCGTGGTCAATGCGGCTCAGGGCCGGGTTCTCCACTCTCTCCACGGGGTGGGCCTCGACCACTCCGTGACCATGCACATCACCGCGCCCATAGCCCTTGACATGGTGGTCTGGCCGTCCCTCTGGCCCCGGGCGGTGGTCTTTTGGCCGGAGTCATCGGTGGTTGGCGGGTTGCCCGGCTACGGCCGGCCGGAGCCCTGAGGAGTGTGGAGTGACCCACTGGGGCGGCACCCCGGATGGCCCCCACCCACAGTGGAGAGGGAGCGGCGCCGTACATCAGCTGACGGATGTTTCCAAGGTCCACCACAGAGGCGGGGCAAGGGCGAGGTGAGCGGTCTTAGCCACGTCTCCCTCACGGTCGAGGACGGGGAGTTTCTGACGATTCAGGGGCCCTCGGGCAGCGGCAAGACCGTGCTGCTGCTCCCGATTGGGGCTCTTGGCCGGGCTACCTATGGGACCCGGTCCTGGACGGGCAGGGCACCAGCAGGCTGGGAGAGGGCCGCCTCGGTGATCTGTGGGCGCGAACGCTCGGGTTTGTCTTCCGGAACAACAACCTGAGGCCCGCCCTCAGCGCGGCCAAAAACGTCCAGGCAGCCCTGGACCCTCAGGGAATTACCGGGGATGCTGGGCGAAGGCCTTCGATGGATGTCCTCGCGGCCGCCGGCTCGGCCGACCGCCGCCCCCACTTTCCCGCCGAACTCTCTGGCGGCGAGCAGCAGCGTGTGGTCACAGCCCTCGCCCTGGTCAAAGAGCCGCGGGTGCTTCTTGCCGATGAGCCAACGGGGAATCTTGATGAGGACACCAAGTCTGAGAACATGTCTCTGCTGGAGACGGTTCGGGCGAACCGGGAGCGTACGCTGGCGATCGCGATCCACCCGTCGAACGTCGCGCGCCGCGCCCCTCGGACTGCGATGGTCAACCGCGGCCAGCTCACCTTGAACCCAAACCAGGTCATGCGACCGGCGACTGTGAACATGGAGCCCACTTGACCGTCCAGGAGAAGGCACCTCCGGCGCAGGCGCCAGCGATTGAAGTCGAAGCAGCCCTAGTCCCCTCGTTGCCACCCGCGGGGCGGAGGTCGCAGGGGACTGGTCTGCGCCAGTCGACCTTGATTCATCGGCTGATTCGCTACGCCGGCACGTCGGTGGCGTCGACTGTCACCAGCGAGCTGGTGTTGCTGGCCCTCTTCGGCTTTCACCGGGCCAGTGCCGCCCAGTCGGCTGTGGCGGCGACGGCGGTGGGGGGACTGCTCTCCTATCTCCTCAGCCGCTATTGGATCTGGGCGGACGCGGACCGCAGCCATCCGGCTCGGCAGATGACCCTGTACTGGGTGATCACCCTCTTGGGCCTCGGCATCTCCACCTGGGCGACCAGTGAGGTGGCCGCCCACACGGTCGGCGCGGGCACGTTGAGGACCGGGCTGGTGGGAGTGGTTTACCTGGCAACCTACGTGGCGTTGTGGGTGGTCAAGTTCGGGCTCTACCAGAAACTGCTGTTCCGCCCGCGGTCCGTGGGGGAGGGGTTCTTCCCGGTCTGATTGGGGGGACTGGCCCGAGCTACCCGGGTTCCGTTTGCCGATGCGCGTCCCGGCCGCGTTCGTCGCCGCTGTCGTTCCGCTGACGGCCGATGGCGATGCCGACTAGCCAGGCTGACGATAGCATCGATGGATGCGAATCTTCCTCGCGGGCGCAAGTGGGGTGATCGGGTTGCGTCTGGTTCCGCTGTTGATCGCTGCTGACCACGACGTCGCGGGCCTGACCCGCACCCAGGGGAAAGGCGAGCTGCTGCAATCGCTTGGTGCGGAGCCCGTCGTGGGCGACGTGTTCGATCTCGATGCACTCTGCGATGCGGTGTCGACCTTCCGACCAGATGTGATCCTCGATGAACTCACCGATCTGCCGGATGACCCGACCCGTATTCTTGAACTCGGCGCGGCGAACTCGCGGATGCGCCGCCAGGGAACACGCAATCTCCTGTCCGCTGCGAAGGCCGCCGGAGCTCGCGGGTTCGTCGCCCAGAGCGTCGCTTGGCAGATACCGGGCGATGGCGGAGCCGCGGTCGAGGAACACGAGCGGGCGGTCCTGGGTGCCGGCGGGGTCGTCATCCGTTACGGCCGGTTCTATGGGACGGGCACCTACTTCGAGTCGGAGCTGCCGCCGCCCCCGCGGGTGCATGTTGACGACGCCGCCCGGCGGACCCTGGTTGCGCTCGATGCGCCCAGCGGCGTGGTCACTGTGACCGAGGACCCGGCCGGTTGAGGACAACCCGGTCAATCCCGTCAGCTTGATGTCGCCGCCCCGGCGCCCGGCGCCTGGTCCCGCCACTCATGGATACCCCTCACGGGACCCGTCGCTGTGGCGGAGATGTCAGGCGCCAGGGACGACCTGGCGAGGCGAAATCCCAACAGGGAGCGCCCCAGGAAGCATCGAAGGAGGCCAGCCGCCGCCTGACCTCAATGGCTTGACAGGACGTTACAGACCGGTTAGTGTAGTCATATGGTTTCTCGTGGTGTCACCCACGTGCGGCTCCTAGACGCTGCCGCCGAACTCTTCTACTCCGAGGGCATCACCGCGACGGGGGTGGACAGGGTGGTGGCCCGCTCAGGGGTGTCCAAGCCGACGCTCTACGCCCACTTCGGCTCCAAAGACGAGCTGGTCGCCGCCGTGCTCGAGCGTCGCCATGCCGAGCGGGTGGCGACACTCGACGCGTGGGTGCGCGCCCACGCGGACAGCCCGCGTGGGCGGCTCCTCGCCGTGTTCGACTGGCTGGCGAAGTGGCATGCGAGCGAAGGAGCACGGGGCTGTGCGTTCGTGAACGCTGCCGCCGAGGTTGCCGACCCGGCCAATCCAGCTCGGGAAGTGGCCCGCCGAGAGAAGCGCTGGATGCGCGAGTACCTGGCCGGCCTCGCGGCCGAGGCGGGGCTGCCCGAACCGGCGTGCCTCGGCGCTGACTTGATGCTTCTCGTCGACGGAGCGAACGCCCGGGTGCTCGTCGATGGCGACCTCAATGCGGCCATCGACGCCCGCCGCCTGGCCGCGCTGCTCATCGACGCGCAGCCGCAGAACCCGAAATCGCGCCGCCCATGACTCCACCTGTTCCACAGGGCCTGGAACCGTCGCTATTGAGGGGCCGCAGGCATCCCCCTCGGCTTGCCATCGCGCTCGGCTTGGCCCTCGGACCCGCGGTGGCGCTCGGGCTGGCCCGTTTCGCCTATGCCTTGCTGCTCCCGTCGATGCGTACCGAGCTGCACTGGTCGTTCGCCATCGCCGGTGCGATGAACACGGCGAACGCCTTCGGGTACCTAGCCGGAGCGCTGCTTGCCGCGCCGACCGCGCGTCGCTGGGGGACCCGCAGGTCGTTCCTCGTGGGGCTAGGGATAACTGTGGTGTCGCTCCTTGCCACTGCTGCCACCGGCAACGCCGCCGTGCTGGTTGGCCTGCGCGCCCTCGCCGGGGTCTCTGGTGCGATCTGCTTCGTCACCGGCGCCGGGATCGTCGCCGAGGCCGGCACGGCCGGCTCCGCGCGCCGGGCAGCATCGCTCCTTGGCATTTACTTCGCTGGGGGTGGAGCGGGGATCGTGGTGTCGGGCCTTGCGATCCCGTTCCTCCTTGCAGCCACGCCCGCGGCAGACGGCTGGCGATGGGGCTGGGTGCTCCTCGCCGGGCTCGGCCTCGTGGCGCTCGGCATCGCGACCCCAGCAGCCAGGGCCACCCGCGAGCCCCGTCCCGCCCCCCAGGCCGACAAGCACTGGCCAGCCCGCCACTTCCGGCCCCTGCTCGCCTGCTATGCGCTCTTCGGGGCGGGCTACATCGCCTACATGACCTTCATCGTCGCCCTTTTGAAGCACCGTGGTGCCGGACCGGGGGAGATCACCGCCTTCTGGGTCGTCCTCGGCGCGGCGTCGATCGCAGGTGCCTTCCTGTGGGTACGCCCGGTCGTGAGCCTCCGCGGCGGGCGCGCGCCTGGCGTGGTGCTCGCCGTGGTCAGCGCCGGTGCGTTCCTGCCGCTCGTGTCCCGATCGCCCGAGGCAGCCGCGGCATCAGCGGTGCTGTTCGGGGGTTCGTTCCTCGCGGTGGTGACCGCGGTCACCGTCGTCGTCCGCCGCTCTCTTCAGCCTCATCACTGGACTCCGGCCATCGCCACGCTCACGGTCGCCTTTGCCTTGGGCCAGTGCGCTGGCCCGGTGCTGGCCGGTGTGCTCTCGGATGGACCGGCCGGGCTCAGGGCCGGTCTCGGTCTGTCGGCCGGCATCCTGGTCGCGGGAGCGTTCGTCGCCGTCACCCAGCGGCACTACCAGGCATCTGCCGGAGAGGAGGTGCCAGGAATGGGGCCCTTGGGCGTGCAGACCGACTAGAGGTGGCGCGGGTAAGGCGCGGGAGGACTCACCCGACCTCCAAACCGCGCCCAGCTCAACGCGCCTCAGCACCAAG
>JAJZJU010000106.1 GCA_021809895.1 bacterium
GCCTTGGGGTCCCAGGGCAGGGTGAGGGCGTGGAGGTCGACCACGCAGAAGTAGTTGTGGAACAGGTGCTGCTCCAGCACCCAAGGCCTGAGTGCGCCCAGAAGGTTTCCCAGGTGGAGATCGCCGCTGGGCTGCATGCCGCTGAACACGACCGGGCGATCCACCACCTCTGGATTGTATCGGCGGGCCGATCAGTGCTTCTCGGTCACCCGGTATTCGAGATGCGATCCGAAGAGCAGCCGGGTCTGGGCCTCCAGGGCCGGGATGACGCTGAGGGCCAGGAACACGACCGGGTAGGTGATGGTCTGGAGGTCGGCGAAGCGGCGCCGCCACCAGTTCCACTCCTTGGGGCGGGGCTGCATCCGATTGTCCAGAATCGCGACCGCCAGGATGTTGAGCAGGGCCACCTGGAGGATGAGGCTGGCGGCGGTCTCCAGGATGGCGCCGGTGTTGGAGAGGCCGTAGTCATAGTTGAAGATGGAGGGCAGCGAGCCCGCGATCAGGATCAGGAGGGGGACCGTGGCCCAGCTGAGGTGGTTGAAGATCAGCATCTTGAACCGCCGCAGCCGGACTCGAAGCGGGATCTCCGGGTGGTTGGGCATCCTGGCCGCCACGTAGGGGATGTCGGTCACCCCCCAGGCCCAGCGCTTGATCTGGTTGTACTGGCTCACCAGGGTGCTGCCGTAGTCGGACGCCCGGGGGGCGTCCCCGAACATGGGGATGAAGGCGCCCCGTACGTGGAGGCGCTCCCCGTAGGTGAAGAAGGCCTTCCAGAAGAAGCGCGAGTCCTCAGGGATCACGTCGTCGTCCCAGAAGCCGACCTCGGAGACCATCTGCAGCGACATCGAGTAGGAGGAGAACATCACCAGCCGGTTGGGGTGCTGATGCAGATACAGCTGCCACTGGGTGGCCAGGGTGGCCATCGAGCGGACCGCGGCCGGGACCTTGAAGAGGTTGTTGAGGAAGATCGGGACCGGCTGCCAGATTGAGGTAAGCCGGTCGGGGGCCAGACAGTAGTGGTAGCTGATGTAGGAGAAGTACTGGGGATGGACCCGGTAGTCGGAGTCCAGGTCGGTGACGATCACCTTGGCGGGGTCCAGCCCGAGACCGTGCAGGCCACGCTCCAGAACCGGGCCGGCGTAGGCCATGGCGGCTGACTTCCCGACCACAATCCCCGGCAGCAGCGGATCCTTGATGTGCCAGAAGGCCAGGAAGCGGTCGCCGAACTCCTCCTGCAGGCGGGCTATGTTGCGGCAGCCGTCGAGGTCGGTCTCCCGAGTGATGACCGCCACCACCTTGAGCTGCTCCGGGTAGTCGGCGGCCGCCAGCGCCGAGACCGTGGCGTGCAGGGTCTCGTAGCGCTCGGTGTAGGTGGGGATGAGGACGGCATGCACCAGCTCCGCAGGGTCGGGGGCGTCCGTGGGCAGCTCCGCGGTGGCCAGGATCCCGGTCCAGTCGGTCGCCTGCGACTCCTCCAGCTTGCGTATCCCCCGCAGCACGAAGCGGAAGGTGTAGACCAGCTTGACCAGCCAGTAGAGGTCGATCACGACCGCGAAGAGCCCCAGGATCCACAGGTACTGGAAGTTGGTGAAGGTGATCACAAACCCGACTCCCAGAGGCACCAGCAGGCAGAGCCACACGGTCGCCCCGGGAGCCATCTCGAGGGCCCTCTCCAGGATGCGCTGACGCCGGGAGACCGGCTCCGAGCCCCGGGACCGACGCCCAGGAGGGACGTAGGTCGGCAGGATGCCAACCCGAGGCGGGACGCTCTCCAGCAGGGTCGGGTCCACAGCGGTTGAGGGTGTCACTGCCTGGGATCGTAGTGAATGGATCACATCGTGAGACGATTCCCTCACAACTGGGCCGGATCCCAGGTTGGGGGTGTATCTTGCCGAGCTGTGGGTAACCGTCTTCTACCCCGCCTGCTGCGGACCCTGCGCCTGGTGGTGCGCCACCCCGCCACCAGGATCACCGTCACCGTGGTCGCCTTCGCCGTCTTCATCCACTCGGTGAACCTGGGAGCGGCCCTGGCCGGGTTCGGTCATCTCCAGGGCGGTTGGGCGCTGCTGGCGATCGCACTGGCCGGACTGTCGGTCGTGGCCAGCATCGTCGAATGGGGAGCCCTGCTGCGGGGCGCCGGGCGCAGGGTCGGTTGGCACTACCTGGGCTCCTGGTACATGAAGGGCCTGTTCATCAACCAGATCTTCCCGGCCGGCGTTGGCAGCGACGCGGTGCGCGGGGTCCAGGTCGGCCGGGTGGTCGGCCACGGCCCGGTGATCGCCTCTCTGGTCGGCAGCCGCATGGCCGGCACCCTGGGGATGGCCGCCTGGGGATTGGGCGGTGCGGTCGTGATAAGCACCGTCTTCCACACCACCGATGTGATCGGATTCGCCCTGTTCGCGGGAGCGATGCTCCTGGCCTGGGGAGTGGCCCTGGTGGCCGAGCACCTCTTCGCCAGGCTGCGCGGGGTGGACCCCGAGGGTCACACCTGGAGGACCCACCGGGTCACCGAGCACTTCGCCACCTTCCTGCGCTCCCTGGGACGTTACCGGGGGGCCCCGATGGCACTGGCGGTCTCGATCCTGGCCGGAGGGATAGGCTGGGGCCTCAACCTGCTGTCCATGGAAGCCTTCAGCCGGGCTTTGGGCTACAACATCTCCTGGGGAATCTTCGCACTGGCGCTGCCGGTGGCACTGCTGGTCACCTTCATCCCCATCTCCGCCAATGGGATCGGCATTCGCGAGGGCGTGCTGGTCTTCCTGCTCGCCCAGTTCCATGTCCCGATCGAGGTCGCGGTCGCGATGGCCCTGTTCGTCGACTTCCAGCTGCTGCCGTTCGCGGCCCTTGGCGGGCTGGTGCACCTGGCTGACACGACCGCCAAGCACGCCTACCAGAAGATGTTCCGCGATGGCTCCCTCCAGGGCGGCCTGCGGGTCGCCCACGCCGCCCTGTGCTGGATGGTGGCTCCCGAGGTGCTCTGGGAGATAAGCCGAGGCTGATCGGCCGCCCCTGTCCCTCCGGCAGCCCCGGCTGCTCTCGCGGGGTGGGGCTCAGGAGCGAGACCGGAGTTCCTCGACCCCCCTTCTCACCAGTGTCAGGATCTGACCGGCGGCCGTCGCTGCCAGGACGGCACCCAAAATCAGGTCGAAGATCAGGGTCGGCGCTCCTGCCAGCACCAGCAGCGAAGATCCCGCCAGGGCCACCCCGCTGGCGAAGGTGTTGACCTTGCCGAACCTGGTGGCGACCACCTCGGGCCGCCGGGGCAGCCACGGGTAGAGCGCCAGGAACGCGATCGCCGGGATTCCGTAGCGGGCCAGGACCAGGAGCCCCATCCACAACGGCACGAATCCCAGCAGCAGACAGGCGACCGCGGAGAGCGAGAAGAAGGTCGCGTCCATGATGGGGTCCAGGGCGCGTCCGAGCACGGTGACCATACCCACCCGCCGGGCGACCCAGCCGTCGAGCACATCCAGCAGCGCGACCGGGGACGCCACGCACAGGAAAAGCGGCCTGGCCTCCGTCTGCGGTGGCAGGGTGGCGTAGAGCAGGATCGGCACCGCCATGTAGGCCCGGATCGAGGTGAGCCCGTTGGGAAGACCGAGATGGCTGAGGGGGGCCCGATCGGGGTACCTGCGATTCAGGTCCAGCGCCACCAGCAGGAAAGTCGTGGTGATCACCCACCAGCCCAGACCCAGCCAGAGCCCCGGGCCGACCCGTCCCCCCAGCCACCCCGCGGAGACGCCCGAGCCCGCCGTCAGCAGGAGCCCGAGAGCAGCCCAGCCTAGGAACGACCGCCTGAGTTCCGGCGACTCCCTCCACCGAGAGGCGGAGGCGGAGGCCATCGAGGCCACCACGTGGGCCGGACCACGCACGCCGCGCAGGGAGGAATAGGTTGGCGCCGACGAGTCGGGATCGGGGGCGCTGCCTGTCCTCACTCCCGCAAGCTTAGGCAATAAGGATGGGCGGTGCCGCTTCGACCTTCACCACCTCCCCCAACCGCCGGCGTGTCTTTGGGCCCAGCTGAAGATGCGACGGCCCCAGCTGGCCATACACCCAATATTCTGATCGCCATGGGTCCCAACTTCGACCGCCGAACGGCCCTGATCGTGGTCGATGTCCAGAATGACTTCGCAGATCCCAAGGGAGCCCTGTTTGTGCAGGGCGGCGAGCTGGTGGCCGCCCGGGTGGGCCAGCTCATGCAAGAAGCCAGGCGCCAGGGAGCCCTGGTCGTCTGCAGCCAGGACTGGCATCCCCTACAAACACCCCATTTCGCCGACCACGGCGGCATCTGGCCCAGGCACTGCGTCCAGGACACGTGGGGGGCCGAGCTGCACCCACGCCTCCCCGAGCCCGAGCAGGTCATCCGCAAGGGCCTGGGTGACCAGGACGGCTACTCTGCCTTCGGCACCCTCAGCCTCGCAACCGGGGAGGTGGTGCCGACTCCACTTGCGGAGCTTCTGTCGGGCCGTGGGATCGAAGCGGTCTTCGTGGCAGGGCTGGCGCTGGACGTCTGCGTCAAGGCGACCGCCCTCGACGCCACCACGTCAGGGTTTTCAACCCACCTCATCGCCGACGCCACGGCGGCGGTGAACCTGCAGCGCGGAGATGGCGACCGGGCCCTGGCAGAGATGGCCGAGCGCGGAATCGCGGTGGTCTGAGGTACTCGGCGGGGCAACTTTCGCCGCCATCCATCCCGTATGCGGCGAGCCTGCAGCCCGCGGGGACCCGGTCGGCGGGGGCAGGCCGGCCCACCGGCGCAACGCCGGAGGATCGGGCAGGGACACTGGGGCGGTCCGGCCTGGCCAGGTGCGGCATGGGCGAGCAGAGGTCCATGGGTCGCGACCTGGGCGCGTCTCGACGCCCGCCCCTGATGGATTCGCCAGTCAATCTTCATGGGCGTCCGCCCGACGGCCTGCAAGGAGTCCACCTCCCTCTGCAACTCGGTGCCGCCGCCAGGGCAGACGACGTTGAAGACCGCCGTCAGGTTGGTTGCCCAGCGGTCGGGAGCCCAGCCCGCCTGGTCGTGTGACTACGAAGCGGCGCCAAGCTCCCGCGCCAGCTGGTGGAACGCCACGCCGCGCCGCGGCTCCAGCACCTTGTCGATGAGGCCGTAGGATCTCGCCTCCTCGGCGGTCATGAAGTAGTCGCGATCGATGTCGTGCTCCACCTCCTCGATCTCGCGCCGGGAGTGGTGGGCGATGATCTCCGCCATGCGGTGGGTGTTGGCCAGCACCTCCCGCAACTGGATCTCCATGTCCCTGGGAGCGCCCCTGGTGCCGGCCGACCCCTGGTGGATCATGATCTTGGCGCTGGGGAGTGCCATCCGCTTTCCGGGCGCTCCCCCGCAGAGAACCATGGCCGCCGCCGACATCCCCATGCCGATGCAGAGGGTGGCCACCTCGCAGGACACGTGCTGCATCACGTCGTAGATCGCCATGCCGGCGTAGGCCAGCCCACCGGGCGAGTTGATGTACAGGTAGATGTCTCTCTCGGGGTCCTGGCTCTCCAGATACAGGATCTCCGCGACCAGCAGGTTGGCGATCTGGTCATCCACCTCCTGGCCGAGGAAGATGATCCGCTCCTTGAGCAGGAGCGAGTAGATGTCGAAGGCCCGCTCGCCGCGCAGGGACTGATCCAGAACCGTGGGGACGATCGCCATCGCCTCTCCTCCATCACCGGCACCGCCGTCGCTATAGCCGATATGATATCTCACATTGGAGATGCCAGGAGCCGTCTCGCAGCTGCGAAATGGGGCCTTCAGCGGTATCCTGATCCCCAGACCGAATGCCTCAGAGATTCCACAAGACCGTCTTCCCAGGCTTCGCCGAGGTGGCGGAGCGACGCCAATCGCTGGCAGGCGCGCTGGTCGCGCGCAGGCTGGATCTCGGCCTCTCACAGACCGAGGTCGCCGCCCGCATGGGCACCTCCCAGTCGGCGGTGGCCCGCCTGGAGTCGGGGGCCTCAGACACCAGGCTCTCCACTCTGGAGCGCTACGCGATGGCTCTCCAGATGAGGTTGGACTTGCGTCTGCACAGCGATGACTGACCTCCAAATTGGGAGTGCGGGCGGCGCTTGGGATGAGCGGCCCCAGACCCAGGCCGGCGGGCGGGCGCGGATTTTTCTGAGTGGCGAGCTGAGCTCCGAACTGGCGGCTCAGGTGGCGGTCCAGCTGATGGCGCACGACGCGCACTCCGACGATGCGGTGGACCTGATCATCCGCAGTGACCAGGGGACCGTCGCAGCCGCGCTCACCGTGATGGACACGATCGACGCCATGGGAGTCCCGGTGTCCGGAGTCGCTCTGGGCCAGGTGGAGGGGCCCGCACTGGGTGTGCTCGCGGCATGCCACAACAGGGAGGCGGCGGCCAGCTCCCGTCTTCGGCTTGTGGCGCCCGTTCTGGCGGCCCAGGGAACGGCGGAGTCGCTCGCTGATCAGGTGCGCAGAGCTCACTCGGATCTGGAGAGGTTCGTGGCCAGGCTGGCCACGGCGACCGGCCAACCCCAGGAGAAGATCGAGATCGACCTTCGCCAGGGTCGCCACTTCGATCCTCAGGAAGCGATCGCCTACCGCCTGATAGACCGGATCTGGACAAGAGGCTAGGCCGGCTCCGGCTCTGAACCCAGCTTCTGGGGGGCGGCACGGTCCACCTGCCGGGGCCGATCGATGTGGTCCAGGTGCATCCTGGTCAAACCAGTCGAATTGCTCCGGGCGACAACCCGCAACATGTGCTGGGATGGGCTGATGGCATGGAGCATGTCCGACCGGGCGCGGTGCAGGCGGGAAGGCTGAGGCTGCAGAGGTGCCCGGCGGCCTCGAATAGGCGGCTGCCAGGCCAGCTCCTGGGGCTCGTGGTGCTCGTGGCTCTGACCTGCACCCTGGCTGTGGGTTGCGGCAGCCGACCGAGTTCAGCCAGCGACTCGCTGCACACCTCGGCGACCTCCTTCCTGTCGGCCTACGTGACTTCCAACGGAGCGGTGATCCGCCGGGGTCAGGGCGGAGACGTGGTAAGTGAGGGTCAGGCGTACGGGATGCTCATCGCCGAGCTGGCGGGCTCGCCGACCGAGGTGCGCCGGATCTGGGGTTGGACCAGCGCCCACCTTCTGCAGCCTGACGGGCTACTCGCCTACCACGCGACCGCCCAGGGCGTGCTCCTCTCACACCAATCGGCGACCGACGCCGACACCCTGGCCGCCTACGCCCTCCTCCGCTACCGGGGGGCGATGGCTGCAAAGCTGCACCAGGCCGGGTTGCGCATGGCCGCCGCCATCATCCGGAAGGAGTCGGTCAGGGGACCGGGCGGGGCCTTCCTGCCCACGGCCGGCCCCTGGGCCAACGGCATCCCCACGATTGTGGACCCGTCCTACTGGATGCCCGCGGTCTACCTGGGCCTCGCCCGCTACACCGGGGACAGCTCCTGGCGGAAGGCGGCGACCGATGTCATCCGATTGACGGGGCAGGTCACCTCCAACGGAAAGCTCCTGCCCCCGGATTGGGCCGAGCTGATTGGAAGCGGCATCCGCGCAATCCCCGGACCGAGCGGGGGGGCGCCGATCCAGTACGGGCTCGACGCCGCCAGGGTGCCCATCTTCATGGCCACGAGCTGCTCGGCTGGTGGCCGGAGCCTGGCCAGCACCTGGTGGCACCGCTACTTCAGATCGTCGGCTGCGCGCACTCGCTCGATAGCCCTCTCGACCAGCGGTGCGGTGCTCAACTCCAACACCAACCCGCTGCCCTATCTCGCCGCGGCCGCGACCGCAGAGGCGGCCGGCAACCTCGCGGCGGCTGAACGACTGATGGCAGAGGCCC
>JAJZJU010000107.1 GCA_021809895.1 bacterium
CGGCTGCGAGACGACGCTCTGGTGCTGTCGCACCGCCTCTCCGAGTGGGCCGCACACGCCCCCGAGTTCGAAGAGGACGTGGCGCTGGCCAACCTGGCCCTTGATCTGCTGGGTCAGGCCCGCACTCTGCTCAGCTATGCCGGCGAGGTCGAAGGGCTGGGCCGCACGGAGGACGACCTCGCCTATTGGCGGGACGACCGTCAGTACCGCAACC
This sequence comes from bacterium, assembly GCA_021809895.1. Classification (GTDB taxonomy): domain Bacteria; phylum Chloroflexota; class Dormibacteria; order Aeolococcales; family Bog-877; genus AG-12. The sequence continues at coordinate 215 of JAJZJU010000107.1, forward strand.
TGCTGCTGGTCGAGCAGCCCAATGGCGACTTCGCGATGACGATAACCCGCCACCTCCTCTTTTCAACCTATCAGCTGTCCCTCTACGACGCCCTGGCCCCCTGCTCAGATGTCACCTTGGCCGGGGTAGCCGCCAAGGGAGCCAAGGAGGCTCGGTACCACCGGGACCACGCCGCCCTCTGGACGCTGCGTTTGGGCGACGGCACCGCCGAAAGCCACGGGCGGATGGACCGAGCGCTGCAGGCGCTCTGGCCGTTCACCGCAGAGCTGTTCGAGGGTGACCAGATCCTGGAGCGGCTGGCCATAGAAGGAGTCGCTCCCCGGTCGGAATCCCTGCGCCCCGGCTGGGATCTGTTTATCCGGGAGACTCTAGAAGCGGCCACGCTGGAGGTTCCCGCGACCACCACCTGGCGCAGTGGGGGGAGGAGAGGCGTTCACTCGGAGCATCTCGGTCATCTGCTGGCCGAGATGCAGCACCTCCACAGGAGCCACCCTGATGCCCGCTGGTGAGAGCAGCGCCTGGGAGGTAGCCGCGGGGGTCGCCGATCCGGAGCTTCCCGACCTCACCCTGGAGGATCTCGGGGTTCTTCGCTCCGTGGACGTTGGCCCGGACGGCGAGGTTGCCGTCGTGCTAACTCCCACCTACTCCGGCTGTCCGGCGCTGGAGGTGATGCGCCAGGATGTGATTGCAGCTCTGCGCAGCGCAGGGCACCAGTCGGTGCGCGTCGACTTCCAACTCCAGCCAGCCTGGACAACTGATTTGATGGGTCCGCGGGGCCGGGAGCGCTTGGCTGAGATGAGAATAGCCCCGCCCCCACCGGCGGGGAGTGGGCCGCTGCTCCAAGTCAGCCTCAAGTGCCCTCAGTGTGGATCTTTGAGAACACGCGAAACCAGCCACTTCGGCAGCACCTCCTGCAAGTCGCTGTGGCGCTGCCTCGCCTGTGGGGAGCCCTTCGAGCACTTCAAGGCGCTCTATTGAGCCTGGCCACCACCTCCCCTGCCATTCAGACTAGAGGCGGGTTCCATACCCTTAGAGTTGCGGCTGTCGAGGCGGTGGCCCAGGATGCCCTGGCTATCAGCTTCACAGTGCCTCCGGAACTGCGGGAGAGGTTCCGGTACGAGGCCGGCCAGCACCTGACCCTCAGGGCCCGGATCAAGGGATCTGAGGTTCGCCGCACCTACTCCATCTGCACTGCGCCTTTCTTGGAACAACTTCAGGTGGGCGTGCGACGAGTTCCAGGCGGAGCGCTCTCCGAGCACATCTTCGGACAGGTCAGGGCCGGGGTCGAACTGGAGGTTATGGTGCCCGCCGGCCGGTTCACTCTCCCCTTCGACCGCGAGGCCGAGCGTACCTACGTCGCTGTGGTCGCAGGATCTGGGATAACCCCGATTTTGGCGCTCGCAGCCCAGGCTCTGGAGGCTGAGCCAAGAAGCGAGATGATCATTTTCTACGGCAACCGTACCGTCGAGTCGGCGATGTTTCTGGAAGAGCTGGCGGATCTCAAAGATCGGCATACGTCGCGGCTGCAGGTGGTGCATGTCTTCTCGCGCCAGCGCCAACAGGTGGATCTCAACAATGGACGCCTTGACGGCCCCAAGATCCGGCTCCTGGTCGAACGGTTCGTGGCCGAGCCGCAAAAGGTGGCGGCCTTTCTACTCTGCGGCCCCTTTCCCATGATCCATGAGGCCCGAGCTCTCCTCCTGGCCCTGGGCGTGGCCGAGGAGAAGGTCAAGGCTGAGTTGTTCTTCGTCGAAGACGAGGCTCCAGTGCGCTCAATGGAGGAGCAGAGGGCGATGGCTGAGCCCGGCCAGGTTTTGGTCCGAGCCCGACTCAACGGCCGGGAGACGCAGTTCCCCATGAGCCGTAGCGAGAAGATCGTCGATGCCCTATCCGCCCTTAGGCCGGACGCGCCATTCTCATGCAAGGGGGGGGTGTGCGGCACCTGCCGGGCCCTGCTGCTAGAGGGACGTGTGGCCATGGACCACACCTACGCCCTGGAAGAGGGTGATCGCATTGGAGGCTACGTGCTCACCTGCCAGTCCCATCCACTCAGTGACTCCGTCGTCGTGGACTACGACGCCTGACTGAAGCGGCCCGGTATCCTGGCGGTGATGGGCGCCTCTGCTGAAGTTCCTGGAATAGATCTTGCGGGGGCGGCAGAGCGGATCCGGGACAGGGTCCATACCACTCCCCTGCTGCGCTCCTCCTCTCTAGACCGTGAAGTTGGGGCGCGGGTCTGGCTGAAGGCGGAGAGCTTCCAGCGCAGCGGATCGTTCAAGGCCAGGGGCGCCTTCAACGCACTTCTGGCAGGGCTGGAGGCGGGCGACCGACGAGGAGTGTTGGCTGTCTCGTCCGGCAACCACGGGCAGGCGGTGGCTCTGGCCGCCGCAGAGCTCGGGCTTTCGGCAACTGTGATCATGCCCCAGGGCGCGTCCGAGGTGAAGATGGCAGCTGTACGTTCCTACGGAGCCTCCGTGATCACCGACGGCGTGACGGGAGAGAACCGTGAGGAGGTGGCTCGCAATATGGCCGCCGAGCTTGACCTTCGCCTGGTGCACCCTCACGACGACTCCCTGGTGATCGCCGGGCAATCCACCGTCGCCACAGAACTGATGGCGCAGGCGGAGCAGGCTGGTTTCAGCCCTGGGACGGTCCTGGTGCCTGTCGGTGGAGGCGGTCTGCTCGCTGGAGTCTGTCTTGCCTTGGAGACCTCGGAGCCGCACATCAGGGTGGTGGGGGTGGAGCCGGCCCTGGGAGATGACGCCAAGCGGTCGTTCGCTACAGGACGGCTCGTCAGCCTTGACAGGACACCAGCGACGGTCGCGGACGGCGCCAGGACCCTGCATCTCGGCCGGCTTTGCTGGGACGTGGTACGGCGGCGCGTTGACGAGATCGTGACCGTCACTGATCTGGAGATAGCCAACGCCTGCTGGTGGCTGTGGTCGCGGTGCAAGCTGGTGGTGGAGCCAACGGGGGCGATGACGGTGGCGGCCGCCCTGCGTGCTGCGCGCGATCCTTCAAGCCTTGGTGCGGGGACCCCGGCTGATGACCCAGGCGCAGTGGTGTGCATCCTGTCCGGCGGTAACTGCGCCCCGTCTCAGATCGCTGAGCTTGTCGGTTCGGTCGCCGGAGCCGGCCAGTTCAGCTGATTCGGTTCCACCCGGAGCCATTCCAGAGCCAGGTCTGGTTGCTGAAACCAGCCCCGGAACTGGTTGCACCGCCCACCAGTAGTACCCCTCTGCCAGATGGGGCGGCAGCCATGGCCATGAAGCTGTAAACAGGCGGCGTTGGGCCCGTCACCTGGGCCGGCGTCCAGCCCCCTCTCCCCCACCTCCAGGTGCGCTGGTCGGCGCCGGCGCCGGCATAGAGCAGGACTCCGGAGTCGGTGGGATCAGTGGACATGGCGACGTACGCGAGTGGCCCTGGGGAAATGCGGGACTGGAGCCGGGTCCAGGCTCGGCCGTTCCACGCCCAGGTCCCTCCCAGGCGGGCGCTGCCATTGCTGCCGCCATAGAGGAGAAGGGCCTTGAGGCTGGGATCCCACGCCATCGCGGCGGCTGTGCGTGCCGGCGGCTCATGGGCGAGCTTCAAGCGGCGCCAGCCGGTGCGCCCCATCACGTAGGTGCCGGAAAGCGGCCTGCCGGCAGCATTGTCTCCGCCGAACAGCACCAATTGTTGAGAGCTCGGATCGTAGGCCACCGCTGGGAACCGCCGGCCGGCCGGTGGCCCGTCCGCGGTCAACCTGTGCCAGCCCTGGGCCCAGACCCAGGTACTGTTGAGGGCCGGTCCCAGCCCCTGCTCAGTCGCGCCTCCGAACATGACAATGGCTCGCATCTTGGCGGAGTAGGCGGCGCCGGCGTAGCCCATTTGGGGTGGGCCCTGTTGTCCGGTCGAGGCAAGCCAGCGATGGCCATCCCAGAGCCAGGTGGTGTTGGAACACACCAGATAGTTGCAGCCACCGAAGAGGACGTCCTCATTGGTCTGGGCGTCAAAGGCCAAGGCGGCGCCGCCGACAGCAGGCGGTCCTGACACCCCTGGCTGGCGCTGAACCGCCCGCACGCTACCCCAGCTGAGCGCTGAGATCGCCACCAGCACCACCACCGCGCCGGCCCCCACGACCACCCGCCGCCGAGGGGCCACCGCCCCTCCAGGCCTGATCCACTCGAAGAGGCTCCATCTCTCCCAGCTGTGCCCGAGGAGTAGGACCAGCGCCAGCAAAAGGTAGATGGGCCCAGAGTTGATGTCGGTCGTGCCCGCCGCTAACGGTAACCCCAGTCCCTGACCGAAGATCCATATGCCCAGAAAGAGGGGCAGGCAAGCTACCAGGCAGACTTGAGCACATACCCCGAGCAGGATTCCCAAGCCCAGGGTTATCTCGGTGGCTGCCAGGGTGGCGTTCCAAACCGCTGGCTGGTGGCCGATCAGCCCAGCCGCGAACACCAGAATGGCGCGTAGCGGGTCGGGACTGACAGAGGCGTTCGAGTACAGAAGGCTGACGAAGACCTGATATGTGCCGGTCTGGAATTCGAGGACCCCGTCGACCAGCAGGATCGCTCCGAACACGATGCGAACGCCAGCGAGCCAGGATGGGATCGTGGGCCACCGTGTCCCCTTCACCGCAGGGCTCCCACGCTGCGATGCGCTGGGGCAGCTTGGTCGGCACGAGGCGGCCGTCGCGGCTGAGGCTCCGGGCCTTGGTCGGGCACAACGGCCACCATAGCGAGCGGTGCTCCAAGGCACCTCATCCGGGGCCGCTGGGCACAGATCCCAACTCCTGGCCCGTCAGGCGAGCAGAGACTCCAGGCGGTCGAGTCCGACCTCTAGCTCCTCCTCGCTGAGGGCATATGAGAACCGCAGATACCCAGGTGCTCCGAAGGCATCACCTGGCACCACGGCCACCTTGGCCTCATCGAGAAGGATGTTGGCCAGATCAGCCGATCCCTGCACAACCCGCCCAGCCACCTGGTGCCCAACCAGACCGCGCACCGAGGGAAAGGCGTAGAACGCTCCCTCAGGAGGTAGGCACTCGAACCCTGGCAAGTTGCTCAGGCGAGCAACGATGCGCTCACGGCGCTCGGCAAAGACCGCCCGCATCCGCTGCACCGGTTCCAACCCGGCATCCAAGGCGGCCACCGCGGCAAGTTGAGAGACATTGCTGATGTTCCCGCAGACATGCGACTGCAGGTTTATCGCGGCGGTGATGACTTCGGCAGGGGCTACCATCCAACCCACTCGCCAACCGGTCATTGCGTACGCCTTGGCCACCCCGTTGAGGCAGATCGATCTGGCTTGGAGTTCGGGCACCACCGCGGGCAGCGAGTGGAACACCGCGCCCGAGTACGTGAACTGGTCGTAAATCTCGTCGCACACCACCCACAATCCGCGGCCGGCCGCCCACTCCCCTATCTCGCGCATCCGCTCGAGACCGTACACGGCCCCGGTGGGGTTGGAGGGAGACACAAACAACAGCGCCTTGGTGCGCTCGGTGGTGCAGCGCTCCAAGTCCGCGACCGACAGCTTGAAGTTGGTGGTCTCATCCCCGAAGACCGGCACCGGAACGCCACCGGCAAGGGTGACCGCCTCCGGGAAGGTGACCCAGTAGGGGGCCGGAATCAGGACCTCGTCGCCCGGGTCGAGGAGCAAGGTGAAGGCGTGAGCGACGGCCTGCTTAGTCCCGCTGGTGATCATGACGTTGGCCGCGGTCACGGGCACACCCGCGTCTCGCCTGGTCTTCACCGCCACCGCCTCCCGCAGCTCCGGAAGTCCAGCCGCTGGGGTGTAGTGATGGGCCCTTATGTCCCGACAGGCCCTCTCAGCAGCCGCGACCGCCACCTCAGGGGTGGCGAAGTCAGGCTCCCCGGCGGCAAATGAGATCACCTGCTCGCCAGCGGCGGTCAGCTCCTTGGCACGACGATCCATGGCCAGGGTGGCGGACTCTGAGATCGCCCTGACGCGTCGGGACAGCGAGGTCGTGCTCCTGGAGTCCGAAGGCAATACACTTCCTCCTGATGACTACTGGTAGTGGTGCAGCCCTTGTCATACCACATGATCTGCTGCCTGAGGACGGACGGTTCGGTTGCGGCCCCTCTAAGGTACCGGCATTGGCCCTGGAGCGGCTTGAGGGGGCTGGCGGCCGGCTCATGGGCACCAGTCATCGGCAGCCTCCAGTCCGCCAACTGGTGCACCGAGTGAGGGAGGGGCTGGGTCAACTCTTCGACATCCCGGACGGCTACGAGGTGGTCTTGGGCAACGGTGGAGCAACCTGCTTCTGGGATGTGGCGGTCTACAGCCTGATCGAGCGCCGCAGCCAGCACTTGGTGTTCGGGGAATTCTCCTCCAAGTTCGCCAAGGAGGCAAAAGGGGCTCCTCACCTTGACGCCCCCGAGGTCATTGAGACCCCACCGGGAACCCATCCCGAGCCCAGGGAGAACCCGGAGGTGGACTGCTACTGCATGACCCACAACGAGACCTCAACGGGCGTGGCCATGCCGATTGAGCGTCTTGGGAGCTCCGAGCAGCTGGTGCTGGTGGACGCCACCTCCGCCGCAGGGGGAGTCGAGGTAGACATCAGGGCCACCGATGCCTACTACTTCTCGCCTCAGAAGTGCTTTGCGTCGGAGGGCGGGCTCTGGCTGGCGGTGCTCTCTCCCCTCGCTCAGGAGCGAGCCCGCCGGCTGGGCTCCTCGTCGCGCTGGGTGCCCGGCTTTCTCGACTTGGTGGCGGCCATCGACAACTCCAAGCTGAACCAGACGGTGAACACCCCCGCGGTCGCCACCTTGTTCCTCCTGGCCGAGCAGGTGGAGTGGATGCTGGACCACGGCGGAATGTCTTGGGCGGCCGCCCGATCTCGGCAGTCGGCGGAGATCGTCTACACCTGGGCCCAACAGAGCTGGTTCGCCTCCCCATTCGTCGCCCGGCCAGAGGATCGGAGTCCGGTCGTGGCCACCATCGACCTCGATCCCCGCGTCTCCGCCGAGGAGGTTTCCAGGGTGCTGCGAGCGAACGGGATCGTAGATACGGACTCCTACCGCAAGCTCGGGCGCAACCAGTTGCGCCTGGGGTTGTTCCCGGCGGTTGACCCCGAAGACGTCCGTCACCTCACCGAGGCGATCAGCTGGGTCGTGGAGCGACTGCATCACGAAGATTCGGACTGACGGAATCGTTACCTGCAGAATCCCCAACAGCCGCGATCCACGGCTAGCATCAAAGCTGCAAGGGGCCATGTGGATCCGACTTCATCCTTCGCAGCTGGGCGGTCGCGATGGGCCGCCGCAGTCGATGTCCCCACTTCCGACAGAGCGTCAGCATCTCCGAGGTGCCGTTTCGGTTTGTCCTCAGTTGCGTTTTACTGGGAGTGAGAGCGTGGTTTGGTTGCGCCGCGGGGGTAGCAAGTGAGGGCTGAGGCTTCAGGGTCGAGCGAGCCCCTCTCTGCCGCCTATGTCCGGCTCACGACGGCCGGGCTTCTCACGGACCCGGTGTTGGTCGAGGAGATGCTCCGCCCGTGGTTGGAACGGCGGGCGGTCCGTGCAGTGGGCGACCCCACGATGGCTGTTCT
>JAJZJU010000108.1 GCA_021809895.1 bacterium
CCTCGGCAACCCCGTGCTGACGCAGTCCTCGGAGCGCACCCTGCAGCAGTTGGCCCACGATCGTCTCGTTGAAACGAGCCGCGATCAAACAGCAGCGCACCCCCTCCCCGGCCAACGCCCCATTTATCTCCCGCATCATTTCTCCTCGCGTCCAGCGCCGGTCAGCAGGTGGCCCATCTTCTCGCGCTTGGTTCGCAGGTAGGAGGCGTTGTGCGGATTGGGGGAGATCTCCAAGGGGACCCGGGCCTCCACCTCCAGGCCGTCGGCGGCCAGGGCCCGGTGCTTGTGGGGATTGTTGCTGAGGAGCCGGATCCGGCTCACCCCCAGAGCGGCGAGGATCTGGCTGCCAACCTGGTAGTCGCGCCCGTCAGCGGGAAGTCCCAAGCGCAGGTTCGCCTCCACCGTGTCCAACCCCTGGTCCTGCAGCGAATAGGCTCTCAACTTGTCCATCAGGCCGATCCCGCGGCCCTCCTGGCGCAGGTACACCACCAAGCCCGATCCCGCCCTCTCAATCGCGTCGATGGCGGCATGAAGCTGGGCCTGGCAGTCGCACCGCTGGGACCCGAAGACGTCCCCGGTCAGGCACTCGCTGTGGAGCCTGACCAAGACCGGCTCCGGCAATGGCAGCCCCCCCAGCAGCACCGCGAGATGGACCAGGCCGGTGTTCGGATCGGCAAAGCCGACCACCTGCCATTCCCGCCCACGCATGGGGATCCTCGTCATCGGCCCCCGCTCCAGCAACACTCCCGGTGGTCTGCGGTGGGCGACCAGGTCCTGGATCGTGAGCATGGGGATGCCGTGCTCTTCGGCAAACCGCTCGAGCTCAGGTCGCCGAGCCATCGACCCATCCTCGCTGGCGATCTCGCACACCACTCCCACCGGCGGCTCGAACCCCGCCATCCGGGCTAGGTCGACCGCCGCCTCGGTGTGCCCTCGGCGTTCCAGCACTCCACCCGGCTGGGCCCGGAGCGGGAAGACGTGCCCGGGACGCAGGAAGTCCTGGGCCACAGAGCTGGGATCGGCCAGCGCCCTGATGGTGATGGCCCTGTCGCCTGCGCTGATACCCGTTGTCACGCCGGGCCCTGTCGCATCCACCGAGATGGCAAACCCGGTGTGGTGCAGGGAGGTGTTCTCCATCACCATGGGCGGCAGCCCGAGCTGGTCCAGCCGAGCCGGCTCCATGGCCACACAGATGAGACCTCGGCCCCGCGTCATCATGAAGTTGACCCGCTCTGCGGTCGCGGCCGCGGCGGCGAGGCAGAGGTCGCCCTCGTTCTCCCTGCTCTCATCGTCCAACACGATCACGAATCCCCCATTCGCGAAGGTCTCGACCGCCGCTTGAACGGAGCTCGGCAGCATCACCGGTCTCCCGCCGTGCCACCCCGGGCTGGGGCGAGGAGGTACGGGCCCGTCATGCGCTCCACCAGCTTGGCGATAAGGTCAGCCTCCAGATTCGCCACGGTTCCGGGACCGTACCGCCCCGCCAGCGTGACCTCTACGGTGTGGGGGATCAGGGAGACCGCCAGCGATGCCGACCCATCCTCGTGATCCTCTACCGAAACCAGGGTGAGGGAGCAGCCGTCGACGGCAATCGATCCCTGAGGGACGCAGTAACGTGCCACCGCTGGGGGCGCCAGCAGGGAGAGCCAAACCGCGTTCTGTTCGCGGCGGACCGCCAGCACCTTGCCCACCGCGTCCACATGGCCGCTGACCAGATGCCCACCGACCGCCGCCTGCAGCCGCAGCGCGGCCTCCAGGTTCACCGCGTCCCCCACCGCAAGCAGACCGAGCGCTGTCCGGCGCAGGGTTTCCGGCATGACCTCTACCACCAGGGAGGTCTCCGAGACGAATACCGCGGTGAGGCAGCAGCCGTTGACGGCGACGCTGTCGCCCACCGCCAGCCGCCCCCACCCCGGTCGGTGGGTGATGACAAGGCGTTCGCGGCCCGGGACCGGGACCTCGGAAACCCGCCCCAACTCGCTCACGATGCCCGCGAACATCAGGCCGCCTCGGCCTCGATGCGCAGGTCCCCTCCAACCGCGGTCACCTGCGTGAACCGCCATCTCCATCCTTGGTAGATGAGCGCCGCACCTTCACCACCAAACGCGCCTGGCGCCTCCTGCCCGCCGAGAACGGTGGGGGCCATGAAGACCACCAGGCGGTTGCCCAGCCGCTCCTCCTGCAGGGACGCCAGCAGGGTTGGACCGCCCTCCACCAGGACGCTGACGACGCCCATCCTGGCCAGCCGGTTGAGAGCGGCCCTGATCGCCGGTCTGCCCTGGCGACCAGGGACCGGCACCACCCTGGCTCCGGCTGCCTCCAACGGTCCACGGCGGGGTGCGGAAGCCGGGCTGGTGAAGATGACCACGGGACCTCCTCCCGGGGCCAGCAACCGGCTGCTGGGCGGGGTGCGCAAACGGCCGTCGAGCACCACCCTCCACGGTTGGCGACCGCCCTCGTACGAATAGCGAGCTGTGAGGGCCGGGTCGTCGTCCATCACCGTCTGCGAGCCCACCAGGACCGCGTCGTGACTGTGGCGCAAGCTATGCGCCTCGGCGCGGGCCTCCTCAGAGGTGATCCACTGTGACTGCCGGCTCGCGGTCGCCGTCCTGCCGTCCAGGCTCATGGCGACCTTGATCGAGATGAATGGCAGCCCGGTTGTGACCCAGACCGCGTAGGGCTCGATCAGGCGCTTGGCCTCCGCCTCCCGTTCTCCGACCTCCACCTCCACCCCGGCCTCCCGCAGGGCCGCGATCCCGCGACCCGACACCAGGGGATTGGGGTCCTGAGTGGCGACATGCACTCGCCTGATCCCGGCATGGATGATCCGCTCGGTGCACGGGCCGGTGCGACCGCTGGTGCAGCACGGCTCGAGGCTGACCCACAGGTCGGCCCCTCGGGCCGCAGCCCCTGCCCGCTCCAGAGCCACCACCTCCGCGTGCGCCAGGCCGGCGCGGGCGTGGTATCCCGACCCCACCACCGAGCCGTCACCGACGACCAGGGCGCCCACCATCGGATTGGGTGATGTCTGGAAGTCCGCCCGAGCGGCCAACTCCAGAGTTCGCCCCATCCAGTCTGCCGTCTCGCCCTGGTCACCCATCGGTCGACTCCTCGCACAACGGGCAGGGAGTCACCCCCGGGGGTGCAACCCAGGGACCGTCCTCTCCCATCCAGACTCAAGACCGGGCCCGTGGCCCTGGGTCTCTGACTGTCGGCTCCGGAATCACACCGGATCCTGCTTCACCTGGGAAACCAGGCCAAGCTCGCGGGCTGTCACCGCCGGTCGGGATTCTCACCCTGCCCCGAAGACCAGGGCAGCGTATCACGAAGAGTCTGGTTTGAGAACCCGAAGTGACAGGCACCGACCAAGCGCCGACCCCAGTGCGCATTCCCAAGAGCGCGCTGTGAGCACCCGGCCGCGGGTTTTGTGCTTGGGCAGGACAGCGGTCAGTTCCAGCACGTCGCACCCAATGCGCCGGCGTGGGCGCTCGGGCCTCCCATCTGGATCGCGGTATCGATCCCGGGTGGCCGCTCATCCTGTGCCACCTCATCTGTTGGCGCCCGGATGAGCTCGCAGCTCGCCGGCATCGTCGCAATCGCGAGGCGCGGGCGGGATCGACCGGATTCGCTAAGATTCCCCCGTCTGGCCGAGGTGGTGAAATGGTAGACACGCTGCTTTGAGGGGGCAGTGAGCGCAAGCTCGTCCGGGTTCAACTCCCGGTCTCGGCACGACCCAGAACGTGCTCAGTGCCTGTCGGCACTGCTCGAGAACATCAGCTGCCCGCACCGACCAGCTCCTCTGGCCGCGAGAGCCGCTGGCGCAGCTCGTACAGGAAAGCGGACGCGGTCATGCCGTCGATGACGCGATGGTCGAAGGACAAGGAGAGATTGGCGCAGCGCCCCACCACCACAGAGCCTGCTCTGACCACTGGTCGAGCCTCTATCTGATGCAGCCCCAGGGTCGCCACGTTGGGCCAGTTGACCAAGGTGGTGGCCATGAGTCCCCCCAGCTTGCCCCCGCTGGATATGGTGAAGGTGGATCCGGTCAGATCCGCCGGAGGCAGGGACCCGTCCCTGGCGGCGGCGATCAGGCGGTCCAACTCACGCTGCAGCTGGGACGGATCCCGGCGGCCGGCATCCCGGATGGTCGCCACCTTCAATCCCTCCTTGGTCTGCACAGCGATGCCAAGGTTGGTTGACTCGGGATAGACGAGCTCCATGCGGTCCTCGTCAAAGCTGCAGTCGAAGATCGGGCTCTCCCGGAGCCCGGCCACGGTCGCCAGCGCCACCAGACCGAGGATGGTGTGGGCAACCTGGCGGTCCCCTCTTGGTGCCTCCAGGAAGCCCTCCACCTGCGTGAAGTCACATTCCAGCACCACCGTCACCTGGGGCACATGCCGATGCGCCAGCGCCATCCGCTGGGCCATGACCCTCTGCGGGCCGCGCAGAGGAACCCGCCTTCCCGAAGATGGCAGGTCGGCCATGCGGACCCTGCCCTGCGGCCCGCTGCCGGAGATCTCGTCCAGGGAGATGCCGCGGTCGCGGGCAAGTCTGCGCACAGATGGCAGAGCCGGCACTCGACTCACGGGCGCTGCCTGCTGGGCGGCGGGGACGTCGCTTGGAGCCGGGGCAGGAGGGCTGGCAGATGGCGGGGGCTCCTCCTTGGCGCTCTTGACCCTGATCAGGGGCTGTCCGACCTCCACCGTGGCTCCCGCCTTGGCCAGGATGGCGTCCACCACTCCCTCATATGGAGAGGGAATCTCCACGGTCGCCTTGTCGGTTCCCACCACCACCAGGACCTGGTCGCGAGCCACGGTATCTCCCTCTGAGACCCGCCACTCGACCACCTCCCCCTCCGTCACGCCCTCACCGAGGTCGGGCAGATTGAACTCCGGCACTCCGCTACCTCAGTAGGAGAGGGCCGCGTGGGCGGCCGCCACCACACGGTCCACCGAAGGAAGCGCCTCGTCCTCACTCTGGAAGAGCGGAAACGGCATATCCATGCCGGTGACCCGCAGGGTGGGCGCCAGCATCAGATCGGCCGCCTCCTCCTGCAGCAGGGCCGCGATCTCGGCGGCTATGCCGCAGTGCCGGGGCGCCTCCTGGACCACCACCATCCGGCCCACCCGGCGGGCCGCGCTCAACAGCAGGTCCCGGTCAAGCGGGTAGATGCTGCGCAGGTCGATGACCATGGCGGAGACCCGCTCAGCTTCCAGAACGGCAGCAGCCCTGGTGGCCACATCGAGCATGCTGCCGTATGCGACCAAGGTCAAATCCTCGCCGTCCTGCACTGTGACCGCGCGGTCCAGCTCACAGGCCGTGAACACCTCGGGCACCGCCTGACGGCCCCTGCGATACATCCGCTTGGGCTCCATGAAGATCACCGGATCGCCACAGGCGGCTGCCGCCAGCAGGAGCTCCCCCGCACCCAGGGGATCTGCCGGAACCACCACCCTCAGGCCGGGCACGTGGCTGAAGATGGTCTCCGGCGAGTCGGAGTGCAGCTCGGGCGCCTTGGTCCCGCCCCCGTAGGGCAGTCGCAGCACCATGGGCAGCCCCTGGGCGCCGGCGGTGCGCCAGCGATAGCGACCCGCATGCGCGATCAGCTGTTGCAGCGCGGGATAGACGAAGCTGTCGAACTGGATCTCGACGATGGGATGCAGGCCGACCATGCTCATGCCGATCGCGGCCCCCACGAACCCGGCCTCGGCCAGCGGGGTGTCCACCACCCTGCCGTCCCCGAAACGTTGCTGCAAACCCGCGGTGGCACGGAAGACGCCTCCGTTGACACCGATATCCTCCCCCAGCAGCAGCGAGTGGGGGTCCTGCTCCAGGATCTGCCCCAGGCCACGGCCGATCGCCTCGACCATGTTCAGCTCCATCACAACCGGCTACTGCCGTTGCCACTGCATCTGAGTGAACTCTGGGAAGCCCACGGCTGTGGCACCCCTTGCGGGGTTCCTCCCCCATGGCTGGGTTCGGTTCTGGCCTCACCGCGAACCGCCCGCGCCGAAGCGCCGGTCTTACGTCCACTCCCCAGGTGCCCGGTCGTCCGAGCATCCGAGCCGTCGCCTGTACCATCCGGAGATGGCCCGAGAACGAACGGGGCCGTGGCTCCAACTGAGCCACAACTGGCATGGTCCGGCCAGTCGCGGAGGTTTTGGGCCGCGTTGCCATCCCTGTCGATCAGTTCCCCAGTGAAAGCACACATCAGCATCTTGTCGAGCTTGTGCTTCGCGACCAGTCGGCAACCACAGCCGTGGTGTACCTGGCTGGAGGGGAACCAACGATCAGCGACGCCGAGCTTCGACCCGACTCGCTCGACCTTGTAGGCGAGCATGGGTCGGATCTGACCCAAGGCCGTGTCGCTGACCGAGCGACGGAATGCCCTTCTCCCCATGCTGGCTTTCATGGCGGCGAGATCGAGATCTTCGACCACGACCTCGCTGTAGGTGTCCACCAGCCAACGCGTGAACTGGTGGTGGGACTCCAGGCGCAGGTTGACGCACCTGCGATCGAGATGGGCGAGCTTGGCTTTCGCCGCCCGATGACCGCGAGATCCGGGGATGCACCTGCAAAGCTGCTTCCCCGTCCGGCGCCGCTCAGCCAGGCTGGCTCGCAGGGGCGTGGGGTTGGGGAAGATGGTGATGACGCCCTGGGTGTCAGCGACGGTGGCGAGATCTCTCATCCCGAGATCGACTCCGGCTCTCGACCCCGGCCGCACCGGAGCCCGGGAAGGACTCACGACCTTGGTCCGCACCGCATAGTTCACCGCCACGAACAGCCGTCCCCATCGCTCGGAAAGAGTCATGGAGATGAGTCGGGCGTTGCCCTTGGCAAGGTGGCGCTCGACCCGGCGGGTGTTCTCCTTTGAGCGCAGCGGGCCGATGACCGGGACCACAATGGTCCTGCGGTCGGGCTCGAAGCGCATCGTCCCGGTGCTGAAACGCACTCGTGGTTGATCGCGATTGCGGGACTTGAACTTGGGAAACCCGACCTTGCGCCCCTTGCGCTTGCCTTGCTTGGACATCGACCAGTTCGCCAGCGCCTGCACCAGATCCGCGATTCCCGAGGCATAGCACTCCTTCGAGTTCTCGGCCCACCACGGGGCCACCTCGCCTTTGACCTGGTTCCAGCGCTGGCGCAGAGCCTCTAGCGTCCAGGGCACCGACTGGTGCTCCGGATCGGCCTGCTTCGCGTCCATGTCGGCTTTCACCTGGGCCAGCGCCCAGTTGTGCGCATACCGTCTGGCCCCGAAGTGCGACCGCACCAGGGGAGGTTCCCTGGGCCACTGCACCTCAAAGCTTGCCCCCGTCACGGTCCAGCCAGAGGGCGCCGGGACGCCGTCGTCGGTGAAGAGACCGAACAAGACCGTGACGGCCTCGACCGCCGCCCGGTGAGACTCGAACTCGCCGGTGAGCCTCACCCGGCGCGAGAGCTTGCCCTGCTCTTTGGCCAGTAGATGCACGCCCCCGGTGCCAGCGGCGATCCTCGCCGCTTCTTTGACGGTGCGGGCCTCCACTATGACGCCGGCATCTGCACACGCCATTGTGGTCATTGGTCGCATCCCATCGCGGTCACCGCAGCGGCTATTCGCGCTGCCCGATTCTTCGCTGGCCGGCGGCCGTAGAGGCGGGCGCACAGTGAGGTGAGGATCTCGGGCACGTCCCGGACCAGGTCGTCGTCGCCCTTGGCGGGATCCACCACCAGCAGCCGGCGTCCCTGCGCGGACAGCGCGGCCTCCACGTAT
>JAJZJU010000109.1 GCA_021809895.1 bacterium
CCCTCGAGATCTAGAGCCGTCGCGTGGCTGGCAGGACGATCTGACGCTGCGAGCCCACGCCAGGCAACGTTGCACCCCACCCCCACCACCACCGGGGCCGACTTGGAGGCGGAACCCGTCCCGGCTTCGATAAGGATCCCAGCCACCTTGCGCCCCTGGATCAGACAGTCGTTCGGCCACTTCAGTTCGGTGCGGGGCCCGCCGGACATCTCGATACCCTCGGCGACCGCGAGGCCGGCCGCCAGAGACAGGCTGCTTCGCGCCCAGTCCAGGCGCGGGGGCCGCCAGACGACCGAGAACATCACGGAGGTCCCAGAGGGAGCCAGCCAACTGCGTCCCTGACGGCCCCGGCCCGCCTCCTGAACATCCGCCAGGAACAGAGAGCGCTCCGGCGCTCCGGCGGCCGAAGCCCGGAGGGCGAGGTCCTGGGTGCTGGTCACTCGGGTGTAGCAGTGGACCTGGTAGTCCAGTCCCGCAGCGCTGAGGCGCCAGGTGAGCCGGCGCCCGACCAGGCGCTGCTCAGCCAATGGCGCGTTGCTCCGTAATCGAGCGCGAAGGCCTTCCTGGTGCGGTGAGCACTACCGTATACTGCGGCCTCGTGGAGAACTGGGAGCGGATCGAGCTCTTCAGCTCCTTCCTGAAGTTGACCGGGGAGATCGAGGTGGTACCCCCGCTCCGGCTCACGGACGCGGTCAATCGGATGACGGAGTATCTGGAGGTGCGCCAGCTGACGCTGGACCCGTTGGCCAGCACCTATCCGGTCATCAGCACCGTTGAAGAGTCGGCGATGGTGTCCAAGCGCTCCATCCTCATCATCGCGCCGAGCGGCGAAGGCAACACCGACCTTGGCGGGCGGCGCGCACTCATGGAACAGAAGGTGGCCCACCAGGTCGCCTTGACCATAGACACCTTCTCCTTGGTTTGCGAGGTGTTCCTAGAGCCTCGCCTCAGCCTGCGCGAGACTCTGGAGCGCAGCGTGGACGACTTCCTGGCGGTGCGCAACTTGAACGCTGTCTGGCTCCCAGCCCTGACCCACGAACGGGTGACAGTTCAGCGCCCATTCGCGCTGGTGCACCCGCGCCAGATCCTCAGCTTCTCGGAGCGAGGGTCGACTCCCCTCTGACACCTGGTCATGCCCTCCACTTCTGCACAGGTGATGAAGGACGCCGCCACAGTGGTGCTGCTGGCTGCTCCCGTGCGCAGCGGCGGGGCCCCGGCCGTACTTTTGCTGGAGCGTCCTAGCCAGGCCAAGTTCGCCCCGGGCACGCAGGTGTTCCCAGGCGGTTCTGTCGACGTGGCGGATTTAGATCCGGGCTGGGCCAATGTCATTCATCTGCCGTCTGACGGTGACCCCGATCCGCGCGCATCACTTGCCACCCGGCTGGCAGGGGTGCGAGAGACCTTTGAAGAGACCGGAATCCTCCTCGCCCGGCGCGGCGACGGCAGCCCGGCCACCGCTGAGGACCTGCGGCGCCTCACTGAGTTACGCACCGTGGTGCGGTCAGGGCATGCCGAGTCGTTCCGGGCGGGGCTGGTGGATGCGGGTCTTGAGCCAGACCTGGAAGGACTGGTCTTCTGTGCCCACTGGATCACCCCAGCTGGGGTGCCAAGGCGTTTCGACACCCGATTCTTCCTGTCCCGACTCCCCCCTGGGCAGGTTGCTCAGCCAGACCCACTGGGAGAACATGTCTCCTTGCGCTGGGTGGATCCCACGAACGCGCTGGAAGATGCGGAGCTTGGTCTGTGCCAGATGCTTCCTCCGACTCGTGCGGTGCTGCGCCAGGTGGCCCAGGCCCGGTCGGTGGAAGTAGCCATGGAACTTGCGCGGCATGCCACGGTGGCCACAATCCAACCGCTCTTGGAGGATGTGACCGAGGAGAATTATCCCGGCCTGGACGTGTCCAGGTTGAAGGAGCGGTCGCCGCGCTGAACGAATGCTCAGGGACTCGGCCCGACGAATCGGGGACAAGAGGTGGTGCCGCGATATGGCTCGGAAGGAGAAGAGGCGGATCCAAGGGCGTCTCTCCCGGAGGCTCATGAGGGGAGCCAATTCCTCCGTCTACCCTCCGAATCCGGATGGCTGGCACGGACTGAGCCGGGTCCGACAGCCAGAAGCCGCAGCCCTTTTGTCCCTCCGATTGGAGCGGGAGTAGGGGTGGACTCTGGCCAGATCGTGCTGTGCCGAGCTGCCAACCCGGGCCCGCTCACCGGCCCTGGCACCAACACGTGGGTCTACGGCCGGGGAGAGGTAGTGGTCATAGACCCCGGCCCGCTCCAAGAGGAGCACATGGACAAGATCGTGGCGGTGGCGGCTCAGATGGGCCGGGTGTCGGCCTTGATCTGCACCCATCACCATGAGGACCATGTGGAGGGAGCTCGTGAGCTGAGCCAGCGAATCGGCGCGCCCCTGGCGCTCTTTCACACCCGCCGCGAGGCGATGTCCGATCTGCCCCTCCACGATGGAGATCGGGTTTTGGCCGGACAGTTCGAGCTGGCGGTTGTCCACACCCCGGGGCATGCCTCCGACCACATCTGCCTATACGCAAGCAGGGATGGGGTCATGTTCACTGGGGACCATGTGCTGTCGGGAACCACCAGCGTGATCTGGCCGCCGGATGGCGACATGGATGAGTACCTGACCTCCCTAGAGAAGGTTCTGAAGCTGGCGCCGAACCGGCTTCTGCCCGGCCATGGCGACCCCATCGATGACCCCGCTCCGGCCCTGCTGGCTCTGCTCAGGCACCGTCTTGAACGTGAGGGGCAGATCCTGGAGGTGCTGCGCCGAAAGCCGGCCCGGCCTCAGGATCTGGTTGCGGAGCTTTATGCGGAATATCCACGGGAGGTATGGGAGGCCGCGGCCAAGACGGTGCTGGCGCACTGCCTTCGCCTGGAGAGAAAAGGACGGCTCCGGCGACTCCCCACGGCGTCAGGGCCCGAGTTCGGGTTGCCGGGATCCCAGGGCGAGGGGCCGACATAGGCCGCCATCCCGGGTGCGATAGCTTCGGGCGATTACCCACGGCGACGGCGACGCGGGTCACGACCCAAGGCCAGTCCCGAACCGACCAACACTAAGACGAGCCCACCGAGGAGGAGCACCAACCCGGCCGGAGGGCTCCCGGTGCCAGTGCCGGTGTCGGGAACCGCAATCGCCACTGGCGGAGTCGGGCTCGCGGTTGCGGTAACAGCGGGAGTTGGCGTGAGCACGGGAGTCGCACTTGGGCTGGGACTCGGTGTGACCGCAGGGGTCACAGTGGGGCTTGGAGTCGGAGCGCTCGCGGGAGCGGCGCAGGTGGAGGGTGCTGTGATCTGATTGGCCTGCAGGGTCACCGCACCGTCCTGCGCCAGCGCCCGCCCGTCGAGGATGTTGGCGCCGGTGTCCAACGAGATGCTGGTCAGTGCCATCAAGGTGCCGACCATCTGGGTGGCGGTCCCCAAGGTGGCAGAGCTGCCAACCTGCCAGAAGACATTGCACGCCTGGGCGCCGTTGGCGAGCAGGACCGTGGCGCCAGTGCCCGTGGTCAGCGTGCTCGCGATCTGGAAGATAAAGACTCCATTGCCGCTCAAGGTGAGCGCTCCGGTCAGCTGCGCCGATGATGAGAACGTGTACACGCCCGGACTCAGGTTCATGGCCCCCAGATCCTGGCCGGTCAGATTGGACGTGGAGGGGGCCGAGGCGGCGTCGTTGTAAGCGGTGGTCAGATCCAGCTTCGCCTGTACCGCGGTGGGGTCGTCGACATACTGGGTCCCGCTCAACACCGCTGTGGAGAACCCGGTGATCGAGCTCCCAGGACTGAGCCCCACATCGCCGGTGATCCCAGTGGCGCCGGTGTTGGTGATTCCAGATCCGGCCAGTACCGCAAAGGGCGTGGCGGTTCCCAGCCCGATGGGTGGCTGGGCAGCCAAAACCGACGAGGCCCCGACGATCGTCAGAAGAAGCCCCACGACCAGGCAGAAAAATCCAACAATGGATGCGTGCGCTCTCTTGCGCATGGTCCCGAGGATGGCCATGGGCTTGCTCCTGAAGTTCCCGATGTGCGCCACGGCTGTGCGCCGCGGCGCGCCCCGGCGACGGTCCCGGGTCGAGCCTGACGCGGCAGGGCGTGAATCCAGCATGACCTCATCGGCAGATATGTCGGTACGCCAACAGACCAACGGAGGCCGGATGGCCTTTGTCTTCCGACGAGTTACCTCACCCGCCTGCTCGAGCAAACACCTGCAGAAGCGGTGGAGCTATCGCCTGTCCCTGGGCCCTATCCGAGATGAAATGGCAGGTGCGCAAGAGTCCTGGTCATCACCCCGGTCGGGCCCTTCGGCACCACACCCACGAGCAGCGGCTCGGCATGGTAGGAGGAGGCGGCGATGTCCAGGTGAACCCAGGGGTGGTCGGAGACGAACTCGCGGATGAAGACGGCGCCATTGATGGTGCCCGCCGCCGGAATCCCGGCGGTGTTTCGCACATCGGCGATGTCGCAGGTCAAGGCCACGTCGTGCTCGGGCAGCAGTGGCAATTCCCACACCCGCTCCCCCGCCTCCACGGCGGCGGCTCGAACAGCGGCGACCAGCTCGGGACTGTTGCCCATCGCGGCGGTGACTGGATGCCCGAGGGCTATCGAGACCGCTCCGGTCAGGGTGGCGACATCGACCAGGTGGGTGGCCCCCTGGCTGACCGCGTAGCAGAGGGCGTCCGCCAGCACCAGCCGACCCTCAGCATCGGTGTTATTGATCTCGATGGTCTTACCATTCATCGCCGTCACAACGTCTCCTGGCTTGGTGGCACCGCCGCCCGGCATGTTCTCCGTCAGAGGCGCCACAGCCATCACCTCGATGTGGGGCTCCGTCTTGGCCATCACCCCTATGGCTTGGAGCACCGCGGCGGCCCCACTCATGTCCGACTTCATCGTCACCATCCCTGGATTGGGCTTGAGCGAGATCCCGCCGGTGTCGAAAGTGATGCCCTTGCCCACCAGCGCTAGAACCCTGCCACTGCGGTCAGAGGACCGCGGCTTGTAGCGCAGCATGATCAGTTTTGGCGGTTGGTGCGAACCTCGTGCCACCGCCAGAAGTGCGCCCATCCCCAGCTTCTCCATCTCGGGGCGCTCAATCACCTTCAAGCTGAGACCACCTGCCTTGGCCACCCTTTCGGCCTCCTGAACGAAGTCCGCGGGGTTCAGGTGGTTGCTCGGCCGCCACTGGAGTACGCGGGTGGCATTGGTCGCGTCCGCGAGCCGAGCACCGGCGGCCAATGCCCCGGCCAGGTCGGAACCGCTGCCGAGCCCGACCACCAGCAGCTCCGCGATCTGAGCGGTCGACTCGGACTTTTTGAACTCGCCCAGGTGATAGTTGCCTAGCCCGACGCCCTCCGCGATCGCCCGCGCCGGGGATTGGGACGCCTGGCCGGTCACTGGAGCAGCCAGGGCATCGCGAACTGAGGCATCGACCACGACCGCTACCCGGCTACAGAACCGCCTCAGGTCCCGCGCTGCGAACTGGAGGGCATTGCGGAGGCGGTAGCCGTCGAGCTGGTCGGCTTTGCCTAGCGAGAGGAACAGAACTCTGGGGGAGGCCAGCCTGCCCAGGGTGGCGACCAACTTGCGCTCAGGAAAGTTCCGAGTGACCTCACCGGTCTCCACCATCCCTGCCCAAACCCCGCCCATGGCCCGGTCGATCAGGTTGGCTCGCTCCCCCAGTACCTCTCCCTGGAGGTACGGGACTATCAGGCAGTCGGCCTGGATCTTGGTGACATCGCTCTCGATGGCCTGTGCTTGCACGTGCTTGCCTCCTCAGCTTGGTTCAGGGCCCTTCTTGGTCCTGGAAAGGAGTTCAGGGCTTGGGAGTCCCGCGCCGACGGCCGAGCCCAGCTCGGAGCTCCTCGATATCTTGATTGGTGAAACGAAGTCGCCCCAGGCTGTCGACAGCCCGGGGATGGGCTCTTCCCTCACGGATCCAGTTGATTATCAACTGTGGCCTCACTCCGAGCCGCTCGGCTGCCTGGACTGGGCCCATCAGCTCTTCATCAGTGGTCGGCAGGTCCGCCTCGCGGGCACCGCTCTCAGCTCCCGTTCCTGGTGACCTATCAGTGATGGGGGTCGAACCTCACCCGAGCCAGCCCGGGGAGCCAACTTCTGAGCGCCTCCTCCACCTCGCGCCGGAGGCGAGGAGTGAGCACCACCACATAGTTAGAGGATGGGTGCGCCTGCACCACGACCTCTTCGGGAGTCGGTTGGGTCACCGAGATACTGTCCGCGCCGGGACCCGCCTCCACCAGGCCGCGCACCCGGGCGGTGAGCTCAAGGTCGTCCATGTGCTCAATGATCGCAGATTGTCGAACTCGGACCGTGGCGAATCAGCTCCGAAGACCGGTCAGCTCCATTAGCCATCGAGCCCCTGGTGCCGTTCGCCGACGAGAGTGCTTGAGCCGATTCCCAACCGAGCTGGGGCGGCTTCCTGAGCTTGTCGCCGGTCCCGGGACGAGCTCGAGCGGGGAGCGAGTCCGGTGCGAGGTCGGTGAAATTCGGCATAATCGCGGCGTTGGCCGACTTCGTCCCTGTTTGCAAGGCAGCTGACATTCCCGCCGGCAGCGGCACTGTGGTCGACGCTGATGGAGTCGAGATCGCCGTGTTCAACACCGAGGGGGTGTACCACGCCCTCGAGAACGCCTGTGCCAGTGGCGGCTCGATCGGCGAAGGCAAACTGCGCGGGTATGTGGTCACCTGCCCCCTGGATGGCGAGCCCTACGATGTCAGGACTGGCATCTCCCCGATCTCCGACGCGATCTTCGTCCGCCATTTCGACGTGCGGGTGAGCCCGCGGGGAGACGTGCTGGTGAGGTTGGAACCGACCGAAGACGAGGACGAACAGCTCTGAGCCAGCGCTTGGCGGCACTTGACGTCGGCTCCAACACCGTCCACCTTCTGGTGGCGACTCTTGAGCCTGCTGGTCTGACCGAGCGGCTGCACTCGGTCGAGATGGTCAACCTCGGCCATGAGGTGGCGTCCCGAGGCCGACTGGGCGAAGCGCTCATAGCGACTGTGACCGAGATGGTGTCGACGATGTTCGAGATGGCCAGAGGCAACGGGGCCCAGGCGATGGGGATGGTGGCGACCGAGGCCGTGCGCAACTCCTCCGACTCCCAGGAGTTGGTGTCGTCCATCCTGACCAGGACCGGGCAGACCCTCCGGGTGCTGACCGGCGAGGCAGAGGCCCGCCTGAGCTACCTGGGAGCCACCGCCTTCAAGGTGCAGGCGGGAGAGCCGGCCACGGTGGCGGACGTGGGGGGAGGCAGCACCGAGGTGGTTCGGGGGAGCGGCACCAGGCCGCAGCGAGGGGTCAGCCTGAAGTTGGGATCGGATCAGTTGCTGACGCTGGTCCACGCCTCTGACCCACCCACCAGCCAGCAGCAGGCCCACGCCGCCGCCAGGGTCTCGATGATGCTGGAGGGGGCGCCCCGGCCGGCGCCGTCGAACCAACTGCTGGCGACCGGTGGCACCGCGTCCAACGTCCCGGTCCTGTTGGGCATCCGCGCTCCATCAGGCGAGGGAAGCGGCGAAGGATTGAGGCCGGAGACAGGTGCCCCGTGGCAATTCCTCACTCGCGCCCAGGTTGACGATGCGCTGGAGCTGGTGTTGAGCCGCTCCAGCCAGGAGCTGGCCGACCAGAGTGGGCTCAGCCCTCGGCGAGCCCGGCTGATGGCCGGCGGCTTGATGATCCTGACCGGGCTCTTGGATCGGTATCAGGGGGCGGGCATCA